>JBDTZW010000331.1:0-41310 GCA_040004905.1 Acidobacteriota bacterium
TTTTAGTTGTAAACCTATTTCTTGACGAAACAGACAGAATGGGAACTGGCGATCGATCACTGACGGATGACAACTTTTCCTTTCAAAGATCAAGCCCCAATGGCACAGCTAAAAAGACACCGTGTGTGTCGAAGATGCAACAGAGTATCATATACAAGTATGAGCGGAAAGATGTTTTTGAAGGAATTACGATCGATTGATCGCCGAATCCGCATCGCTTTTGTTAACCGACTTACCATTCGGAGACGTTAACGGCAACTCCGGCGTAACACGCCATAGGAAATCGAGGACATCGGCGTACTAGCTATTCGCCCTCGGCGATCCAAAGGTTGACTATCTTGCCGCCCTTCACTTGCCAGCGGCTTCCGGGCAGTCTGCGACAAATATAGAGCCTTGTATTGCCGGTGCCATAGTGGCTCGCCCGATCCTGTCCGGTGTAGGTGAGATATGCGAAGATGCGTCGCCGTTCGACGCTAACGTCCAGCTCGAAATAATCGACTCCGTTCAGGGCCATTTTGTCCATCGTTTTCTGATCGGTGAGCACGAACCGAAAATTCTTCCGCCACGGAAGGTCGGGGGGTTTGAGGTCGCTATCGATAACGTAAACGACCGGTTTCATGCTGTCCGGGGTGTCGGTTCCTTCGAAGCTTCGCGTCCTCAGGATCTCACGTTTAACCGCGATCCGGTCTTTGAACCCAAGATGTTTGTTCTGAGCGAAAGAGAAAACGACAGCGAGAAAAAGAACGGAGATCAGCAGAACGCATTTACGTAATTTCATCGATTCTCAAAGGCTGCAACGACGCGCGAGGAAGTTGGTTCTTCACGTTAGACACCGTTTGAAGAAAATTGTTCCGCGATCTAAAAACCTTTCACGCGTCGATTGGTTGTCATGAGAACCACCCGTCAGCCGAGACGGCTGTAAGGAAGGGAGCTGGAGCAGGGGGGGGGTAGACGTGTCGCTCCTACGGAGCTGGGATCATTCTATCTCGATCGGTGCTACAAACATGACGCTCCCACGGAGCTGAGCGATTTGAACCGCATTGATGCAATACCGTGAAAAATTAAAAAAGCCGGAAGGGTTTGTACCTTCCGGCTTTTTTATTGATTAGGCTACTAGCGCGATTATTTGTCTGCGAGATACTTCTCGATAGCGGCCGTGACGGTATCCCCTTCGGGGGTGTCCTTTGACGAGAAACGAGCTACGACGTTGCCATTGCGATCGACAAGGAACTTATTGAAATTCCAGGTGATGTCGCCGGCGAACTGGGGGTCGGTTTCCTTGCCTGTCAGATAGGCGTAGAGCGGATGCTGATCTTCGCCCTTGACCGATATTTTGGAAAACATCGGGAAACTGACGTGATATTTCAGCGTGCAGAATTCCTTGATCTCCGTTTCCGTTCCAGGTTCCTGGGCACCGAAATTGTTAGCAGGGAAGCCGAGGATCACAAAGCCTTTGTCTTTGTATTTCTCGTATATCTTCTCCAATCCTTCGTACTGAGGTGTGTAGCCGCATTTGCTCGCAGTGTTGACGATCATGACGACATTCTTTTTATACTTGCCGAGATTCACGTCCGCACCGTCGATGTTCTTCATGGTGAAGTCGTACATATTTTTAACCTTTGCATCGCCGGTTGCAGCCGGTGGAGAGACGAATCCCAAAGTGTAGATCGCTGCTCCTAACCCAACCATACAAACCAGAATCAGTCCACCTATTATCTTCATAAAAATTAACCTCTTTCGTTTTATTTATTTATCTAATTCACGCGGCGCTCTGGGAGGAGAAGGGAGACGGTCCTTCGGTTCCTCGGTTTCGCCGGTGGCTGAAAAGACTTCCTTGAATGCTCCAACGCTTGAGAGCACTCCTGAAGTTTCTGTGGGCATAAAGATCACTTTCGAATTCGATGTTTTCGCCATGTCACGCAGCGAATCGACGTACCTCGAAGTGAGCAAATATTGTGCGGTCTTGCTGCGATCGCCGATAGCTCCTGATATTTGAGCGATCGCCGAAGCCTCGGCGGTGGCGGATGTCAAACGAGCCGACGCGGCACCTTCCGCATCGAGGATCGCCGACTGCTTGTTGCCTTCAGAACGAGTGATCGCAGCCTGCTTTTCGCCCTCTGCACGAGTGATGGCTGCCTGCTTGTCGCCCTCGGCAGTCAGGATCAATGCGCGGCGGTTTCGTTCGGCGGTCATCTGTTTTTCCATCGTGATCCGAACGTCCTCCGGCGGAGTGATATTTTTGATATCGACACGGGTAACTTTCACGCCCCATTTGTCGGTTGCTTCGTCGAGGATCAGACGCAGCTCGTTGTTGATCTGATCGCGTGACGACAGCGTGTGATCGAGATCGAGCTTTCCGATGACCGAACGCATTCCCGTGAACGTCAACTGCACAATACTTCCGACCAGGTCGTTTACTTCATACGTAGCCTTGACCGGATCGGTTATCTGCCAGTAGACGACCGAGTCGACGGTGATCATTACGTTATCGCGTGAGATCACGGACTGCGGAGGCAGGTCAATGAACTGTTCGCGGGAATCGATAAAGGTCGTGCCGGGCCTAACGTTCGTCCAGTACACGGCTCGCGGCGCCTCGAAGAACGGGACGATGATATTCAAACCGCTGGCAGCGATCCGATGAAACCGTCCCAGCCGCTCGATCAGAAGAACACTGGATTGCGGAACGATCTTAATGGTTTTCCATGCCACAACCAGCAGAGCTATCGCAAAGAACATCAGGAAGACGAATCCTAGGCCAAATAATTCCATTCATTTCCTCCGAAGGGGGATGGTTTTGAGAAACAGATTGAGCAAATATAACCTATTTCCCCGATAAACGCGACCGTTATCCCGCCAAGACGTTATTTTGCTATAATTTCCGCTAATATGGCCGTCCATCTTCCGGATATTCAGAGTGCCCGCGAACTGCTTGCCGGCATTATCATCCCGACACCAATTCTTTCCGACGAAAAGCTCTCGACCGAGATCGGTGCCGACGCTTTTCTCAAGGCCGAATGCCTGCAGCGAAGCGGTTCGTTCAAGGTCCGCGGAGCCTACAACAAGATCTCGCGTCTGTCCGATGACGAAAAGAAGCGGGGTGTGATCGCTGCCTCTGCAGGGAATCATGCTCAGGGCGTTGCCCTTGCTGCCAGGCTTCACAAGATCAAGGCGACCATAGTGCTGCCCGAATTCGCTCCTTTGACGAAGATCACGGCCACCAAAGCCCAGGGTGCCGAGGTCGTGTTGTTCGGCTCGACATTTGACGAAGCGGTCGGGCGTTCGCGTGAATTGCAGTCGGAGCACGGCTACACTTACGTTCATCCGTTCGACGACGAGCTGGTCATTGCAGGGCAGGGAACTATCGGCTGCGAGATAGCCGAGGACCTGCCCCAAACTTCGGTGATCGTCGTTCCCATCGGCGGGGGCGGCATAATCTCGGGTATCGCTGTCGCGGCCAAGGCCCTGATGCCCGGTGTTCGTATGATTGGCGTTCAGGCGTCCAATGTTGCTGCCGTTAACAAATCCCTGAAAGCCGGTGAACCGGTCGAAGCCGATCACCAGCCGACCATCGCGGACGGCATCGCCGTAAAGCGTCCGGGCGAACTTACACTGCCCCTTATACAACAGTTCGTTGACGAGGTCGTAGAAGTTACAGAAGAAGAGATCGCCCGAGGGATATTTCATTGCGTCCAGAACAATCACCTCGTCGTCGAAGGTGCCGGTGCGGCGGGTGTTGCCGCTCTGCTGGCAAAAAAGGTCGGCGTGAAGAGCACAGACACCGTCTGTACCGTTCTCTGCGGAGGGAATATCGACGCAAACCTGCTCGCTCTCGTTCTGCAGCAGGTGCTTGTGCGCCAGGGCCGATATATTATTCTCAAACTCCTCGTTCTCGACCGTCCCGGTGCCCTCGCCGAACTTCTGAACCGTACCGCGGACACCGGAGCCAACGTCATCGAGGTCTTTCACCGGCGTGCGATGTGGCTGGCACCTCTTGGACGTGTCGGTATCGAGCTGCTGTTGGAAGTTCGTGATGAATCCCATGCGCGGGATGTGATCGAATCGCTACAAGGCTCCGGCTACCACGTGGAACGAGAAGGCCAAGGAGATTGGGAAGAGTAAAACCGTATCCAGATACCTTATTTTCCGGACCTGTTAGGCAAAATGAGGCAGGCGGTGCGTCCACGAGGAAAGGAGCAACTTCCATGTCTGCATATAGTATTAAGATCGTCAATCACACTCGCATTACCCCTCGCCTGCAGGGAGTCATCAAAACAGGTCTCCAGAATCTATTCGATCAGGTTTTCTCGGGCACGGTGGACAGTGCTGTAGTGGACTGGGGCACCGGAGCGGCATCGGATGCTATCGTGCTTCATTTTGTCCATGACATCGCCACGTCCTACCTGCAGCAGCAAATGCCGGGTAACAACATTCGCGGAGATGCGGGGGGACATACCCGCACTCAGGGAAAGATCACCGGTTCAGAGTTCTATTTGCGCACCTCGGGCACGCCTCTGCATGACAGTGCTTATGCGAGGCTGGCTTTTCATGAGTCGCTTCATAATCAGTTTCCGTTCTGGTCAAATGACGATATGCACGGGGCGGACGGTGGCGGCGGCCTCGCCTCATCCCCACCTCAGGAGCCTATGACCGAAAAGAATAAAGAGCTTATGCGGCGGGGAATCGCGATCAAGAACGCACAACTCATGTAGAAGATCGTGTCCCGCAGAGCGCTATCGTCCTCGATCAACGCCTTGAACCTTTCGGTAACTTAGCTCTTGACGATGCGCCGCGTTCATGGACGATCGTTTTCTTGCGGAGCTAATGGAGAACTGTAGATCAACTGACTAACGACAACCGACTGTTTCAATTTCAAAGATCAACTCTGCCGAAAGGGATCCTGCCGAACCTCTCACCCGTCCTAAAGAAGTGTCCGTGGGCGAGACGATGGTAATATTTAGCAGTGGATAATTTGAGCAAATCGTGGCTAAGCCGGCTGCCGGGAGTGATATTGTTGCTGGCGATCGCTGTGTTCACACCGGCGGCGGCGAGGCCGCAGGGCGGGCCGCCGATGATCACGGACGACACTGAAACGGTTCCCAAAGGCCACTGGGAGATCAATTCGGCGTTTACGGTCGAACGGGCAACGGACGGACGGCTTTTTGGTACGCCGCTTCTTGATATTAATTACGGGCTGTCGGAACACTATCAGCTCAAGGTCGAGATACCGTGGCTCGTGCTTCATCAAAACGGGCAGACTGGTGTAAATGGTTTGGGAAATGTGAACATCGGTGTCAGATGGCGTTTTCGCGATGAAAAGGAACATCACCGCGTGGCGCTTTCTATGTATCCGCAAGTGGAATTCAATACAATGAATTCATCCGTGAATAAAGGCCTTGTGGATAAAGGGCCTGCGTTTCTCATGCCGATACAGATACAGACGCAGCTCGGGAAATACGGGATCAACGGAGACATCGGCTACCGCTTCAAACGCGGCCGCGATGAAATGATCTATGGCGTCGTGGTCGGGAGGGAACTGACCAAGGCTCTCGAATTGTTGGCCGAAATTCACGGTGAGGGCGAGGCTCGACTGCTCAGGCAAAGCGATATCGTGGGCAACATTGGCTTCCGACTTCAGGTTGCCAAACATGCGGCGATCATCGGCTCGGCGGGTAAAAGTATCAGGCGTCATTACGATCCCCGATTCATCGGCTACCTGGGAATTCAGTGGACGTTCTGAATGGTAGATCGGCTGAAAATTGTGTCAAATACCTTGGAAGGACTGAATCTATGAAAAAGACATGTTTAGCAATATTGTTGATACTATCGTTCCTTTCCGTTACTTTTGCCAAGCCTAAGTACATCGGGATGCAGCGAGCCAAACAGATAGCTCTCAAGCAGGTGAAAGGGCGCATTAAAAGCTCCGAACTAGAGAGAGAACACGGAAAGATGATCTATTCATTCGACATCCGGACCGCGAATAGAGGCATTACCGAAGTTAATATCGACGCCGTTACCGGTGCCGTGATCGCAGTCACGGCGGAGACCGCCGCGGGCGAAGCCAAAGAAAAGGCCGACGACAAGAAATCCGGTAAACCCTAGGGGCTATCTTCCGTAAACGAGTATCACAAAGCTGTTCGGGATCATGGGTGCCCGCGGGCGAGGCTGAGCCGGCGTGGCGGCCGGAGTTTCCCCAAACTGGGCCGTCGGCAGATAGACCTTTTGGGTCTTTGTGTCGATAGCCATTGTTCTGGCACCGCGGCGTGTCGGCACGTTCTCAAGCAAGCTGAATTTGTCCTTTGAATCCTCGCGGACGACCGTGAGCGTTCCTTCGCCGTTCGACGCGAAAGCAAACGGGCCGTGCGGATCGAACTCCGCACCATCGGTCCCTTTGCCTGTGGGAACATCGGACAAGACCTTACCGGAAACAGCGTCCAAGATCACCATTCGCTGATCGCATGAGCTAAAGAGCCGCATCGTTTTCGGGTCGAGGGCGAGGCCGGTCGGGCCTTCGCCGGGTGCAAGCGCCCAGCGCTCACGTACCGTCATCTTTACGGCGTCGATCGCCAACGTCTGGCTTTTGTCCTCGAGATTTACGAACACGGTGCCTTTGCCATCGGCAGCCGAAAACTCAGGTTTACCTCCGAGTTGAACCGTACTCGCCACCTTTCCATCTGCCGCGTCGATCACCGTCACGTCCGATGAGCCGCCGTTGAACGCGAAAATCCGTTTCGACACGGGATCGTACGAAATCGCATCTGGATTTTTGCCAGTTGGAACAGTTCCCAGTACTTTCAAGGTCTTGAGGTCGAATATTGTAACCGTATTGTCGCGGCCGTTGGTCGTGAATCCACGCCCCAGTTTTTCTGCAAGAGCTATACAGTGAACTCCATTCGTATTTGGGATCTCGCCGACAACCTTGTCTGTTTCAGTATCGATCACTATCACGCGGGTCGCATGCGAAACGTACAAGCGGTGTGATCCAGGATCTGCGACAAGGCCGTCCCATCCGCCTTCGCCGCCGACCTTAATTTCGTCTACCAAATGATATCCACTAGTTTTCTGCGCGAAAACATTTAGAACTGAACCTGTAATTATTAGAAAAACGACGCAAAGCGATCTGTAAGTTGTCATTTTAGTGGGCCTCCTCGGCCGGCTTTTGGGGAAAAACGAGAATACATAGAACCACCGCCGCGAGCAGGATCCCCGAAGCGACATAACGGCTCAATTCGAGGCCTCCAGCTTCAGGCGGTTTATCGAGAAAATCACCGACGACCGCACCGAGCGGACGCGTGAGAATAAAGGCGATCCAAAACAGGAGCGTGTGGGAAACAGAAGTGAAACGATAAAGAAGGTATGTGACCAGGAGAGCTCCGCCAAAAACTCCTGCTGCTCCCAGATAGCCTAGATCGGCACTATCGGCGAACCAGTCGCCAAGCGCAGTTCCGAGCGTCTGCGAAAACATTATCGTGACCCAATAAAATATTTCGACACGCGCCGTATTTACGCTGGCGATCGAAACCGTTCCCATCACGGCCCTCCAGATGAGTAATGACGCGATAACGCAGATCAGCAGTATTGTTGAGCCGCCGGTGTAGCCGATCCCGGCGGAACGGTCCAGATAATCAGCAAGGGTCGTTCCGACGGTCGTTGTCGCGATTATCGTGAGCCAATAAAGAAATGGGTGAAAGCGTTGTGCACGGATCTGTATTGCAACGGCAACGATAAAGATCGCAGCGAAGATGGCAGTGCCGATGAGATAGCCGTGTGGATTGGCGTCCTCGGTCGTCTCGCCTAAAAACGACATTGTCAACGAATCTCCGCCCGTCTCGCCAAGTGTGGTGCACAGGATCTTGACGATCCAGAAGATGAGAGTTACCTGCGGAACCTTGCTAATGGCGTCCGATACCCGATTATCCATTCTCGCCCCCCAAATTGATCGCAATAAATATCTAACTAAATGTTATTGGATTGGTGTAAAAATGTCGAACTAAACAATCGGCGGTTTTAGGTGAATCGACCGTCGTTACGGCCGAACATATTCTCTGCGGATAAATGAGTGGCTGTCGGCCGTTGGGTAAAGGCGTTATCATGGAAATATGATCGTTGAACCGGTGGTTTTGGAAGGCGAGATAGTCCGGCTGGTGCCGATGGATCTTGGACACGTGGATGCTCTGGCGGAGGTTGGGATGGAAAGAGAGCTCTGGACCTGGGTCCCGACGGCGTGCGAGACGCGCGGCGATGTGGAGGCGTATGTGCGATCGGCACTGGCCGACCAGAAGCGCGGGTTTGCGTTGCCGTTCGTGACGATCGATAAGGCAAGTGGGACGGTGATCGGGTCGACGCGATTTGCGAACCTCGACACGGCGAATCTTCACGCGGAGATCGGCTGGACATGGATCAATCCGAAATGGCAGCGAACGGCGGTGAACACCGAAGCGAAGTTCCTGATGCTGAGGCATGCATTTGAAACATGGAAATGCATACGCGTTGAATTGAAAACGGATGCACTGAATGAGAAGTCGCGGAGCGCGATCTTGCGGATCGGGGCCAAACACGAAGGGATTTTTCGAAGGCACATCATCTGCGCCTCGGGGCGTGTTCGCGACACGGTGTATTTCAGCATCATCGATTCGGAATGGCCGAAAGTGAAGGAAAGTTTGGTGAAGCGGCTTCGATGAACCGGGAAGTGTTTTCCCAAAGTCTCAAAGGAAAGCCAAGAGGATGTTTCCCGCAAAGCCGCAAAGGGGCAAAGGAAAGCGGGCAGATTGTTAAGGCACGCGTTCCTTTGAGGCTGCGATCTGATGTATAATTTGCGTCGGTATGGAACGTTTTACGCTGATTTGTCCTTGCTGCGAAGCCACGCTGACGATCGATGCGCAGACGGGAGCGATCATATCGCACGAAGAGAAAAAAAGAGCGCACGGGTCGTTTGAAGACCTTGCGGGCGAGCTCAGCAAGAAGAAAGAACTGCGAGAGCAGCTGTTCGCCCAGGAAATGTCGTCACAGAAGGATCGCGAGCGGCTGCTGGATGAAAAGTTCAAAGAGGCGTTAAAACGCGCCGATACCGATTCGGACAAGCCTTTCCGAAATCCGCTTGACCTCGATTAGTAAATGACCGAAGCCTCAATAGCGAAAACACCCGCGATCAAAACAAAAGACAGAATTATCGTTGCACTTGATGTCGAAACCGCTGACGCGGCTCGCGAGATCGTGGGCGAGATCGGTGAGGAAGTCGGTGCATTCAAGGTCGGTTTGCAGTCATTCACTGCGGCCGGACCGGATTTTGTTCGCGAGTTGACCGGTTCGGGCCACAAGGTTTTTCTGGACCTCAAATTCCACGATATCCCGAATACCGTAGCCTGTGCTTCGGTCGAGGCGGCGAGGTTAGGTGTGTGGATGTTCAATGTTCACGCTATCGGCGGACGCGAAATGATGTCGCGGGCGTCGGATGCGGTTAAGGAATTCTGTGAATGCGAAGGACGGCAAAAACCGCTGATGATAGGCGTGACGCTGCTGACAAGTTCGAACGCAGACACGCTCCAAGATCTTGGGGTCGACGCGACGGTCGAGGAATATGTGGTCAAGCTTGCGCGGGACGCGGCGGCAAACGGGCTGGACGGCGTGGTGGCGTCACCAAGGGAAGCCTTGGCGATTAGAAGGTCAATCGATGTCGATAATTTTATGATCGTCACACCCGGTATAAGGCCAAATAATGAAACTCGCGACGACCAAAAGCGTGTAACAACACCAGCGGAGGCTCTCGCCGCGGGCTCGGACTATCTAGTGATCGGCCGGCCGATAACATCGGCACCGGACAGGCAGGGCGCAGTTCAAAAGATCATTGAGGAAATCGATCAGGCAAAATAAGTGATGATCTCGTATCTGAAAAATTTGGTCAGCATTAGTTGTCGTGTGCCCGCAGGCATCACGCCCGCCGTTCTGATTTGTTTATGCATTGGTCTCACGTTCGGCCAGGGCCAGACCGACCATTTTCGGATCGGCGAAAAACTTACTTATAACGTCTCTTTCGGGCAACTTCAGAGTGTTGCGTATGCCGAACTTTACACGGTCTCACGAGGTAAGCTAAGCGGATATGATGCGATCGAGCTTCGAAGCAAGCTGAAAACGCTCGGCTTGGTCGGCGCACAATTTTTTACGATCGACGAATCGCGAACGACATACGTGTCGCCCGAGACAGGCTATCCGATATTCATTTCAAAGATCCGAAACAACTCGGTCGATCCGCAGGAAACTACGCAGAATTTTCTCACCTCGCCGGCCACATCGTTTGATCTGCTTACATTGATAGAAAAGATCCGCGGCTCGGGCGGTGCAGGTTCGTTCAATTTTTCAGATAACGACAAGATCTACACTGTTGCGCTGGCTCCCGTGGGAACCGAACGGGTGAAAACGGGCGCGGGGGAATTTGATACGATGGTTTCGACGGTGGACAGTACCTATCTCACCGAGAGCGGGATCACGGAACTGAAACTGTATCTTTCGTCGGACGACAAAAGGCTGCCTGTCCAGTTTTCGTTCAAGGCGAAAACCCGCAAGGGAAAATTCATAGGATCGCTCGCGAGTGTCGAGGTCGTTAAAACTGAAACCGATCCGACATCCGACCCAGCTCCGACACCGGTTGTGGTCCCGACACCGATCGTAATTCGAATGCCGACACCGACGCCGACACCCCTGCCTTACGTTGAGAATCGACCACTCTCGCCCGATCTTCCGTTCGCCATCGGGGAAGCTCTGGATTACCGTGTAACGTCCGGCCCACGGGCCGTCGGCGTTGTAACGTTATCGGTGAAGGAACGAAAGCTGTTCGGAAATTTTGACAGCCTGCTTTTGTCGGCAGACGCCAAGCAGATCGAGCCGGGCGAGACCGTGCTCGATCCGAAAGACAATCTGATCGCTCGCGTCGATCCGGATCTTTTGTCGCCGCAGCTATCGGAGTTTCGTTTGTTCGGGGCACTCAGCTTTTTTAACCGAAGCGAGAGATTCGATCAGACGATGGGCAAGGTAACATTCGGCCCCGGGAATATTGCCGATGCACCGGTCGGCACGCAAAGCTTGCTATCGTTCATCTACGCGATACGTACCTTCGATCTGAAGCAGAATCGGGATCTGGCTAATCCGGTGAACGACACTCGCGTGGCTGTTTTTTGGGATTCGAAGGCGTACATTTTTACGCTGCGGCCGACCAACGCGACCATCGACACACCCTCGGGCAAGAAACAGGACTGCGTTTTGATCTCGGTAAATACCGGCAATCCGCAGCTCGATGCGTTGGCGATAAAGGTCTGGCTAAGCACTGACGCGAGGCGACTGCCGCTGCGGATCACGGTCGGCCCGTATCAGGCGGACCTGATTCGCCCATAGCTCGGGTCGAAATTGCGAAAATAAAAGCATTTCTTTTCGCTAAATGAAATTGAAAACGGTTTTCAATTAGAGTAGTATGGTCTTGGCTGGATAATATTTGTTTCGCGTTTACCGCCGGCCAAGGAATTATAAGATGTTTTCAGATCACTTAGTAAGTAAAGGCTCTACCCTCACAAATGTGCCCGTCGGTTCATCGGCCCGCGTCGTAGCAGTCAACGGCAACTCGCGTATCTCGCGGCGTTTAATGGAGATGGGCGTGGTACCAGGTGTATCGGTCGAGATGGTAAAGACGGCTCCTTTCGGCGACCCGATCGAGATACGGGTTCGCGGTTACAGCCTTGCGATGCGAAAGAACGAAGCCGATTCGATCGATGTTTCTTTTTGAGGTTTTGAGAAATTCAGGACCGCCGAATGAAGCAGAACGGCCATAAATCTCAGCTAACGATAGCGCTCGCAGGTAATCCCAACGCGGGTAAAACCACCCTTTTCAATTCTCTGACCGGATTAAAGCAGAAGGTTGCGAACTATCCCGGTGTGACCGTCGAGCGTAAGCAGGGCGCGTGGAAGCTTGAGAACGGCAAGGCGAATCTGATCGATCTGCCGGGACTTTACAGTCTGGACGCGACGTCGATGGACGAGCAAATCGCCCGTGATGTGATCACCGGTGAACAGGCCGGCGTTCCTAAGCCGGACGCGATCATCGCCGTAGTCGATGCGACCAACCTCGAAAGAAATCTCTACCTCGTAACTCAGATATTCGAATTTGGCATCCCGGTTGTCATTGCTTTGACGATGATCGATGCCTTCGAAAAACAAAAGCACGAGATCGACCTCGACAAATTATCGGAGCTTTTGAAAACACCCGTAGTCGCGATCAACGCGAAGACCGGCCGCGGCAAGACGCAGTTGCTAAAGAGCGTAGGCGAAGTGCTCGACAAGCCGCCGACCGTACCGTTCGAGATGAATGGCAACGCCGAGGACGGCCAGAACGCCAAGATATTTGCCCGCTACAATTTTATTTCCGAGGTCGTTCAGGAAGCGGTCAAACACAACGATCGTAAGGAACACCGGGTTTCGGAGAAGATCGATCGCGTTCTAACGCATAAAGTTTTCGGATTGGTGATTCTCGTTGCGGTTTTGCTGCTGGTCTTTCAAACGATCTTTTCGTGGGCGAGCCTGCCGATGGACCTGCTCGACAAAGGTTTTGGAGCATTAGGCGATCTCGTCCGAACCGAAATGCCACCGGGAATTCTGGTGGACCTGCTTGTCGATGGTGTCATCGCGGGCGTCGGCGGTGTTCTTGTCTTTCTGCCGCAGATACTGCTGTTGTTTCTTTTTATTTCGATACTTGAAGATACGGGTTATCTGGCCCGTGCCGCGTTTCTGCTCGACAAATTGATGAGCCGCGTCGGGCTTCACGGCAAGGCATTTTTGCCGCTCATGAGCAGCTTTGCGTGTGCGATTCCGGGCATCATGGCGACGCGGACCATCGAGAGCCGGCGCGACCGTTTTGCGACTATCATGATCGCGCCGCTGATGAGCTGCTCGGCCCGATTGCCGGTTTATACACTGATGATCGCGGCGTTTTTCGCTGGCCGGAAAGTGTTTGGATTTATCTCTCTCGGTGCGGTGCTGATGCTGGCGATGTATGCGCTGGGGATAATTGTAGCGGTAATCGTCGCGTTCGTTCTTAAGCGAACAATACTAAAGGCCCCGCCTCCCCCATTCGTGATGGAGCTCCCGCCATATAGGCTGCCGAATATTCGCACCGTCGTGCAAAATATGTTTACGCGCGGATGGTTGTTTGTGAAACGGGCCGGAACGGTGATCCTGGCGATCTCTATAATTCTTTGGGTTTTGACCTATTTTCCGCGGACCGCCGTGCAAACGACTGAAGCGCCGGCCGCGAACGGGGAAGTTTCCGTCGAGACGCGGCAACCTGACATTTCCCCCGAAAGCGAGCAGCTTCGCAATAGTTTTGCTGGCAAGCTCGGACACGTGATCGAACCTGTGATAAGGCCGCTCGGGTTTGACTGGAAGATAGGCGTGGCGCTGATCGCAAGCTTTGCCGCGCGAGAGGTACTCGTGTCGACGCTGAGCATCATTTATAATGTCGGCAAGGATCAGGATGCGCAATCGGAAACGCTCATTTCCGCCATCCGCGAAGCGAAAAGCGACGACGGCGCCGTGACCTGGACCCCGCTGACCGCTGTTACGCTGATGGTTTTCTTTGTGCTCGCGATGCAGTGCATGTCGACCATGGCGATCGTGAGGCGCGAGACAAATTCGTGGGCATGGACATTTTTTATGATCGGTTATATGACGGGCCTCGCGTGGATCGCGGCGTTCATCACCTTTCAAGGAGGCAGGCTGCTCGGTTTTGCCTAACGATATGAATGAGCAATTCATAGTGGTCGCTTTAATACTCTTGGGAGCTCTTTCGTATGCCGGGGTCGTGTTTTGGAAAAAGACGAAAGCTTTCTCACCCAAATCCGGCTGCGGCTCCGACTGCGGCTGCGGAACAAAAGAACGTAAGCATTCCTGAAATTAGCGTTGAGACCTTTACTAACGCCAAATGCCAAACACTGCGATAAAAGCGGCCGTCGTTACGGTAAGTGATTCCCGGACGACCGACGATGATCTGTCGGGGGACGTGCTCGTCGAAGTTTTGTCATCGGCGGGCGCGGAGATCGTCGAGCGAACGATAGTCTCGGATGATCTCGTCGATATTCGCGAGACGCTTCACCGGTTTGCGCAGAGTGACGGGATCAATTTGATCATTACCACAGGCGGTACCGGTTTTGGGCCGCGTGATAATACGCCCGAGGCGACTCGGGCCGTTATAGAACGTGAAGCTCCGGGAATGGCCGAAGCTATACGCCGCGAAACGGCCGATAAAACGCCGATGGCAATGCTTTCACGAGGTGTTTGCGGGATCAGAGGAAATACGCTGATCATAAATTTTCCGGGATCTCCGAAAGGTGTGCGTGAATGCTTCGAGGTCATCCGTCGGGTTCTCTCGCATGCTATAAACCTAATAGGCGGACAAACGTCGCATGAAAAATAGACTCGCAGTAGCCGCCACGCTCATTTTAATACTCGGTTTGTCTCCGATAGTTCTTAACGCAGGGCCGATCCTACAACCCGAACATCGAGCAGCTATTGTTGCCGACAAGTTTTACCGGACAGAATTGTATTTCGGTCGGTCGATCAAAGGCGGCGACGTCGTTTCGGAAGAGCAGTGGCGGCAATTTCTTGCCACCGAGGTAACCCCACGATTTCCCGACGGGTTTACGGTGTTAGAAGGTTATGGACAGTACCGCGATAAGAGCGGTAAGATCACCTCCGAACCGAGCACCGTGATCGTCTTTCTCTATCCCGCTGCGTCCAAGAAAAACAGCCGCGCAAAGATCGACGAGATCCGCGCGGCTTACGTTAAAAAGTTCGATCAGGAATCGGTTCTCCGAATGGATTTTCGATCTCCGGTCGAAGTCGTGTTCTGATCAGCGACGAGTCGAGCTCTGAATGAATGAAGCGACATCGTCGTGAAGCTTCTTGAGCGAATTTTTCTCAAGATAGACCATGTGTCCCGATTCGTAATATTGGAAAGTGATATTTTTGCGGAGCGACGGATCTAAATTGAGAGCAGCCACTGTATATTCCGCAGCGTAAAAGGGCGTGGCCATGTCGTAATAACCGCACGCGATCAGTATCTTCATGTACGGATTTTTCGCCATCGCATCTTTCAGCGGAATGCTGGTGTCCGCGTATCCGTTACTTGTGTTCCAGTTCCACGGAGCAGTAATGCCACCGCCGAGAATGTAATATTCGATGTCCGATCTGTATCCAAGCTCGCGGCGGACATAGTCATTGAAAACAGCGGTGTAAGGCGGCCGGATCGCGTTCATGCTAGGGTCTGTGTCCGGCTCAGATCCGCCGGCGTCGCGGTCGATGCCCAGAAAGCGGCTATCGAGTCGGCCGACAGTTCTGCGTTGGTCGCGCATCAGTTCTTTGTTAAATTTATCCAGCTCAATACGAAAATTATTGTTATCGACAAACGATCTGCTGAGGCCAGTGTACAAGCTGAATTTGTCGAGCAGGTTTTGTTTTTCCTGGCCTGACAGAGCGTCGATCCGCAGCATCGCGGGGGCGTATTCGTTGGCGGCGAAATTCTCGGCTTCGCGGGCGATCTGTGCGACGGGTTTGGCCTGCATCTCGGGCGAAAGCCGTTTGTGATACCACGCGGTAGTCGCGTAAGAGGGAAGTATCAGCACAAGCGGCAGGTCGTTGTTGTTCGCGAACCGCAGCGTCTGGAAATTCATTACCGTCGAGATCAGCACGATGCCGTTTAGGCCGATCCCGTGTTCAAAAAGAAAATCGGAGAGGCCTGACGCTCGTGTGGTTCCATAGCTTTCACCCACGAGATAAAGCGGCGACGACCAGCGTTCGTAACGGCCAAGATAAAGCCGAATAAACTCGCCGACCGATTCGATGTCGCCGCGAACACCAAAATATTTTGCGGCAAGCTCGGGTTTTGCCGCACGGGAGTATCCCGTTCCGACCGGATCGATAAATACCAGGTCCGTTTGCTCAAGCCATGTCTGCTGATTGTCTTCGATCTCGAACGGCGGTGGCGGCATCATGCCGTCGTCCATCATCTTTACACGCCGGGGCCCGATCGCTCCCATGTGCAGCCAAACGGAAGCCGACCCCGGCCCGCCGTTGAACGAGAACATCAACGGACGTTTTTCCGTAGCTCCATCGAGCGTGTACGCCATGAAAAAAATACGCGCCTCGGTCTCGCCCGATATCGCATTTTTTAGCGGCATAAAACCCGTGGTCACGGTGTAGTTCAGTGTCTTCGATCCGACACGAACGGAATGTTTCGTGACGATCGGCAGTTCTTCTTTAGGTTCAGGCGTTGCAGCGGGCCGTGTCTGGGTCTGGGCTGCGTCCGGTGTCGGGCGAGGAGCACCTTGTCCGCCAGGACCGATCCCGGGAGCCTGAAAAAGCAATACTATAGGCAGAAATATGGTTGCGAGCATATCTTTATCTCAAGTTTGAATTCGAATTTTGGAATGCGGAACGAAGGAGAATTTAGCACAAAGGCGTGAAAAACGCGATTTTGCAGCGTTTCAGATCTAAGCCCCAAATCGACAAGTCCACATCTGTCCCGCTTGTCCCGCGCCGGTCGGGACAAATCTTGTTTCCGTAAGCTATTGTAGATCAGTCTCTTACAAGTTTCACCACAACCGTGTCCCGCTGTCCCACTACTTTCTTAACTGAGGCGTGTTCCACGATTTTCGCAATTTTTGTAGGACATTTCGTCTTCCCTCGATCCGAAATCGGCAGTCCCAAATCCAAAATCTGCGTGTCCCATGTCCCAGCCTCGCACACGCACGTTAAACGCGTTCAACGGATCCGTAGAATGGAGAGCAGGCTACCGACGACGGACAAGTATGCATTTCAAAGATCAAACGCCGACGGCGCAGGTAAAAGACGCGGGTCCGCGTCTTAGATGCAACAATGTATCATAACAGGATGCCTTTTTAGAGAATTATTTTATAAATTAGCGAGACTCTTTTATGGCGGGCAATGCGAGAAACTTCTGATAATACTCCAGCGAATTACGGACATCGCTGCTTGGCACCCTACGTGATCAGAGAATACAGCCGACCCGCAACCTCTAGACTCAGTTTCCAGGCATAAACACGCAATAGCGGCTAATACAACAAACGGCTTTTTTGACAATACAAGTCATCAAAAAAGTTGGCCTGACCCTCGTCCTAAGATTTCGAACGGAGAATCATAATTGGAGCTCAATATACTTAGTGCCTTGGGCTTCTGCGAACTTATTGCTTTTCAATATCCAACCGCCATGATTTGTCCTAGCTATATTATTTAGCAATTCCAAAAGAGTCAGATTCTCAAAGTCCATTCTAACTTGTTGCAGCGACTTGTAATCCGTCATACCATTCGTAAAGTCGCGATAACGTATCTTGTTCTCAGAAAGATATGATGAGACTTCAGGTAATTCAAAAAGTTTTGTTCGAATCACCGCTACATGCATTCCGTTCGCGAATCTAAACTGCTCTATCTTGAGATTTAGTAGTCTTTCAAAATTCGGATCCCGACTGGCGGTAGGATATATATCAACGACACCGCTATCTACCCTCCAAGCATAATTGCGCATCTGGCTGACAATCGTATCAAGCACGGCGTCAAGCTTCGCATCCTTTACGTCTATCGAAATAAAATTATTCTTAACATTTACAACGGGATGTATGTCAGTTTTAAACATTAGTCCACTGGATGTGTAAGACTGCGGACGAAACCTTCCATTGGTCTCAAACGAGTAATCGTCGTGATCTCTATCGAGAATCGATTCCTCAAATCCAACGGAAATGTCATATTCGAACATTAATTTCCTCAAAACTGTAGCGAGTGGCTGATGATCCACTTTCAATGAGACTTTTGTATCTTTTAAACAGGTTAGTTGCTCTTGACCGGAAGCTCTCGGCACCAGGCTCAGAAAAACGATCACTAAAATACTTGCTAATAATCTCATAATCGTATGTGTCCAAGGAACAATTTAGGTTAGGCCTACTTTCATGATGACATGCGATCTGCTGTCGCTTGGTTGAGTTTTCGGCCATTTGTTTAGAAAGCTTTCGTTCCTTTTTATCCAGAGCAATGTCACATCGCGGCGGCTCATGGCGACGCCGAGACCGTTGGGCCGTGTTTTATAGAATATCGATGCAATCGGCAAATGATTTGTCACCAAACTTATTTCGACCTTTGGAGGGTTCGCGCGCTGTTTTTGATGTTGTTGGCGAGGTTGATCACTGTATCTAGAGAGCGAGCGGCTTCGGCGGCGGAGCGGGCGTTATAGACCCCGGACCTGACCATCGGATTTTCAATGAAGCCGCTTATCTCGATGCACAGATTCGAAGCGGCATCCTGTATTTTTTCTCGATCAAATTCGACGGCTTCGAAACGTTGACCATCTTTTTGCTCGTTCGGTGAAAGGTCCAAAACGCTTCGCATTCTAGTGACCAGTTTCTTTATTTCGGCGGCATCTTTGAAAAGGCGGTTGTATTCGAATCGCCTGCCTGTAGTTATGTCGTGCACCATGTCGAGCCTGATGATCTGGACACGGCTGAAATCGTCGTTGAGTCTTTTAGTTGCGGCTTGGCTGATGCGAGCGTCGGGGGGCAGTCCCCTTTTTGTCATTCCGACGGTTCGCAGGGCCGTCTCGCGGTATCGTCGCTCCAGAGACTCGGCAAATGGCCCAGAGCTCCCATTGGGTACGATGCTCTGCCCAAACGCAGAATTTCTCAGCTCCATAGAGACAGACATCAGCACAACACCGTAAGTTAATATCGAGAAATATTTTTTTGCACGATAAGTCATCACCGGAGCCTACCGTCAAAGAGCACTTCACGTTCGGGCACAATGAGCCGGGCTGTATCAACGCGGTTTCCCATCGGAGCGGGCGGCGTGGACAATATGAAATCTCTGGGAACGAATTCGAGCGAATAAAGCTCGCCGTCATACCGGTTTTTAGAGTCAACCATTTCCCTGTAAATAAATACGACAGGAACATCGATCGGTTTCATCACGCAGCCAAACTGCATACCCTCGAGTTCCCGAGTAAAGAGGCGGGTTTTGACCGCAGTCGGCGATGTGCTGAAAAGCCGGAGGTTCTTCTCACTGGTCTGCAGGTTAAAAAAGCTCCCCTTGCCCGTGCACTCGATCTGCTGCAGATAGCCGACCTCGCGTTTTTGTCCGGGCTCCGGCAGAGATAGCTCTTTGCTTATACCGCGGAATATGGCAGCTCTCTCCTTGCGGTCTGTTACTCTACCTTCGGGCTCGAAGGCGATGCTTTTGTTCATTTCCTCATCGCTCAGAATGCGGAAATTGTTTGGTACGAATTCGACGGACACGATATCTCCGAGGACCTGACCATTTCCAAGAGCTCGTTCCTTATATGCAACAACGGCCTCAATATTCGAAAGATCGGCATCGCATCCGATCGTAGAATCCCCCGACATGGGCACAAAAGCATTGAGCTGAAGGCCTGAAAAATCTTTGCTTAGAAGCCTAAGGCTCTCGGTGTCTGTTTTGATAGTGAAAACGATGCCGCGATCGCAGTCGATCTTCTGAATTGAGCCGATAACCCGCTTCTCCGAGGCTATGGTCTTTCTTAAAGCGCGGTTGATCGTCCGGAGGTATTCGGTCTCGACCTCTCGGTTGATCTCCTCATCGGTCATCTTCCGATCCGATCCGTTAGGCCCGCTCGTCTTGTTTCTATTTTCCTTTGATGTCTGTTGTGCGGATAGTTGCCCGCACAGAATGACCAATGCGAACAAAAAAACTGAGATCGATCTAACGGGGCGGCAACTTCTCACTTTCTTAACGACTGAGAGTTTAGCTAAAGGCTCATGGAACAAGTGTCAAAATATCATAATTTCCCGGATAATCGAAGAAAAAGTTGAAAGCGTCGGTCCTGATCAAAGAAAAAACCGCGTCCCGTACGAACGCCGGCTGGAATCCGGGCGTTTCAAGGCCGTTTATTCAAGCACAAAGCTTTTCGGAACGAATTCGAGCGAGACAATATCGCCCATCGATTTCGTTTTCTGATTCGACGCGTCCTTGTAAACAAAGACCGCCGGAATTTCTATCGCCTTTAGCTGACAGCCAAATTGAACGCCCTCGAGATCGTTGGTATGCAGAATTATTTGGGGTGGCAGCGTCGGGTTGCTCAGCAGTTTCAACGTCTGAGATGTTGTACGAAGGTAGAAGAAATTGCCTTTTGGCGTGCATTCGATCTTGTCGAGAAACCCCATTTCGCGTTTTTCCCCGGCGGCTGGCTGGCGAAGGTTTTCCTTGATCTGCTTCATCATCGCCTCACGGCGCATGGCGTCGAGATCTCGTGGAGTTTCTGCGGGTCGTTTTTCCGTAGGCGTAGATAAAGTTTCAGAAACGTCGACCTCGTCAGCGTCGTCCGCGCTTATCTCCGGCGAGTCGATCTCGGCCTGACTCAGAATGCGAAAGTCCTTCGGAACAAATTCGAGCGCCGTAAGATCGCCGCGAATCGCCGTTTTAGGCCCGGTTTTCGGTTTGTAGGTGACGAGTGCGATGAACTTCGACAGATCACCTCCGCACCCTACCGGGGTGTTCATCGCTTCGGGAACGAACGCCTGAAGGTAGAGCTCCTGAAAGCCTTTGCTTTGAAGTTGGAACGTATCTTTTTCCGACTTGATGGTAAAGGTGACGCCGCCTTTGCATTCGACCTTTTCGATCTGTCCCATAACGCGGTTTTCACCCGCGTCTGTCTTACGCAGTGCCCCATTAATAGAACGAAGCCTCGCTACAGCCTGGACCTTTCCCCAGTCCTCATCGGTCATCGGTTTCTCGTCCGCTTTTCGCTTCAGCAGTAATGGCGGTCCAACGCCTCCGCCCGAAGATCCGGTCGATGATCCGGAACGCGAGCGAGACTCCTCATATTTCTTGCGTTGTTCGTCATACTGGCGGTGCTGAGCGATCTGCCCGGCAAGGCCCTCAGCACGGTTCTTGATCTCCGGATCGTCGGTTGTACTGGCGAGCTTGGTTGCGAGCGCGCTTGCATCGTCGTACTTCGCTTGGTGAGCAAGAATCTCCGCAATACGCATCGCGTATTTCTGGTTGCCCGGCTGATATTGCAATGCTTTTTTCAGCATCGCAATAGATTCGTCCAATTGTTCGTCGTTAACAAGATTTACGAATGCGAACAGCTCGTAACTCTCGGCAAAATCCGGCTTCAGCGCTATGGACCGCTTTAGGGCATCGCGCATTTTTGCGGCGGTCTCCGGCGGAAACGACCTGACGTATCCAAATTCGTCACGTCCCTCGCGACTAAGCAAATAGGCGTATTGGTAATACGCCATATGATTTTTCTGGTCACCGGCCATTGCCTTTGCGAGATAGGTTTTTGCGTCGTCAAATTTACGCTGCCTGACCTTGACCATTCCGAGCGTTGTGTTGGCCATGCTCATATTCGGCTGAAGTTTCACGGCGGTCGTAAGATAACTTTCGGCGTCGTCTGCCCGGTTTACATGGTAAAGAAGATCACCGAGATACGCGTTCGATCCGGCTTCATCGAGGGGGGTCGCCTGCATCTCCCCGTCAAATGTCAATTTATTCTTGAAGGAAATATTTGTGTACTGATATGACGACTGTTCGACATATTTTCGAAGCACCTTCTCCATATCGGCGAGGGTCATCTGAAACGCCTGTTGGAATGCGGTCTCCGGTGGCACATCTTTGACCGCGAGATTGATAAATTTGTCGAGTTCGGTGCTTTTGCCGTTGGCGATTAGGTAATGTATGAGAGCCCATGATTCGGCGTAGAAGATGCTTCGCGAATGATTTCCCGTCTGCAGAAGCTGAAAGCTTGAAACCTTGAAAAGCTGATCCAGTGGGATAAATTTCGTTTGCTGCAACAACCGCAGATGGTCGCCCTGCGGAAGGCCGAGTTTAACCTTTTGATCGTCTTCTATTTGAAACGTCTGATAGTATTCGGCGAGCCCCTCGTTAAACCACGGCGGTATTTCCGATTTTCCGAAATTTGTATTGAGAATAAAATGGACGTATTCATGAAATATCGTTCCGAATGTGTCGGCGTCTTCACCCTCCGTTGAAAGCGTTATGTAGTTCACGTCTTCGCCAGGCTGGAAGTAGCCGGCGACGAATGTATCCAGTTTCCCATCGGCTCGCTTTGGCTTGAATGGCTTATATGCCGAGTCGCTCTTAAAAACGATCACATTGGTAGGTATAGATGACGAGAAGTTCGTTTTCGTGAATAGCAGTCGAAATGTCTCGCGGAATTGTTAAAGACGGGTCGCAACCTTGCGAATCTCCTTTTCCGACGCGTTGCCGATAAGAAAGAAATTCTTCGACCGGACCTGAAGCCATTCGTCCTTAGCTAGGACAGGGACGGCCAGTGCCGCGCACGCAGCGATGATCAATAAAAGATTCCCGGGGCGAAAGGGAGTTCGAATTTTCATAATAGCTATGAGGAGCGTTCAAGGGTCTAAAACTATGGAAAAATATCACAAAATCGGTAGAAAAAGAATACGGTCATAGGCGATAGGAAACAAAAGGCCCCGAAAAAAATGGGGCCTTGATTCTAAATTAAGTAAGATTTGAACTTATCTGACAACTTCGCTCACGACATTCCCGTTTATGATAGTGCCGGTACAATGCGAGGTCCATTCGAACGGATCGGCGTCGTACATTGCTATGTCGGCGTCCTTGCCTTTTTCCAGGGAGCCGATCCGGGCTTCGAGGCCCAGAAGTTTTGCGGCGTCGATAGTGATGAGGGCCAGAGCGTCACGCTGCGACATGCCGTTCGCGGCGGCCATTGCGGCTTCAAACAGAACGACGCGGGTTTTCGGGACATAGCCCTCGTAGCCGCTTTGGAGCGCGACCAGAACGCCGGCTGCCCTCAGCTTGGCCGCGTCTTCCATAGACATACTCTCAGTGTCGCCATTTGCCCGCGCCATCGTCGGATGGACGATCACGGGAAATCCGCTGGCCTTGATCTCGCTCATTACAAGCTGGGCCTCGGAAACTCCGTCGAGGACGATCTTGAGATTAAACTCCTTGGCCAGCCGAAGCGCCGTAATGATGTCCTGAGCCTTGTTGGCGGTGATCATAAGCGGAATCTCGCGTTTGATGACCTTGACCATGATGTCAGAGCGAAGGTCTTTGGGTGGATCCGTTTTTTTAGAATTCTCTTGCGCCTTGATCAATTCAGCCCGCAGCATCGCAGCTTCCTTGCCGCGTGTGCCCGGAGATTTTCCCTGGCCTGCGAGCGAATCCGATCCGAGTGTGACAGCGATCATCGCAGTTGGGACGAGCGTGGCTTCGTCAACGTCCTTGCCGACCGTTTTTGCTATCATCGTCTGACCCGAGACGAGAGCCGAGGGTTGATGCCCGGTATGGATCGTCGTTACCCCGAATTGGCGCACCCATTCGATCAGCTTTTCCTCTGCGTTATAGGCATCGATCGCCCGTAGTTCAGGCTGGATCGGCCCGCTGCCTTCGAGGGCCATCTGATCGTGCGGCTGGTTTAAGTAACCATTCAGTCCGATCACCGAATGCGCATCGATCAAACCAGGCGTGACGACCTTTGCCGAGATCATCCGATAATTTGCAGGTATCTGAACCGACGATTGCGTTCCGACCGCTTCGATCTTGCCGTTGTTGATCAGCACAACGCCGTTCAAGATCGGCTCGCCCGCCATGGTCCAGACCGTTTCGCCTTTGACGGCGAGCTGGGCGTGGGCAGTGAAGATTGAAAAATGAAAGGTGAAAAATAGAATGCAGGCTATAAATACACTTTTAGTCACTAGTTTTTCGCTATTCACTGGTTGCCTCCCTCGTTTTTGTCTTCTTCGTCGTCATCGACGTACTTGTCGTTCGAAGCTCCGTAGCCGCCGACAGCTACCAGATAGTCTTTTGGATTCGAACGATCGAAGACCTTTTTGCCCTCGACCCATGTTTCAAGCACGTGCGAATAAACGCTGAGCGGATCGCCAGAGAGCAAAATAAAATCGGCGTCCTTACCTTTTTCCAAAGATCCGACGCGGTCGCCTAGATCGAGAATTCTAGCGTTCGCCATTGTGAGTGCGTAGAGAGCCTTTTCCCGCGACATTCCTGCCCGCACCGCGATACCGCCGGAGCGAAGCAGCCAGCGTGAATCGGTTATCGGATCGTCAGTATGGAAGCCCGTTAGGACTCCGGCCTTTTCAAGAGCGGCACCGTTCTCAAACTTGATGTCGGCCGTTTCAAGCTTTCCGCCCGGCGAATCGATAAATATTATCGAGCAGGGAACCTTTGCTTTAGCGATCTCGTCGGCGACCTTCCACGCCTCGGAAACGTGATGCAGCACCACGCGGAATCCAAATTCCTTTTGCAGCCTCAATACAGTGACGATATCGTCATGCCGATGCGTATGCCAATGGATGACTCGTTTGCCGTCGAGCACTTCGACGAGAGCTTCCATCGCGAGATCACGCGGCGGCATTTTTGTCGCGTCACCGTTAGCCTTTTTTACTTTGTCTCGATATTCCTGCGCTTTTATAAATTGGTCCCGTACGAGTGCGGCCGATTTCGCTCGGGTGCCGGGAAAATTTCCGCCGCCGGCACGGATGGAATTGGTGCCGTTCGCAAATTTGATCCCGCCCATGTACTTGCCGTCCTTATCGTAGATCATCAGGTCTTCGATCTTGGTCGCGCCATCACGAAGTTTTAGATACATCGTCTGCCCGCTGTCCAGATGGCCTGAACCCGGCATAACATTGACTGTGGTAATCCCGCCAGACTGAGCACGCTTTAGGCTCGTCGATTGAACGTTCAAACTGTCCAGAACTCGAACATCAGGCTGTATCGGTCCCGATCCGTCGCCGCCCGCCGGTTCGAGAATGTGGCTGTGCGAATCGACGATTCCCGGCATGATCACTTTGCCTTTTGCATCGATCACAATCGTTTCGGTTGGCAGTTTTACGGACGCCATCTCGCCCACCGCCAATATCTTGCCGCTCTGCACGAGCAGGACACCGCCTTCGATCGGCTGCCCGACGATCGGGATAATTTTCACGTTGATGAAAGCCGTCGGCTTATCCTGAGCAAAGCCGGCGCAAGCGAACAGGAGTAGGGCACAGATGTAGTAAAAGAATTTCGTCATCTACAATTTCCTCACGCTGAATGATTTATCTATCGGAGTGCACAAATAAGTTGCTACGAAACCGTGTCGGTGTCAAGAAGGTAGGACAGAAGGCAGTCGGGAAAAGGCTGAAGGTTCACTTGCCGTGCTCGACCGGCAGTTTCACGACAAATCGGGTGCCGCGCGGTTCACCAGGGATGGCTTCGATCGTGCCGCCGTGGGCGGTCACGATGCCGTAGCAGACGGCGAGTCCGAGACCGGTGCCTTTCCCGCCGGGCTTGGTGGTGAAAAACGGATCAAATATCTGATTCAGCTTCGTCGCATCGATACCGGAGCCATTGTCGCTAACTGTCACGACGCATTCGTGCCCGAGTTCTCGCGAACCTATGGTAAGGCGACCACCGCGAGGCATCGCGTCTCGAGCGTTCAGGAGAAGATTTAAAAAAACCTGCTGAAGCTGGTCGATATCGGCGCTTATGTGCCTGATGTCCGTTCCTAGATCGATCTCAATATCCAGGCGTCGAAAGGATTCGTCAAATCTCGCCAGACGTAGACTCGTCAGGATGATCGCGTTTATATCGGCGGACTGCCTTGCAGGCGGCTGCGCTCGCGCAAAATCGGTCATGTCCTTTGTGACACGCGATATGCGATCTATCTGGGAGGCGATCAGTTTTAATTTTTCTTTTGTGTCGTCGGTCGTGTCGCCCTCGGTTCGGATCATCTGGATCAGCGACGAGATGGATGCAAGCGGATTGTTGACCTCGTGTGCAACTCCAGCCGCGAGTGTTCCCATCGCGGCCAGTTTTTCGGTGCGGACAAGCTGTTCGTTTAGGTCTTGGAGCCGCTTGATGTCGGCCGCCATCTTGGCGCTCATCTCGTTGAACGAATCGGCCAGCAGTCCGATCTCGTCCTTGCTTTTTCTCAGATCGACCCGTGTTCCGTATTCGCCGTTCGTGACCTGAACGGCTGCTAACGTGATCCGTTGGAGCGGCCGAGAGATAGTTCTCACGATTAGAAGAACAAGTAACAAGTTTGGAGCCAAGGCGGTGATCACACTGAAAACCAGATATTTGCGCCACGCTTCCGAAGCCATTCCATGCCCGAACGCCCACCAGACGATCGGCACTTGAAAAAGCAGAAAGCTGCAGACCGCAACGACAGCGATTGTGAGCGCGATCTTTGAGGTAATGCCGATCAAGCGAAATTGGTCGAGCGCGCTCTGAAGGGAAAAAAGGCGGAAATTCAGGATCGCGTAGGCGTATATCAACACACCGGGCAAGACAAATATCGAGCTTAAGGGAAGTAGAGCGTAGATGCCGAAATACGGAAAGATAATGTTCGCGAGCGTCTTGAGAATGCCGGTTATGACCAGTCCCCATAGTATCGCTCCGACCTGCTGTCCCATCTGCGTTCCGCGATACTGCCGATATTTCCTTAGTAGGACAACGCTGCCATAGAAGAAAACGAGGTAAACGTAGGCGACAAAAACATATGCGAGCGGCGCGAGCTCGATCGAAAAAACGCCGCCTTCAAAACTGATCTTTCGCCACAAAAACCCGAACAGCGCCGCAGGAATAAGCACGAGGCTCGGGGCAAAGAGCAATGCGGCCTTGCGTCTAGGCGTTCGCGAATTTTCCGGGAATACCCATGCAAAGACGACTAAGGAGCATTGCATCAAGAGCGCGATTACAAAACTTGCCGCTGCCCACCAATCATAATGCGGGCTGAGGTCGGGAAAATTCCAAAAGAGCAGGTCCTTAGTTGTCCAAAGTGCAAGAAACGCGATAAAGGCGGCAAAGGTCTGATGGGCACGGCTTCGCGGGTCGGCTACGAAAACGTAGAACCCGAGCAGCACAAGCAGAAACAGTGCAAAAAGATGAAGGAGGACGAGCATCCCGTCTATGGTAGATCGAGAGCTCCGTTAAGCACAACGTAGTGAAGGTAAGAGTTATTTTAGGCCGAGTATAAAGGAACAAATTGCGAAGGTCAGACCGAACGCCAGCGGAAGAAAGTGCTTGGTCTCGATCATATCCCCGCGTTTAAGCAGCCTATGGAATAGCGTAAACGCGGGCACGGCCACTGCTCCGACGGCCGCTCCAAGGATCGCCCCAAAAACTGAACCGATGATAAATACGATAAACCCGCCCGCACCGCCTGCCATGAATCCCCAGAGAATGCCGATCACCGGAAGCAAGGCGAGCATCGTCGGCCAGCGATACTTCTCGACCGCCGACACCATCTGGCCGATCAATTTTCCCGAGAAATACCCTACGACGGCGGAGACGACATTAATGATCAAGAGAATGCCGATCACCCACGACTCGCTAGGCGGCATTCCGTTATTCAGAAATAGCCGGCCGAACATAGTTGCTGGGGTAAAAACGCCGAGCATTAATCCGAAATACGAAAAAGCCTGTTTTGAACTTAGCGGCCGCGGCATCAGTGAAGCTTCAAACTCGTCGGCATCGCTCCCGAAGCTGCGTTTTGTTCGAGCGGTCTCTGCGTTTGCTGACAAAAGCACTTCGAGGCGTCTCCGTGCCGTTTCGTCATCGTCGATCAAAAGATCGAACTCGTTCAGATTTGGCTGAGGGCTGACTGTTTGGGTGTTGGAGAATGCCATACTTCCTTCTCGACTATATTGACGCCTTCCGGGACAACGATTTGCTCACTCTGCCTTCTGATCGTTTCAATTTCACTGCAGGCCTCAGTGTCAGCTACGATGCGGGCCAGTTCAAATGCCAGATCGGCGAACGCCGAGTGTTTTCCGTCAACTGCGGCGACCTCGGAAACCAAAGCAAGAAAATCATTCCGCGCACGGCTTCGATGAGCCTCAAGGCATTTTCGGTTGCGTCGGTTCATGCAAATCCCATTTAAATCGTGATTTTCCGAGCCCGGAAGGATGAGCATTGAAAAGGAGTTCGGGCGATCGGACGCTTCGCTCGATAGTGCAAACGTTAATCCGGTATATCGGTAGAGGACCTCGCGGAATTCGAGCACAGACATGGCGGGCAGTGAATCGTTGAGAAACATTTCCAAGGCCGAAGTTACGGCTCCAACTTTTTTGTCGACCCGCGCATCTAAAACATTGCTCTCCAGTGAACTTACGTTTTGGTCAGGTTTTGTCATTTTGACGCGTTGTGTAAGCGATATGGCATAAATAGGCCAAAGCAGAAAGGCCAGTAAAGCATGCAGAATGCCTTTCGAGATACGATCTTTTCCCGCTCTTAGGAAATTATTGACTGCAAACGGTGCTCCGATCGCCAGATAGATGATGATTGCTTCGGAAATTTTCATTTCGCAAGTTTTACAGGCAAGGTCCGTTCCTTATATTGCAGGATCGGTTAATTTAGCTGGAAGTTATTGAGGATAAATGGTTTCTCGGGAGTTGGCGATTTTCCGGAACTTATGAAATGCCGGGATCGTATCGCTATTCTAGCAGAATGCAAATTGGATCTCTTTGGTTTGGCGATTTGCGAAACATAATAAATTAATTTTTTCATCCGCAAATAGCAATTAGGCAAAAGTTATCGTAGGTTTCGTCTTTATCGTGGCACTTAAATTGCTGGGAATAGTAACCAGAAGCTAGGGAATAACGCAGTTAATACAGTCAAGCAGGGAATATACATACAGAACAAGGAGGATAGGCAATTATGCAAAGGAATATTAAGGTTATAAAGAAGGACGCGAAGAAAACGGCTGAAAAGGCGATCGCCGCAAAGCCGGTCATTGTGCGTTCCAATTCAAAGCAGACCGCTCGCGAGATGGTTTCGACCGTAGCGAACTGGGTCACGGATTTTCAGCAGCGGAAACGCGTTGAAACGAAATCAGCAATTGAAAAGTTTTTTCCGACGCCAAGTCCGAGCCGGCCATAAACCGACCAACGTTTAGACTGGCAGGCAAAGTACTTAACTTACTTTAATTTGAGGATAGCCGAGAGATTCGGCTGTCCTTTCTTTTTGGTTAGGAATTGTCAGCATTTCGCAATCTTGATATTCTTAGCGCGATTCATTCTTGGTTATTATGCAGAAAAAGGTTGCGGTTATTACCGGCGGAAGCAGCGGGATCGGCCGAGCTTCGGCGAAATTATTCGCCCAAAACGGCTTTGAAGTTGTCGCGGTCGGGAGAGACGAGGCAAAGCTCGACGAGCTTATCCACGAGACTAAAACTGATAGCGGATCGATTCGTGCGCGTATAGCTGACGTGACCGACAGCTCGGATGTAGAAAGGCTGGTTGCCAAAACGATCGAAGATCTTGGACATATCGACGTTCTGGTGAACGCCGCCGGAATAATCAAGAACGGGTCGATCGAAAACACATCGCTGGACGACTGGGATACGATGCTGAACATCAATCTTCGTTCGGTATTCTATCTGATCCGATGTGCGGTGCCGCATCTTGAGAAATCCCATGGAAATATAGTCAACGTTTCGAGTGTCACCGGTCCCAGGGCCTTTCCAAATGTATTGGCCTATTGCGTTTCAAAGGCGGGCGTTGACCAACTTACCCGCTGCTCGGCCCTTGAGTTGGCCCCGAAGGGCGTTCGGGTGAATGCTGTAAATCCGGGCGTGGTCGTGACCAATATTCACAAGCGCGGCGGAATGGCTGAGCCGGCGTACGAAAAGTTTCTCGAGCATTCGAAAACTACTCATCCGCTTGGCCGTGTCGGCAGGCCGGAGGAGGTAGCGGACCTGATATTCTTTCTGGCTTCGGAAAAGGCTGGATGGATTACCGGTGCGACGTATGAGATCGATGGAGGCCGAGGCCAGACCTGCGCAAGATAGAATCCAAGTAAAAGTCGCGGCGAAAACGTGTGAAATTCCAACTCCTTCCCAGCACATTCGACGAAAACGGCAGGGCTTCCGCTAAGCAGCATTTGGCGTGCATTATTATTGACGACCAGGTTGCGATCGACGCCGGGAGCCTCGCAATGGCGTGCTCGGATGTGCAGCGGGCGAATGTCCGGGACATATTGCTAACCCATGCCCACCTCGACCATGTAGCAGGGCTGCCGCTTTTCATCGATGATCTTTATTCCACGCTAACCGAACCGCTCCGGATCCATGCCGCTACGGAAGTGATCGAAGTACTTGAACGCGATATTTTCAATTGGTCAGTGTATCCGCGATTTTCCGAGCTAAAGAATGCGAACGGTCAGGTGATCGAATATCATCCCTTCGCGATCGGGTCCGAGTTTACCGTCCTGCATTTGAAGGTCCGATCGGCGGCGGTCAATCACCAAGTCCCATCTGCGGGATTTATTGTCAGCGATCTCAAAACGACGGTGGCCATTTCAGGGGATACGTCGGAGATGGATGAATTTTGGATGGCAGCGAATGCTCAACAGGGTCTTGCGGTTCTGCTCATAGAGTGTGCGATGCCCAATGAAATGCAAGACCTTGCGGACATGTCGCATCATCTCACGCCGAACGCTCTTGCATCCGAACTCGAGAAATTTAAATGTAAGAATTGCCCGGTCTTTATCATCAATATCAAACCAAGCTATCGGGAAAGTGTTATAGCCCAGATCGGCGAGCTTGGCCTAGAGAATGTTGAGATAATGGAGGTCGGGCGAGTTTACGACTGGTGAGAGTGCCGTGCCTTTTCGCGTAAGAAGTTTACTGGCTCAAAGGCACCTTCCCGGTGCTCGCCAATGAAATCGTAGAGAATAACTCGGCCGTTCGAAAAGACTTCTTTGATGCGAAAGGTCCGGGCTTCGCGATCGCGTCCAGGCATGATCTCAGCCCGAAACGTAACCTGCATCTCGGGACGGGCCCAAACCTTGGGTACGGGTTCGTGGGCCGGTTTGCTCTTTCTTTTTGAAAAGATCGACATCTATTCCTCGGGGGCGTCTGGTTTTTTGTGCTTGATCTTCCGCTTCGAAGGATGAATTTTCTCTTCGACCCGCTCGGTGCCGATCTTTTTGCTCGACGGGGCCGTCGGCTTTCGAAGGGAATCGAAAACAGGCCTTTCTTTTTTAGTTTTCTTCTCGTCCTTCACAGATGCATTGGCAAAATTATAGCAGATTGACGTTTTTCCACCAGCGGCTCGGCGTAACGGGATATATTGACTTGGGGTAACAAAAAATTCATTATAGTGTCACGCAGTGTATGGATTTGACGCATTTGCAAACAATCGCCTTGATTCAGAATACTTAGGACCTTGACAGAGTAATTATGTATCCGCGCAGAGGGGCAGCTACGCATCGCCCGTTTTGGATGCCGGCGGCCAGTTTTTACGTCCTCGCTGTGGCCGTTGCGATGGCGGTCTTTTTCGTAATTTGGTGGATCTTTCGAGAGGATGGCGATGAATCCGCGATAATTCTCGGGGGATGTTTGGCGAGCGTGGTCCTTGGTGGAGCGGTTCTTGTGCGGGAACTCGTGTTTCGCAGCGCCCGGAACAGAATCCTGATCAATCAGGAGCGGCTTGATCGTAATCTTAAAGGCGTCTCGCTGAATGCTAGCGTTAACAGTGCCCGTCAGGACAAACTGACGCTTGAACTGAACGCCGTGATCCTTCGCGAGATCAAGCAAAAGTCGGAGGCCGCGCGAGTCCTGGGCGTTTTGGCAAGTGGGCATCAGGAAGTCTTTGAATTATGCGATAGATATTTGACAGTTAGTAGTAAGGAGCTTGCGATCGTCGGACCGGGTTCGCCGAGGCTGGCGGCTTTACTTAAAGGAAGGGAAAAGGCCGAAGAATTTCACCGGTTTCATATGCTTCGCTGGGCCGAGATCGAGGCCAAGGCTCTAAGCGGCGAAGCTCAAAGCGCCGTGAAAATGCCTGCCAGGATCGAGGCGGCACAACGTGCATTAACCGTTGTTACAGCCGCTGCCGAGTATTATCCAGATGATCCGAACCTGACGGCATCGGGCGATGCGATCCGTGAATTTCTTTCGTCGCTGAAGCTATCGGATAGGATCGAAAGGGCCGAAAAAGCGACAAGTCGCAGGAATTACAAACAGGCGCGCAAGCATTATTCAGAGGCCTTGAGGTCGCTTGAAAAGGAACATATTTCAGAAAATGAACGTACTTTCGCAGTTGCGCGTATAAGTGATGCTGTTCGACGGATCGAACAGCTCGAAGAGTAGTTACAGACGTTATTCCGGCCCACTTCCGGAGTGTAGGTAAAAACATGATTTCCCAACGTTGTCCAGAATGTCACAGTAAACGTATTCAGCTTGGCTACCGCGTGTCACCTCTTTGGTTAAAGATATTCTTTCGATATCATTTGCTTTGTAACGAATGTAATTGGTCGTTCACCGGATTTGCGGTCCCATGGATGGAAGATACAGCCCGGCACCACCGAAGACGGCCGTCCGTACGTGAAGCAAAAAAATAGATACAGCTATCATCTCAACCTGTGGCGGTCGGCGATCTATGCCGCCGCATTTCTGCGCGGATCCTTTTTGGTGCTTGTTTTTGCCGTGATTGTTTCGGGGCAGGGGCGAGCTAAAACTCCGATTCCAGATACGACCCAGACGCGCGAGGTCGACCTGGTCCATTTAGGGGATGTGGTCGATGTGGACGTGGTCGGTAGCCTGGATTATGACTGGCGCGGAACGCTCACGCCCGAAGGTTTTCTCGATGGTCTGGACAAGATCGAAGAGCATGTTTTTGCCCTCTGCCGTAGCGAATCAGATATCGGCTCCGATATTGCGAAATACTACGGCAAAATGCTGCGCGATCCGAAGATCGTCGTCAGGATAGTCGATCGAGGAAACCGGGCTTTAACAATCCTGGATGGAGCGGTCAAGAAGCCGCAACGGTTTAGGATCCGGCGGCCGGCTCTGCTTAGTGAATTAATAATTCTCTCCGGCGGAATTACTGACCGGTCGAACGGCGAGATATCGGTCTATCGTCCAAAAAGCCTGAACTGCGCCGAGCAGGCAGCCCAACCGGCCAGCGGCGGTGCTTTTATTAACGCCCGTCAGGGCGACGACTCCAGTAGCATAAACATCCGAATATCTGACCTCTTAACGGCAAAAGCAGGCTCGAATCCGGAGATCCTCAGCGGCGATATCGTTACGGTTGTCGAGGCTTCCCCGATATATTTGATCGGCGGCGTTGAAAATCCTCATCAACTATCCTCACGGGAACAGACAACGTTGAGCCGTGCGATCGCTGCCGCCGGTGGAATGTCTAAGGACGGCGTCGAAAGCCAGGTCACCATCTTCCGGCGCGAGGGGCGGCAGTCAAAGGTTATCGAGACCGATCTTGGAAAGATAAGAGACGGGCAGGCTGAAGATATCGCCCTAAAGCCGTTCGATGTTGTCAGCGTGGGTCAAAAAGGACGGGCGAAGGCTAGATTGCCGCCAGCGTTCAATCTCGAAAACGACCGGGAAAGGCTGATGAATCTGCCGGTTCGGATCATAGACCGTTAGATCAAAAATAGCTATTCGGGCTGGAAAATGGTAAAAATTAAAGACTGATCGGCCGTTCCCACGGTTGGTTTCAAATATCTATGGCAACTATTACAGACAGACTTGGGCGACGCGGTGTAGCCTTGCTTTCGCTGCTTTTGGTCAGCGCCGTGATCGGATTTCTAATTAAGTTCGAACAGATCGCAATCCTTTATGTTTTGGCGACATTATCACTGGTAGCCCTGCTATTGGTCGTCGGTTTTGCGGATCTGGAAAACGTCGGTGTCGACGGCGATCACGGTTTCGGAGCGGATTCTGAATAATGATGACGCGATTTGCATCGTGGACATTCGCGACAATAATGCTGCTGTCGATATCGGCCGGTGCCTCAACGCTGGCCGAGATGCCCTCGAATGACAACCCGCTCGTAATTCGCTGGAAGAATCTTGGGATTCGAATATCGGTCTCGTCTTCGCTGATTAACCCAAACCCGAATATTAAGACCGGAACTGACGTTGCCGATGTGGTTCGCAGAAGCCTGGCTGCGTGGCAAAACGCGTCGGGCATAAAATTCGCTCAATCAGTTTCCGATAGGCAAAGCGTTAGCCCCCAAGGCATCGCAGGCGACGGAATCAGCCTGATAACGATCGCTCAGACTCCGGAAAATCTATCGCTCTTTCAAAACGATCCGCAGGCCACTTCTGCCAAATCACGCGTTTTTTATAATCGTAAGGGTGAGATCACCGAAGCTGATATCGTGCTCAATCCATTCGTCCAATTTTCAGACGACGGAACCTTTGGCACGTTCGATCTTCAATCGACTCTGATTCACGAGCTTGGGCATTTGCTCGGATTGGACCATTCCTTCTCGTTGGGTTCCGTGATGTATGAAAACTCGGGACGGAATGGACTTTTTGGACTACAGGCACGAGGCGGCCGAACCCTTTCCCCCGAGGATCTCGCTGCACTGCAAAGACTCTATGGCGATCAGGCGGGCGACGATTTGTGCTGCGGCGTCTCGGCCGGGCGTCTGGCGGTTCCGATTGGGCGCCGCGGTTCGACCTTTCAGATTTGGGCTGAAGACACGGAAAACGGCCGGATCGCGGGATCGGCGATCTCCCAGAAAAATGGAAACTATCGTATCGGTGGTCTTCCCGTAGGCTCCTATCGCATATACGCCCAGGATGACAATAAAAAGCGCGCAGCATCGCTTTCATACGGGACCGGCGAGGTAGACATCGAGAAGGGCAAAACCTCGTCCCTTGATCTCGTATTATTGAAACGCTCAGCGGACATCGACCTTCGGTTTATCGGGTTGAATGGTCAGCTCGCATCAGCAGCTGTTCCCGTCAATCCGGGCCGCACCTACACTCTCTATTTTGGAGGCTCCAACCTCGCGACGGCCAACCTTACCGTTGGTTCGAATTCAAAATTTATTACGGTTAACTCCGGAACGGTCTCGAACTACGACTTCAGCGACACGGTTGGTTCTATGCGTGCAGAGGTTACCATTGACGCAGAAGCGCCGCTCGGCGATTACACACTTTATCTTCAAAATGAGGCTGGAAATCGCCGCTATATTGTGGGGGGACTAAAGGTCAACTCCTTCGCTGATCCTTGGGATATTTCCGCGGTATTTACTAGATAACTTTCGGTCAAATTTAAGTTTGCATTTTCGGATTTGTTGTGCATAATGAAGTTGTTCACCTCCCCGGTGAACATTTGGTCACGAGGGGTGAGGACTTGTGACCTAAAGGGGCGACGGTGTGGGAGACGTCGCCCCATTTCATTTTTTCGGGGCTGATTATGGGGAGTGTTGCCTTGACCTTGCGATTCATCGGCGTAGAATCGATATGTTTTTATCGGCAATATCTCGACGGGTCGAAGCGCCGAATTTTGAAAGAGAATACTTCGGAATAATATAGGTCATAATGTAAAACCGCGGACCCGGGAACGAGGCGTCAGGCGGTTGTTTTTATTGCTTTCGGTATGAAGGCTGGCGAACAGGGTTGGTTCAGAAAATGGCTCTACAGCGGAACTGTAGAGGAAATGGAAGGCCCATCGGAACCCGTCGGGCGGCATCATCAGCATCCGTGGTGGAAGGTGATGTGCCTGACTGGGGTCGACTACTTTTCGACGTTGGGTTACCAGCCTGGTATTGCCTTCCTCGCAGCGGGAGTTCTTTCGCCGATCGCGACGCTTATTCTTGTTCTGCTCACCCTCTTCGGTGCCTTGCCGATCTATAGCCGGGTTGCTAAGGAGAGTCCGCACGGCGAAGGCTCAATCGCGATGCTCGAGGCGCTGCTTTCGAGATGGAAGGGCAAGCTTTTCGTACTAGTTCTTCTTGGATTCGTCGCGACAGACTTTGTAATTACAATAACGCTTTCGGCCGCTGACGCAACGGCCCACGTTCTCGAAAATCCCTTCGTCCGCGAACACGCCGCATTTCTTGATCACCCGATCCTTTTCACGCTCGCTTTGATCTCGCTGCTCGGAGCAGTATTTCTAAAAGGATTTAAGGAAGCGATCGGTATCGCGGTCTTACTAGTTGCCGCTTATCTCTTTCTGAATGTTATTGTCGTCGCTCGGGCAGTCTATGAGGTCGCGGTTAACCCGGGCCTGCTAACGGATTGGAAGAATATTTTATTTGCTACGAAAGCCTCTTTCGGCGGTTTTGAGGTCGCCGGTTTCGCGGGGATCCTGCTTCTTTCCGTTATAAGCTTTCCGCGATTGGCTCTCGGCCTTTCGGGCTTTGAAACCGGAGTAGCCGTGATGCCGCTTGTTAAAAGTCCGAACCGCATCGGGAATACGCGTAAGATGCTGATCACGGCTGCGCTCATCATGAGCGTATTTTTGATCGCCAGCAGTTTTGCGACAAGCGTACTAATTCCCAAGAGGGAATTCTGCCCGCCAGTAGATTGCGGCATGGCAAATCCTGAACATGCTCCGCCGGAATATTGCGCCTGCACGGCCGCTGAGACTGAAGGAAAGGTCGTCAAGGATTCGGGAAAGGCGAATGGCCGAGCGCTCGCGTACATTGCTCACGCGTGGAACGAATGGTTCGGCACTCTCTATGACCTTTCGACCATCTTGATCCTCTGGTTTGCCGGCGCGTCGGCGATGGCCGGATTGCTAAATATCGTGCCGCGTTATTTGCCGCGATATGGAATGGCTCCGGAATGGTCGCGTGCCACACGGCCGCTGGTGCTGGTATTTACGGGCATCTGCTTCGCGGTAACGCTTATATTTCGTGCTGATGTCGATGCTCAGGGTGGTGCGTATGCGACAGGCGTTCTGGTGCTGATGTCTTCGGCCGCGATCGCTGTGTCGCTTTCGGCGAGGCGGCGGCGTAGCCGTTGGACATGGGCTTTTTGGACGATCTCGGCGGTTTTTGTTTATACGACGATCACGAATATTTTTGAACGGCCCGACGGCATCAAGATCGCTTCGTTCTTTATCTTTTCTATTATCGCGGCATCTTTCATTTCGCGTGTGATGCGATCGACCGAGATCCGCATCGACAAGATCGAACTCGACGCCACCGCCCAGGAATTTATCAACGAGCTGAACGAAGAAGGTGAGATCCGGATCGTCACTAATCGCCGCGAGACGGGTGATATGACGGAGTATCGTTTCAAGGAGCATGAGAAGCGCGTCGATAACCACATCCCGTCGTCCGACCCTGTCCTCTTTTTCGAGATCGAGACAGGTGACGCGTCGGAATTCAAGGGGCGATTATTCATTCGCGGGATAGACGTCGATGGTTACCGGATCCTACGAACACAGGCTCCCGCCGTTCCAAACGCTATTGCGGCGTTTCTCTTATATTTGCGTGATAAGACAGGCAAGATCCCGCATGTCTATTTTGGATGGAGCGAAGGAAATCCGATTATGTATCTGGCCCGATACATACTTTTTGGCGAGGGGGATACCGCTCCGGTTACGCGCGAGATACTCCGCCAGGCGGAATCGGATCCCGAGCTGAGGCCGAACGTTCACGTAGGCGGTTGAGATCTTTAGTCCTTGCTTCCTTCGAGGATGGTGGGATTCATTTCAATAAAACACGAACGGCAGTACACCGGACGGCCTTGGGACGGGTAGAATGGAACTGTGGTGGTCGCCTCGCAGCGGGCACAGTTTACGGTCACTTCGATACGCTGCTTGACGCCGGATGCCTGAGCTGCGGTTATTGCCGCAAGACGCTCATTCTTTGCCTGCTTGCATTCTTTGCAGCGTTTGGGCGGGTTCTGAAGCTGCTTGTCTCGGAAAAAAGTCTGTTCACCGGCCGTCCAGATGAAGTCCTTGCCGCAGTCGATACATAATATCGACTTGTCCTCAAATTCCGGCGTGCCGTTTGCCGATGCCTGCGCAAAACGTTCGTCTTCATTTAATTCAACGCTTGACGTCATCGATCCCTCCTTGTGTTGCGGGCTAAAACGATCTTGAGCAAAAGAAAACCAGGGTCGCCCGATGCGTCTGTCTCCAATTTAGAAAAACGCGAATATATATAGTAAATTCTTCGGGAGGTAGAATTTCCAAATGCCTTTCTCTCGGACAGCAAGTCGTTTAAGTACGAATTATATGAGGCATCAATATTTCTTTTGCTAAAATCGGATTATATACCAAATAAACGAAATCAATAAGGAAACAATGAATATTTTAGTGATCGGGTCAGGAGGCAGGGAACACGCGATCTGCGATGCGTTCGCACGAAGCCCTAAGGCGACGAAGATCTACTGTGCAGACGGCAATGCAGGAATCGGTAATTCTGCCGAGTGTGTAGCTATCCGGCCGGACGACATTATCGCTCTGGCGAACTTTGCCGCTCAGAACGCGATCGATCTAACGTTGGTCGGAGGAGAGACACCGCTGGCTCTTGGGATCGTGGATGAATTCACTACGCGCAGGCTGAGAATTATCGGCCCCACTCGCGAAGCGGCCCAGCTTGAATCCAGCAAATCGTTTGCAAAAGACTTTATGGCACGGCACGGAATTCCGACGGCGAACTACGTGACGGCACACACGCCCGGCTTTGCGGTCGATGAACTCGAGAGCGGCGATTTTGGCGGAGCGGATGAACCGGTCGTGATCAAGGCCGACGGGTTGGCGGCGGGCAAAGGCGTGATCGTCGCGAAAAATCGTGCGGAAGCTGTCGCTGCAATCAGAGATCTGGAAAACCTGGTGGGTGTCGATGCTGCCGAAAAAATCATTCTCGAAGAATGTCTCACTGGAAAGGAGGTCTCGCTTCTGTTATTTGTCGACGGCGAAAATTTCGCATTGATGCCGCCAACCCGTGATCACAAACGCATCGGCGAAGGCGATACTGGACCGAACACAGGCGGCATGGGCACGATCACCGACACATCGCTACTGACGAACGAACAGATTGCCGAGATCAGGGAAAAGATCATCCGCCCGACGCTTCACAACTGTGTCCGCGAAGGATTTCCATATCGTGGTGTCTTGTTCCTCGGGTTGATGATGACGGCTGACGGTGCAAAGCTGCTCGAGTATAACGTCCGCTTCGGCGACCCGGAAGCTCAGGCGATCCTCGTAAGGCTCGATACGGATCTTGTTGATATTTGCGAAGCGATCCTCGCCAGCCAACTCGGGAACGGAACCATCAACTGGCACCCCGGAAGCTCCGCCTGCGTCGTGCTTGCGTCTGCCGGCTATCCTGCCAAACCGAGAACGGGCGACGTGATCCACGGTCTCGATGAGAAAGGCCAAATAGATGGCAGCGTGGTGTTTCATTCGGGAACTGCAAGAGATGCCGCGGGTAACTTGGTAACAGCCGGAGGACGTGTTCTTGGTGTTACGTCAGTCGGAAACGATCTTGCTTCTTGTTTGAGCTCGGCCTACGCGGCGGTCGGGAAGATCAGTTTTGATGGAATGCAATTTCGGCGTGACATTGGAAAATAGTTATTTAGTAGGTGCCAATATTGGTTGAAGCTCGGCTTCTGTCTTCAAGTTGATGTAGATCGAGCAATTAGCACTGTATAGTTCCGCCAACACCGTGTAAGTCCCGTCTAAGGGCATGTAAGTCCCGTCTAAGAGCATGTAAGTCCCGTCTAAGAGCATGTAAGTCCCATCTAAGAGCATGTAAGTCTCGCCTAAGAGCATGTAAGTCCTGTCTAAGAGCATGGAAGCCCCATCTAAGACCGCGCAAGTCCCAGCTAAGACCGCGCAAGTCCTGTCTAAGAGCATGGAAGCCCCATCTTCTAAGGGCATGTAAGTTACGAGAGAACACGCGACGGCATACGATCTTCTAGCGAACCGCTTGTGATTTCCGTTCGAAGTCGTCAGCCTCTTTGGTTAGTCCATTTTTGCGGCAAAATGAAGCCAATCGGTCGTAACGGTCTTTTGGTGAGGTGTGGGACAGCCAGCAAACTTTTGCCATGCATTCCGGGCAGGCATCGATCGGCCTCGAATCTGTCTCGCCGAGATAGTTGGTCCCGCTCATCACGCATTCGTATTTAGTGCAGTGCCACATCCCGAACATGTGGCCTGTCTCATGTGCGGCGATCTTTAACGTGCGTCTGAGGAATGTGTCGTAGGACGCGTTGTTGTCATCCAACCGCGAGAGCGAATAGATCCCGACGCGGTCTGCAAAACTGCCCTGGCCGAAAACGTAGTTCATCGAGTCATCAGGGAAGAGGTCTTCATTGGTAAGCCCGATCATAGCAGCTGCGGCGCTCGGCAATTTAGGTTTGAGTATCGAATCGATGATGTAACCTGTACGGATCTGGACAATTTTCGTATACGGGTTAGCTCGCGTATCCTTTTTGTCGGTGGGAGGTTTTACGGGCTGTGCCGGAAGCTCTTTAACGGGGAGACTATAAAAGGCCTCGAGATAACCGCTGGCAATGTCGATGATCTTTCCCTGCTGAGCCGTAAACTTCCCAAGCGGCAAAACGTAGATCGTCCTTCTCTCGTCCGTCGGCAGTGTCGGATTTGAACTGATGTACTGCTCAAACGTCTGTCCCGGCTCATTGTGCGAACCCAGCCAATCATAAGCCTTGGGCTTGCCCATCGGCTTAAAGAAAGGCTCGACTTGCGTAATCGCTGCACGCAGGTCGTCAGGTACTTCGTGTCTCGCCGAAACGGATAGCGTATTTGAGGCCTGGTCTTGCCGGGATCTTGAACACGCAATAAATCCAACTGCCGATAGGATGGCCAAAAATATATATGCGGTTCGAACTGTCGCGTTAAGGGTTCGTATCGTTTTTTCTCACCAGATGAGTTTCGTTCTTGGTCTCTTATAAACCGGAACACTCGGATTCATCAAGACATCATTTACCGAAAGAAACCTTCGAGCGTCATTCAATCGGTTTGGAAAGTCATTCGGCCACGTTGACAGATACTTCATCGGACCTCCATACGCAAGAGTCTCAAAGAAATGACCGGCCTCGATCGCTCCGCCGGCCCTGACGATGTTTCCCGGATCCAGGCCGCTCCAGCGTCGTGCCCAATGAACCGATTCGTGCAGGAGAACGGCCTCGAGAAAGTCGGCTGCAGGTGTATAGCCGCGCGACAGGTCATATTCAGCGACTACGGCAAGGTCGTCATCAATGACCAGGAGGTCAACCTCCGCCGCATAATATGTGCCATATGTGCCGACTATCTTACCTCGTTCGAGACGGTCGGTCTCAGTTATGTGAACGCGCGGACCCGTTTTAGGGTCGAGAGCTCGAATGGCCCATTCGTTAGCGTGCGTAGATTCCTTGGCTCCGCAGGCCGCGCTGAACGCATCAAAGAGGCTGGGACGACCGGGTGCGTAGGCACGCCCGTTGGTGCGTAGATCGCCCAAACGTGAGTTCATCAGATCGGCAAGCCTCGCGAAAATGAAGGAAAGCTGG
>JBDTZW010000173.1:0-4067 GCA_040004905.1 Acidobacteriota bacterium
GCGACTGCCCCGTCCCCGTGTACCCGCTCGCGTCGTACGCATACGTCGTGTCCGACACTTCATCCAGAGCATTCGTGACATCGTTTTTGCCGTATGCGATGACCTCGGTCGGTAGTCCGATGATGCGGCGGGAAAGATAGTTGGAATACCCGCACGTCGTATTAGTGGCATCACAGTAGTCGGTGTGGACCTTCTTGATCACAGTTGAAAGATCCGTGTCGTAAACTTTGGCTTCTTCGACAAGTCCGAATGTCGAGGCCGGATGAAGAGACGTAACGCCGGCGTATTTGAGCGTCGTTCTCTTTGTATTCGTTCCGTCTCCGACACGGGTCTCTTCGACTCTCGGGTTGACCGGGTACGTCGCGACCGTTTCGTCCTGCGTCCAGCTTGACGTGGTCCATCGTTTCTCGGTAGTGCACGTTGCAGAAGTGGTCAGGCAGTCCTGTGTCGCAATAGACAATCCTTCGCTCCAGCCCGACGGGCCGACGAAAATGTTTGTTCGAAGGTTATCGGGATGACCGTCCAGCCAAACTTGTATCCTGGCTCCTGTGACGCTTGAACCGCCAACGGTGTAGCTAGTGCTCGCGGTTAGACTGTTGTGCGTCGTCGTAGCCACTTCGGAGCCGCTTACCACATTGAAGTTCTTGGCCGCGTTACGCGTTTCAGTAAATTTTGGACAATCCGGTTGGCTGGACCCCGTGCTGTCAAGATCAGTACTTACGGAGTTCAACAGGGTCGGAGTCGTTTCGGCCGAGTAATTCTCGATCTTAACCACCTGCGCGTAACTGTTATAACCAAACTTGGTCGAGCTGCCATCCGGGTAAGTTATTTTTTGGAGCACCTTGAGCGATGTTCCGTTGGCTGGGCCGAAAACGGTCAGAGGTACGGACGAAACTAAAAAATTCGTATTGATCGCCTGGTAGTCGCCCGTGCTGCCGCTTGTCGTCGTATAAGTAAAAGTCGCCCAGGTGTGGGTTGTGTTCGAGCCGGAGCCATTCGTGCCTTTCCATGTTTGGGTGATCGAGGTCGGGTAGAGAGCGCTGTCATAGTTGACGGTGACGACGCGTCCGAGTGTGTCAGTCACGGTTTGGAGAAGGCCTTCGTCGCTGTTGGCAATCGTGATGTAGTTCCCGTTCCGGTCCTTGATCTGGTTGCAGCGGAAAGCCCCGCCTTTCCATTCGTAGTTCATCTGGGTGCCGTCGGTGGTCTTGACGATGAGCTTTACGCCGTCGGTAGGGTCGTTCGGGTTCAGAGACTCTGACGCTACCAGTTGGGCGTAGGACGAATCCGCCGTCTCGTAGGTATCGCTTGCGGCAGTTTGGCGAAACTCGACCCGGCCACCCGATGGTGTGACCATCAGGTATGAGAACTTGCCGGTCTTGTCGTCGTAGTAGTTCGGTTCGATAACAGGGAAACCGAAACGGAAACCGGGGCTGACGTTCGATGTGTCGGCGTCGAATACTATCGAGCTTCCAACCTTTGTCCAGACAAGCGAGTTGTAGCTGATCCCAAATCCGGCATCGAGACCCGAGCGTCCGGGCAGTCCTACAAGTTGGGTTCCCCAACTGAAATTTTGCGAGTAGAGATTGGTTCCCCCTGTCGCGTTCTTGGGTGAGAGCCTTGCCGCCGCGAGGAGATCCGGTGAAACCGAAGCGCCGATCTGCTGGATGTAGGCCGATGAAACTGCCGTGTCGCCCGCGACCCCGATACCCGCATACTCGTAACTGTAATCCGAGCTGTGCATAACATACCAGGTGCCGGTCTTCGGACGCCACACGCAGAAATCTGCTTTGCCATCGCCATCGTAGTCCGCTGGTGCAGGCTGGTCGCCGTAGTTGCCCCAGCCCGGCGTCAGAACACCGCTGTCGCTGCTTTTGAGGACGTACCACGTACTGGTCGTAGGACGATAAACGGCCAAGTCGGTCTTTCCGTCGCCGTCGTAGTCGGCGGGAACCGGAACATCTCCTGTCGCTCCCCATGCGGCGATATAGACCCCTATCGTGCTGCCGTATATGTACCAGGTTCCGTTGGACGGCCGGTAAACCGCAAAGTCCATTACACCGTCAGCGTCATAGTCGCCGGGAACCGGCTGATCGCCCGAGTTGCCCCACCCGAACGAAGTAACTGTTCCGTTCACCGCCTCTTTCATGTACCAGACGCCCGTGGATGGACGATAGACTGCCATGTCCGTCTGTGAGCTTCCGACATAGTTTCCAGATACGGGAATATCGCCAGATGAGCCGAAGGTAACCGTCGTGTCTGTCGTTTGGCTGGTACTTGTCTTGTACTTCCAGGTCGTGCCGTTAAATACAGCAGCATCCGTTTTACCGTCCCCGTCATAGTCTCCCGGTGCCGCGATATAAGACGATCCGCCGACCGAGTAGGTAAGTGTCCCACTTGTGCTTCCAATGACTTTGAATTCATTGGTCGCGGCGTGCCAGCGGCCAAAGTCCGCCTTGCCGTCATTGTCAAAATCGAAATTGACGGGACCGACCGATGGAGTTGGGGGTGCTGGAGCCTTCTTCGACGTAATCGCAGGAACGATAGACCCTAGTAACGAACTGGATGCCGAGATCACCTTGTCGGAAATTGTCGGCAGATGTCCGATCGCAAATTCGGGTGGCAGCTCCTTTACCGCGAAGAGCGAAGCAACTTCACTGACGACACTCGCATTGAATGCCAGAAGCGGCGAAGTCGTCGCCTCGGTCCCCACATGAAATGGTTGCGGAGGCGCTGAAATCGGGGCGGCGTATGGAGCCACTGTCCTCGCCTGAGCGGTTCGCGTAACGATAAGGGCCGCCGAAGGAGTGATAAGCGCGGCCAAGGATACAACCGCGACAAATCGGCAAAAGTGCTTTCTAAGCGCTCCGGCTTTACGGCGAGGGTTTAGAGACATGCAAGATCTCCTTACATCTCGACCGTCTAGGGAGGGCGAGATCTTAAGTTTTAATTTTTACCGAGAGAAAGAAATGCTTCGTGAGCTATTTGCAAAAAATCATATCAGACGTTGTCTTACGTTGTAAAGATTCTTTTTGGATAAGTGTAAGTCGACGTAAGAGCTTTTTTTTCACCCGTGGACGACTTATGCAGGACCCTTATTCATGTGCTTTCGAGCGAATACAAAGACAAATAAAAAATAGCTTCTTCAACGCACCGAGGAACTCTGGGGTCTATATCGGCCGCGAAATGTCCACGAATTGAAGGAACATAACGACCGAAACTTATAACTTGTTTTTGATGTGAGAGGGTTCGAGAAGCGGTGAACGCTCACGCTATACGAGTTATTTCCAACTCCTTCTCTAATGTTTTGACTGATAGTCGGATTCCCCGGATTTGTGCGGCTGAGTAGATAATCGCATGCCGTTTCGCTTTTCCCGTCGGCAGCGGGAGTCGGATCGAATCGCCCATCTCAAGCGCGTCGAGTAGCGGATACTTCCGATTAGCGGAAGGAAGGCCGATCGGGCCGAGACCATGCCGCTTCAATTCCGAGCGAACCGTCGGGTGTCCGGCCTTTAGCAACTTAGCGATTTTATAGATTGGAAGCTGTTCCTTGATATGCAGACGTTCGAGTAAACGTTTATCTATCCTTCTTGGGCGCGAGCCCCGAGACTGAAAGGTGACTCCCGCATTCACCAATCGTAAGTGAACCGCCTGGAAACTCAGCTTAAATCGAAAGCCGATCTCGCGGAGTGTGAGTTTCTCGCGAACGTACAATCGCCGCATTTCCCGCGTTTCCTTTTCAAATGATCGCCTATCCATGTTGTTTTTTATATCAAATCTCCGGGCGATTTGGCGAAGGGATAGACCTTCCTCACAGTAATAGCCGAATCATCGTAAGGCTAAACAGTTGGGCTCAAAGTTTGCCGCAGCTAACAATTCCTTCTATTTCTAACCGTTAAAAGTCTTGAAATTACATGCCAATCGGCTTCAAGTTCTCTTGAAATAGCTGCGATCGACTTTCCAGAAATGTACATCGATTCGACAAGCTCTGAGGTTAATGTTGGCAAGACTTTGATCTCAAAAAGGTTCCCTGGGATCTCTTTCATCTTGATCCTGATCTTGAACCG
>JBDTZW010000059.1:0-13755 GCA_040004905.1 Acidobacteriota bacterium
CAAGGAATTTCAAACAGCGAAATCGGACGCATCATCGTCGACATTCAGGTCGATGCTTAAGGCTGTGGGATTAGCCAGCGATGACAAGAAGCCGGGAAAGGCGGATCCGTCCGATCCCGTATCGCCGGGAAATTCCTCTCTTGCAACGAGCGAAGAGATCGCTGATGCGGTTCGGCTTGCTCCATACGTCGAATTGATCCGGCGTGATCTGGCGATCGAACCGGTGCGGGAATCTCGGGCTACAGTCAAGGACACACGTCTGATCGACGTTTATTTCCGCCACACTGATCCCGAACTCGCAGCCTATGTTGTGAACAGCATTGGAGAAACTTTCACCTATGTGAATCAGGAAAAACGGTCCGGTACGAATAGAAAGACCAATGATTTTCTTCAGGACCGCATCGCCGACCTTCAATCTGAGATAAAGCAGGATGAGCAACAGCTTGTCGATCTAAAGCAGAAGGAAGGAATTCTTAAGACTGAGGGAGATCAGACAATTGTTCTCGATCGCCTCTCGGGATTGAACAAGCAGCTTTTGGAAGCTGAAAACCAGCGAAAAAATGCCGAGGCAAACTATCTGCAGGTTAGCCGATCGCCCGAAAGTGTAAAGGCTCTGGCCGAAGACCAGATGGCCAGATACATCACGGAACAAGAAAACAGTATCCGTTCCCTTCAAACGGATACGATGAAGAAAATAGCCGATCTTCAGCAGCGACGAACGCTTCTGGCTCAGGAATATAAAGAAGCCGCCCCGGAGATAAAAGAAGTAGATGCCCAGATCAAAAGCTATAACGATTCCATCGATCGCGCGGTTTCTAAGTTTCAGTCGGATCTCAATGAATACAGAAATCGCACGACTACGGGACTTGTCGAGAATTTAAAGACAAAATACCTACAGGCGAAAGATCAGGAAGACAAGATCCGAACAGACTTCAACAAGCAATATAACGAAGCCCAGGCGCAAAATCAGGGTGCAGTGGTCCTTAAGCTTCTCGAACAAAAGATAGATACAAATAAGGGTTTCCTTGAGAATTTGACGAAGCAGCAGAGTTCGAATGATGTTGCCGCCAAGGGGACGGATAACAACATTAGTGTGACCGAAATCGCGATCCCGCCCGACGTTCCCGTTTCGCCACGGCGGCTTACGACGGTTTTGGCAGCATTATTTTTGTCTACATTGTTCGGTATGGGCCTCGCTTTGGTCCTTGAATATCTTGACGATACGATCCGAACCACCGAAGAGATCGAAAGCTACCTGCAGCTTCCGGCACTCGCCGCCATCCCCGCAATCGATTCGCTACCAAAACGGCGCCTCCTTCTCGTCGGTTCGGGTGAAGAAGAAGAGCCGAAACAAAATTCGGAATTGCTTATAAATGCGGAGCCAAGATCTTCGCTTGCCGAGGCTTACCGGCAGCTAAGGACCTTGATTCTGCTTTCAACGGCGGGCCATGCACCAAAGTCACTTTTGATAACTTCGAGTCTTCCGTCCGAAGGCAAGACCACGACTGCCGCAAACACGGCGATCAGCCTCGCTCAAACGGGAGCGAAAGTGTTGATCATCGATGCCGACATGCGGCGGCCAAGAGTGCATTCGGTTTTTGGCCTTCAAAACAAGGATGGGTTGAGTACCCTTCTCTCAAGCCAATTTGATGAGAGGCAGATACTCGAGGTGATCCAAGTCGAAGAACGAACAAAGCTGAACGTGTTAACGTCGGGGCCGATCCCGCCCAATCCGGCCGAGTTGATCGGTTCGGATCAAATGGCAAGTCTTCTAAAGATACTTCAGAAACACTTCACGCATGTCGTTGTAGATTCGCCTCCGATCGCTTCGTTTACCGACGGCGTACTTATCGCGTCTATGGTAGACGGTGTTATCCTCGTTGTTCACGCAGGCCGGAGTTCGCGGCAGGTTGTGCGACGTTCACGTCAGCTTTTGAACGATATCGGCGCTAAGATATTTGGTGTCGTTCTAAATAACGTAAATCTGCGTTCACAGGATAACTACTATTATTATCAGAGCTACTACCATCAGAATGATTACGAAGCTGGCGATCAGCGATAACGTTTTTTTTATCTATGAATGTTCAGACAAAGGCTTTGGTTACAGGTGCGGGGGGATTCATCGGAAGCCACCTCGTTACATATTTACGGCGGAAAGGGTACTGGATCCGAGGTGTCGATCTAAAATATCCCGAATTTACCTCGACGGATGCCGACGAATTCGAGTTGCTCGACCTGCGTCGCTGGGACGATTGCGTTCGGGCAACGCGAGGAGTCGATGAAGTTTACGCCTTGGCGGCCGATATGGGCGGAATGGGGTTTATTTCGGCCAATCATGCTCAAATTCTGCACAACAATTCCCTGATCAATCTTCACACGCTCGAAGCGTCACGCGAAAATGGTGCAAAACGATATCTGTATACAAGTTCCGCTTGCGTTTACCCTGAATTTTTACAGGAAACAACAAACGTAGCTCCCTTGAAGGAGTCTGATGCCTATCCCGCAATGCCTCAAGACGCTTACGGATGGGAAAAGCTCATCTCCGAGCGACTCTGTACGCATTATCGGGAAGATTACGGCATTGAGACTAGGATCGTCCGATTCCATAATATTTTCGGTGAGAAAGGAACATGGTGCGGCGGCCGCGAAAAAGCACCGGCGGCACTTTGCAGAAAAATCGCGGAGGCCAAATTGACCGGAGATTTGGAAGTCGAAATTTGGGGCGACGGTGAACAAACGCGTTCGTTTTGCTATATCGATGATTGTGTTGAGGGAATTCATCGGCTGATGCGATCGGATTTTCAGGAGCCTCTTAATCTTGGACAGGACCGAATGGTTTCCATAAACCAGCTTGCGGACATAATCTCTGAGATCGCCGGAGTTTCGATTTCGAAGAGACATGTCGATGGTCCGCAAGGCGTCCGGGGACGCAACTCCGACAACACTAAATTGAGAGAGGTATTAGGTTGGGAACCCGAGATTTCCCTGGAGGACGGTTTAACAAAGACGTACGGCTGGATCGAAGAGAAAGTAGAAAAGACGCTGAAGGCGCCGCTGACTCGACCAGCTGCATCCACGACGACATGAGTAATAATTTCGCGCACCTTCCTATTCAACAGGTTAAGGACTACTGGAACGCGCGGCCGTGCAATATCCGACACTCGATCGCGGAAAGAGGTTCGTCTGAATATTTCAATCAGGTCGAAGAGCGCAAGTATTTCGTCGAAGGACATATTCCTGCTTTCGCGGAATTTGAAAAGTGGCGGGGAAAGAAAGTTCTCGAAATTGGGTGTGGAATCGGAACGGACACGATAAACTTCGCTCGAGCGCAGGCCCGAGTCACGGCAGTGGACGTCTCGTTCGAGTCCTTAAAGCTTGCTAAACAAAGGGCGGAATTATTTGGCCTATCTGATCGGATACAGTTTTATGAAGCGGATGCCGAGGACCTTTCAAATTATATACCCTTGGAAAAATATGATCTGGTATATTCGTTTGGCGTCATCCACCATTCTCCAAATCCGGAAAAGATAATCAAGCAGATCAGACAGAACTTTGTTCATGAGCACTCAAAGCTGAAATTGATGGTCTATTATCGCTATTCATGGAAAGTATTTGGGATGCTCTTGCAGGAATACGGGCGGTTCTGGAAGCTCGATGAAATAATCGCCAGGCATTCCGAAGCTCAAACCGGCTGCCCCATTACTTATTCCTATACAAAAGAAAGTGTCAAGAAACTTATTGGACCGGACTTTGAGATCGAGAATGTACAAATTGAACATATTTTCCCGTATATAGTTAGTAAATATAAAGAATACGAATATCAAAAGAAATGGTATTTTCGTCATCTCCCCACCAATCTTTTCCGTACTATGGAGCGGAACTTCGGCTGGCATCTTTGCCTCACGGCCAACATTAAGTAGCGCATATTCATTCATCAGGGGGCAACAACAAGAAATGCCAATATCAGTATCAGTGATAGGTCTGGGAAAACTCGGTGCGAGCATGGCGGCTGCGTTCGCCTCGCGCGGGAACGATGTGATCGGCGTCGATATAAATCAAAAATCTGTCGACCTTGTAAACCAGGGAAAAGCTCCCGTACACGAGACCGATCTTGACGCGACAATATTTGCTAACCGAGCGAGAGTTCGTGCAACACTTAGTCATGAAGAGGCGGTCCTGCATTCGGACATTTCATTTGTGATCGTGCCGACGCCGAGCGATGACCGTGGGGCTTTTTCGCTTCAGTACGCGGTATGGGCTTTTAAGGAGATTGGCAGAGCGCTCGGAAAGAAGAGTGGTTATCACAATGTAGTGTTGACGAGTACGGTCTTGCCTGGGTCAACGAGGCAAGTACTCCTCCCGGTGCTTGAAAAGGAGTCGGGGAAGAAAGCCGGCCGGGACTTCGGTTTCTGTTACAGTCCTGAATTCATTGCTCTCGGAAGTATTCTTCATAATTTCTTAAACCCCGATTTTACTCTTATTGGTGAGTTCGATGATCGCAGCGGATCGATGCTTGAGGAAGTTTACGCTGGAGTCGTCGAAAATAATGCTCCAGCGGTCAGAATGAGTCTCGAGAATGCAGAGTTGACTAAGATCTCGGTAAATTCATATGTAACAACCAAGATCACATTTGCGAACATGCTTGCGGAAATCTGCGAAAACCTCCCTGGAGGTGATGTTGACGTAGTGACGAAGGCTCTAGGTATGGACAGTCGAATCGGGCGCAAATACCTTACAGGCTCGATCGGATATGGCGGCCCTTGTTTTCCTCGTGACAATGTTGCGCTGTCATTTATTGCGCGTGAGTTAGGTGTTCCGGCTCGGTTGGCGGAAACAACAGATTTGATGAACCGGGAGATCGCCGAAAAGATTTCGAAAAGAGTACGGAAAGTGGTTCGTGAAGGCGCGACCATTGCGATCCTCGGCCTTTCATACAAGCCGCATTCCCATATTACCGAGGAATCCCAAGGAGTATTCATCGCTCAACAGCTTTCCAAGAGCGGCTTTCGGGTTGTGGCCTTCGATCCAATGGCCGATAAAATGGAACTTGGCAACTTGCTTAGCCAAATAATTGTCTTTGACTCACTTAAGGAATGCCTGAAACAAGCAGAGGCTGTTCTGATAACCACACCTGACCCCGCCTTTTGTTCGTTGAAGGCTGAAGACTTTATTAACGAGTGGCAGAAAGTCCTTGTTGTTGACTTTTGGCGAATTTTGAGCAGTGAACTGGAAGATAAACCCCGCGTTGACTACATCGCCATTGGACGAAGTTCTGGCGACCAGGTCAATTCCGAGAGGCTTAAAATGCTGTGGCAGGGCGTGCAGAAAAATGCGTTTGGATCGGCGAAATGATAGAGAGCGAATTCATCAAAATCGTCATTGTTGCTCCCGTCTATAATCGAAAGGAAGTCACTCTAAAATGCCTGAAAAGCATTTCACGACTTCAAAAAGACGACCTCGAAATTCATACGATCATTGTCGACGATGGCTCAACCGATGGAACTGCAGATGCCATCAATGAAGAATTTCCTGATGTTGAGATCGTTGTAGGCGACGGGAATCTATTTTATACGGGAGGAACAAATCGTGGCATCGAAGCGGCCCTGCTTCATGATCCCAAATATGTTCTCGCAATCAATGATGATTCGGTCTTTGATGAAGACAGTATAAAAATAATGATCGAATGCGCCGAAACGCATCCGCGTTCTGTGATCGGGGCCTTGCTGCTTAACTGGGAAACGCCACATAAGATCCTGCAGGTATCTCCCCAATGGAAGTTTTGGCTGGGTGGAATGCGACATTGGCGAAAGCAAACCGTCTGGTCGGTTCCGGAGGGACCCTGGGAGACCGAACTCATCGTTGGCAACTGTGTCCTTTATCCCGTTGAAGCAATACGAAACGTTGGATTGATGAACGAAGCGTTACTCCCCCAATTTGGAGACGCCGAATACACTCCAAGAATGCGGCGAAAGGGTTGGCGATTATTGATCGAGCCTCGGGCGCGCGTTTTTTGCAAACCGAACGATGAGACCACAGGATTTCGGCATTTGTCGTTGACAAGAATGTTAAGAGAATTAATGTCACCTCCTACGGGAGCGTATAGCGTCCGCCGTCGGATCTATGCAAATCTTGCGGCCGCCCCAAACCGTCTGCAGGGATTATTGGCTCTTCCAATTTTTTACTTTCGGGTACTTTTGGGAATAAATTCTGAAGGAAGATGGGGAGATGCCCAACCGGAAAAACCATTAAGGGACACGTATGCTGAGAGTCCGTTAGCCCCGAAGAACGATCCGTTCGCTGCCGGGAATTAGCGTCCTACTTCAATAGTCTACATACCCGACTTCTGATATATCACTTGAACACGATCGACTCCGACCCGAAAACGACGAGCATCATCTACGCCTGGAATTATATTGAATGGGGCGGAGCGCAGATCTATACGCTGGCTTTGATTCGCGAAGTCAAGAAATTCTCCAACGTCTTGGTCGTTCTTCCGGCTGGATCAAGCGTCGAGTTGCTCCAATTTTTGGATGAAGTCGAAGTCGATTATGAATTTTTCACGCCGAAAATTGATCTCGATCCGGCAACAACGCTTCGTCGCAAGATCCAGCGACATTGGCGAAAACTGCGCAGCGAAACAGCTCTCGTAAACCGCCTTTTTAAGATCGGCCTTCAAGATTCCGCGGTCCATGCAGATTTTCTGCCCCAACAATCGTTTATTCCTCTTCTTCGGCTATGCCGGCGGGTGCACGTATTTTTCACAATGCATAATGCTCTCGAACCAATGCCCCCGTGGCGTGAATGGATCTGGGCTGCGAAACTAAAGCTCCTTTTGCGAACCGGCCGATTTCATATTTTTTGCGCTAATGAGAATGCCAAGAGTTACCTTGAGCGTTTTATTTCCGACCAAGCAGGCAATGAAATCAGAGTCACCAGGGCTGGAATAGATCCCGATTCGATCGACCGGATATTAAAAAAGGGAGTGGACCGAATTGGCCTTCTGGATAACATCGGAATTCCGCGCGATTCGACGATCGTGCTCACAGTGGGCCAATTCATTGACCGCAAAGGTCGCTGGACGCTACTGGATTCTATTCGCGAGATCGTGAGTGAACGACCGAAGACGCGCTTTTTGTGGGTCATGCCATTTAGGCCGTCCCCAATGGATCAGCAAAAGATCGATTCTTACGGCGTAGGAGATTATTTCAAAACGATCCTTTCGGCGGATATAGGCTCACGCGAGGACGTTCTTAGTTTTATTCGGATCGCCGACATCTACCTACTGCCTAGCTTTGTCGAAGGCGTGCCTATCTCGCTACTCGAAGCGATGGCTCTTGGAGTGCCAAGCATCTCGACAAATGTTAACGGCATTCCGGAAGCGATCGAGGACGCTAAAACGGGGCTTTTGATCCAACCTGGGGAAATAGAAGATTTGAAGCGCGCGGTATTAAGGATGGTCGACGATGCCCCCTTGAGGAACCAACTAGCGCACAATGGCCGTTCCCTTGTACTAAGTAAATTTGATGAACGAAAGGCCGCGGAAATCGCCGTCCGCGAATACCGAAAGATCTTCGCTAGGGGCTTAGTTTGAGGCCGACCGTCGTTAGCGGCACATAAATTACGTTTTTGATAAGATACCGATAGATTTCATAACAAGCATTCTGGCTCTCTATGGCAGCAAGTCTTCTCCATTCATCAAGAAGAATAAACCCGGATCGAAATTTTGGGATGGGGCTAGTATTCGTTGGAGTTTCAGTTTTTGCTACGCTCCTCCTTGTCGCTCTGAACTCCGAGGTTTCCCGTTCGTTTCCGTATTTTTTCTTGCTTCCATGGATATTGCTTCTTTCCGTGGTCCTGCTTATTCCATCGGTTTATTTATATAAAAAAGGTAGATTTAGCCTTTGCGATCCAATCATGTTCGCGGGTTGGCTATATTTTTTCCCGGCATTCGTCATCGGCGGCATCGCCCTTTCCGTAGGTTGGTCACAGCCCTATTTTCTTGACTATATCCAAGACGCAGAAATAAACCTTCCATGGACGATGGTCCTGATCATTCTGGGCTATGCGGGCCTTTGCATTGGATATTTCTTGCCCGTCGGAGAGGTCGCCGGACGATTGATTGGCGACTACTTCAAGATCTCTAAGGAGCCGCCGGTTTCGACCTTTAGCGTTCCGGGTGTAGTGCTGGTATTGCTGGGGATGCTTAATTCGGCCCTGGCGTTGGGCTTAGGCGTGATCGGTTATCAAGGCAGCAAGGATATTACTTCCTACGACGGACTCCTGTTCCTATCCACCCTTTTTTGGCTCGAAGGCACCTTTATCCTTTGGTACGTCGTTTTCCGGCGAGCAAAAGTCTCGGTGAGCACTTATGCGATCATCGCCCTACTTGTTTCAACCTCGCTATTTAAGGCGCTATTCGCGGGAAATCGCGGGAGCTTGTTGCAGAGCTTCATCGTTGTAGTCCTCGCTTTTGTTCTCTCCGGCCGGCTGATGCGAAAGAAGCATGTTGTGATCGGTGCGGCATTGTTCGGCTTGGTGTTGCTGATCGGCATGATCTATGGCACCACTTTCCGAAGTGTTCGAGGGAATGGGAACATCGGCGGGATCGGGGATTACACCGACAACGTGATCGAAACCATAACTCGCGTAAGCAATAGTTCAAGTATGGAGGCTGTCGAGTTCGGTCTGGCAAATTTCGCAGAGCGCATCGACGTAGTTAGCTCGCTCGCCGTGGTCGTTTCAAACTACGAAGAGCTGGCCCCATACGAGGCCAGTTATGGATTGAACGACAACATCCAAAAGGATTTTGTGACGACATTTGTTCCCCGTGTTCTTTGGAACGACAAACCGCTCGCCTCTGACGCTCGTCGATACGGCGAGCTCTATTTCGATTACGGAGAGAATTCTTTCGCAATGACCTCTATTGGCGACCTGCTTAGAAATTTCGGCGTGCCTGGCGTCTTTCTCGGAATGCTCCTTCTGGGAATCCTCCTACGTACGACGTATAGAGCACTGATCGAAAATCGGGAACCGTCGGTTGCTCGTGCCACGCTCTACTACATGCTTTTGGTTTCGGTCTCTTATGAAGGTTTTTATGGGCTCATCTTTCCTTTCACACTTAAGATCGGGATCACGTCCGTGATCGGTATTTTCATCGCGGTCTTCCTCGCCAACCGTATCGACCGCTCGCCAGTAAGGGCGCTTCGGGAAGGGTGAGAACCAGCGAGCAATGTCATATAATCTCTACGAGTTGTTCATTTTAATCTCTTATCGATGATCGTTTTCACTAATGGATGTTTCGATCTGCTCCACCCTGGACATATCGATCTGCTTGTACGGGCCAAAAAGCTTGGCTCTAAGCTTGTTGTGGGGCTCAATAGCGATCGGTCGGTTCGATCGATAAAAGGCGCGGACCGCCCGTTTCAGAATCAAGACGACCGTAGGGCAGTTTTGCTTGGGTTGTCGTCGGTTGACGAAGTTGTAATATTCGACGAATTGACGCCGGAACATTTGATCAGACAGATTAAACCGGACGTCTTGGTAAAAGGCGGTGATTGGCAGGTAAAGGAAATTGTAGGGGCCGATTTCGTCCTACAAAACGGCGGCCAAGTGCTTTCGCTGCCTCTCAAGGATGGATTCTCATCGAGCTCGATCGCGCAAAGAATAAAGGGTGAAACAGGTGCTCCGGTACCTGCGAATGGAAACCTGGTTGAAAGATCATTGGTTCAGCATATCGGTGTTCTAGAAGAGATTCTGGCCGGCAGTTCGGATCGTATCGAAGAGATCGCGGAAAAACTTTACGCAACATTTGAGGCGGGTAAAAAAGTACTGCTTTGCGGAAACGGCGGAAGTGCGGCTGACGCACAGCACATAGCGGCGGAATTTGTTGGGCGTTACGAGACTGAGCGAAGGGCGTTGCCTGCTATCGCACTGACGACCGACACTTCAGCCCTTACAGCCCTGGCAAACGACTACAACGCGGAGCGAATATTTTCGAGACAGGTCGAAGCTCTCGCCGTAGAGGGTGATTGCCTTATTGCGATCAGCACGAGCGGCAATTCGCCAAACGTAATAGCGGCCGTTATGGCTGCCCGAAGCAGAGGCTGTACGGTCGTCGGTCTTACTGGCGAGGGCGGGAAAAAGCTTGCCGGACTGTGTGACATGTGTTTTATGGCTCCATCCTCCAGGACCGCCCGGATCCAGGAAGCCCATATCACCGTGGCCCATATTTGGTGCGAAATCGTGGATGCCCGAATCACGGCGGCTGGCGATCGTTGAAAGAATGAACCTGTTCGACAATTTTCATAAGGCACGCGTGCTTGTTATCGGAGACGTTATGCTCGACCGTTATTGGTGGGGTGACGTTACGCGGATTTCGCCGGAAGCCCCGGTGCCGGTCGTGCGTCTGCGTCGGGATACCTTTGTTCCCGGCGGAGCGGCCAATGTTGCGGTAAATGTGGCCGGATTAGGCGCCGAGGTCATTTTGGTGGGTTTGGTCGGCTCCGATCCCGAAGGCGAATCGCTTCGAGAAAGTTTGGAAAAGAAGGGTGTATCACCGGCGGACCTTATAGAATCGGGCGAGCGTCCGACCAATACCAAGACCAGGGTAATAGCCCATAATCAACAAGTTGTGCGGGTCGATCGAGAGATCACTTCAACATTGTCAGCGACTGACAATAGATGCATTTGTGATTCGTTGGCGGACCACGTCACAAAATCCGATGTTGTACTGCTTTCCGATTATGCAAAAGGGACGCTCAGCGATCCGGTGCTTCAAGAAGTCTTGAAAAGAGTGAGGGAGGCCGGGAAGCCGGTTATTGTCGATCCCAAGGGGAAAAACTTCTCTAAATATCGGGGAGCGACCATCTTAACGCCCAATCGTCACGAGGCAGCCGACGCGTCCGGACTCGATCCGGAATCCGATGGACTAGTTCCTCGTGCCGGAGTTCAGCTGTTGGAGGATCTGGATCTGGCTGCGATTCTGATCACCGAAAGCGAAGAGGGCATGACACTTTTTGAAAAGGGCCGCAAATCGGTACACTACGATGCCGCAGCGAAAGAGGTTTATGACGTGACCGGTGCCGGAGATACTGTCATTGCGACTTTGGCTGTTGCATTGGCTGCCGGCTCCGGTTTTGCGGAAGCTGCGCGGCTCGCGAATATTGCCGCGGGGATCGTGGTTCAACAGCTTGGCACGGCTTCGATAACCCGTGAAAAACTGGAATCGTCGATGGCGGATGCGTCCGCAGCATAGAGTTGAATACCTGGCAATGACCTTTACCGTCAGTTTCGTTGAACGCCGCGATCCCGAAACCTCAAGCATCGAAAGATTGATCCGCTCCGTAGGTATTGGATTGTCGGAGCTGGGCGTCAAGGTTCGGTACGACAAAGTCCCTTACGGCAATTCAATCGCCGGTATATTTGCTAACCTCTTCGCTCCCAAACCGAAAAGTGCCGATATATTCCATGTTACAGGACATATAAATTATTACGCTCTCCTTCTGCCTGCGGCGCGAACGGTGTTGACCATGCACGATATTCGGATCTTAGGGATGCGGTCGGGAATACGGCGGTATTTGATAAAAAAGATCTTCTTCGATCTTCCGACCCGACGGCTTGACTACATCGTCACCGGAACCGAAGACGCAAAGCGGGATCTGGTACGCATAACGAATTGCCCTCCGGAAAAGATCCATGTGATCGGCCATCCGATGACCGTCGAGCCGTCAGAGCACGCGCGAAAATTTGACCACCAAAACCCGAGAATTCTCCAGATTGGTACTGCTCCGAATAAGAACCTGGTTCGCCTGGCATCTGCACTCAAGGGAATCAGATGTGTTTTGATCATCATCGGACGTTTGGACGAGCCGATGGAACGGGCCCTTCGTGAAAACCAAATAGTCTTCGAGAACCGCTTCGATCTTTCCGATGAGCAGATCCGTAGCGAATACACCAACTCAGACATTGTCGCGTTTTGCTCGATGTCCGAAGGCTTTGGCTTGCCTATAATCGAAGCTCAAGCGATGAGTATTCCTGTGGTCACGAGCAGTGTAGATCCGATGATGGATGTTGCGGGCTCAGGTGCCGTTCTTGCGGATCCACTCGATGCAGAAGGTATTCGAGCATGCATTCAGAAGGTCGTAGAGGACGAGGGATTCAGGACGGCCTGTGTAGAAAGCGGCCGCAGAAATATTGCACGCTTTACTCCGGATAAGATCGCTCGGGAGTATTTGGACCTCTATCGAAAGGTGCTGGAGAAGTTGTTGTAAGACTATTTATTTTGATAGTTTAGTGGTTGTAATCTCTCGACGACTCCAACAAGCATTCCTGTCGTGGCCAGCGAAAGTATCAATGCAAAAAGTTCTGATCATCGGCGGAAATGGAATGCTCGGGCACAAGCTCGTCCAAGTCCTGTCGCCCGAGTTCGAGGTTTACGTGACCCTGCGCCGACCCTTAGCAGGTTACGAGAAGTTCGAGCGTTTTTCCGGATCGAAGACATTCGATAATGTGAATCTTATGGAGAGCGGGCCGATCGATGGCGTTCTTCGGGAATTAAGACCGAATGTCGTGATCAATGCGGCGGGAATTATCAAACAGGTGCCGTCTGCCGGCAATGTTATCGAAACACTTACGATCAATTCGATCCTGCCTCACCGTCTGGCAGCCCTTTCGTGCGAACTCGGGTTTAGGCTAATCACGATCGGCACCGATTGCGTGTTCAGCGGCGCCAAGGGCAACTATTCTGAGGACGATATTTCAGATGCAGCGGATCTCTACGGAAAGAGCAAAAACCTCGGCGAGGTGACTGACGGAAATTGCTTGACCTTTCGCACCTCGATCATAGGCCGCGAACTCGGGACAAAACACGGCTTGCTCGAATGGTTCCTCCAAAATCGCGGCGGTAAGGTCAGTGGCTATTCAAAGGCAATCTTCTCTGGCTTTCCAACGATCGTATTTTCGCGGATAATAGGGAATATTCTCGTCCATCACCCGAATTTGTCAGGCATGTATCACGTATCGAGCGATGCGATCAGCAAGCTCGACCTGCTTCGGCTTATTGATGATCGATTCCGAACGAACATAGAGATCGAGCCGAATGAGGACGTACGGATCGACCGGAGCCTTAATTCGGAGCGATTCCGAAGCTCGGCCGGGTTTAGGCCACCGCGCTGGCGGGAAATGATCGACCAGCTCGCCGAGGACTCGGATGGCTATGACGCAAAATGAAACAACTTGAAGGCAAAAGAATTCTAGTCACCGGCGGGACAGGATCTCTTGGGCAGACCCTTATAAACCGCCTGTTAACGGGTGAGATGGGCACCCCCGAGAAGATCACCGTTTTTTCACGCGATGAGGCGAAGCAGCATTATATGCGACTTGAATACCTTCATCGTGAGGCGGCCACGGATGACATCATCTACCAAAATTCGCGGCAGTTGCTGAATTTCCGGATCGGTGATGTACGCGATCCCTCATCGCTGCTGGCCGCCATGCGCGAAGCTGATGCGGTGTTCCATGCGGCTGCGCTTAAGCAGGTCCCGTCCTGCGAGTATTTTCCCTACGAAGCGGTCCTGACAAACATCGTCGGCGCGGCAAATATTGCGAGAGCCGTCCGCGAGAACGATCTGCCCGTTACGGACGTTATCGGCATTTCGACCGACAAAGCTTGCAAGCCTATCAATGTGATGGGAATGACCAAGGCTTTGCAGGAACGCGTTCTGATCGAGGCGAATCGCGATTGTCCGAAAACCAATT
>JBDTZW010000307.1:0-4045 GCA_040004905.1 Acidobacteriota bacterium
AAGATCCGCTATAAGCAAACCGTCATCGGTATTGCCTGGGCTGTGCTGCAGCCTGTTCTGACTGTCGCGATCTTCACGGTCCTGTTCAGCCGATTTGCTCAATTCGATACCGGTCACGTACCGTATCCGCTCCTGGCTCTAAGCGGTCTGGTTCTTTGGCTCTTCGTGCACAATGCCGTTTCGATGGCCAGCACGAGTTTTGTAAGTAACACCAATCTCGTGACCAAGGTGTATTTTCCGCGCATCATCCTCCCGGCCTCTGCCGCGCTTGCAGGGATCGTGGACCTTGCGATCACATTAGTGATCCTGGTTGGTTTTGAGTTCTACTACCGAACGGCGGTCGACTGGCAGATTCTTTTTGCACCGGTCTTCCTGCTTTTGACGATAATTCTTGCGATTTCCCTGGGCACACTCTTTTCGGCATTAAATGTCAGATTTCGCGACGTTAAATTTGCCTTGCCGTTCATGCTCCAGGTTTGGATGATCGCATCGCCGATCTTTTATCCAGCATCTATAGTCCCCGAAAAATGGAGGCTTGTATTTGCGATCAATCCCTTAACCGGAATTTTGGATGGATTCCGAAGTTCGCTGTTCGGGAACCCGTTCGACTGGGAGGTTATAGCCGTTTCTTGCCTATCGGTGCTCGTTATGGCTCTATTCTCCCTTTTCATCTTTAAATGGATGGAGGACGATTTTGCAGATATTGTATAGCCGCCGCACTCGATGAAAACTATCCAGGTTGAGAACATCTCAAAGCGATACTATCTCGGTGACAGGCTGCCAAACTCTGTTCGCGACCTGTTGGTGAAGTTGGTTCGTGTCCGGGCAAGCATAGATAAGAGTGAGCTCTGGGCACTTCGCGATATAAGCTTTGAGGTCGCCGAAGGTGAAACGCTCGGAATAATTGGCCGAAATGGCGCCGGCAAATCAACGCTTCTAAAAATTCTCTCTCGTATCACTAAACCTACGAGCGGAACAGCGACCATCCGCGGTCGCGTCGGCAGTTTGTTGGAGGTCGGTACCGGCTTTCATAACGAGTTGACGGGGCGTGAAAATATCTACATGAGTGGCGCCATCCTGGGGATGCGGCGCGCAGAGATCGAGCGTAAATTTGACGAGATCGCCGCTTTTTCCGAGGTCGAGCAATTCCTCGACACACCCGTAAAACATTACTCAAGCGGGATGTATACGCGCCTGGCTTTCTCGGTTGCAGCACACCTTGAACCGGAAATTCTGATAGTCGACGAAGTGCTCGCTGTAGGGGATACCGGCTTTCAAAATAAATGTCTGGGCAAAATGGACGAGGTCAGCCGGTCCGGCCGAACCGTTCTTTTCGTTAGCCACAATCTTGGCAGCCTTTCACAGATCTGCACGAACGGTCTTCTGCTTCATCATGGCCGGATACATTCGCATGGAAGCATTCAAGACACGGTCAACGACTACCTAAAACTTGCGAATGAACACGGCCACTTCACACTTGAGGATCCGGACATTGCCCGCCCGATGCAGATCACTGAAGCCATCGTGCTCGCCCACGGCGACCGCCCGACCAACGAAGTTCCCCACAACGAAGAGTTTTTTCTTTCTCTAAGGCTTAACGTCAGGCACGTTCAACGCGGAGCGATGTTTTGTGTCGCGCTTCTTAACAAGTACAAACGACGCGTTTTTACGGAACATAAACCGATCGAGGAATTACTTAATGAAAGGGACGGCGAATTTTGGATCAAGTTCCGCATCCCGGCCAATTTCATCGCGCCCAATAACTATTCGTTTCTCATTCAGATATTCTTCCCGGATGGTGAAGTATTGCAGGAGTTGATGGATGTCTGTCCTTTCGTCGTGATCGACATGGGTTCGGATCTCGCTGCTTACACCGATTGCGGGTACGTTCAAATAAAGGGGGAATGGAAGGTAGAGCGACGATGATCGCAAATCCCCGAAATGGGCTCTTCTATTGTTACGCGTCATCGGGACAACATGACATTCTGCCCGAGCAAAACTATTCTCGATCGTGTGCGTTCGGAAACGGCATTGTTCTACTGGGAAGCGGGCTCTTTGTTCAAAGGACTTTCGATTCGGGCCCGACGGCAACTTGGCTATGAAGCGGATTCTTTTCATCGGGCATGAGGCATCGCGGAGCGGTGCTCCGATCGTACTTTTTCATCTCCTGCGTTGGATAAACAGGAACCGCCCCGATCTGGAAGTACACCTCCTACTGCTCACCGGCGGCGACCTCGAATCCGAATATAGAAAGATCTGTACCGTTCATGTGCTTCGGAAATCTATTTCTGATAGCGAAGCTAACGCCGTCGCGAAAAAAGCGATCAGATACTTACGAAAAAGCCTGGGCGTAGAAGGTCGTTTGCTTTCACAGCTCACGAATAGTCATAACGTAGTTGTCGGAAATACTGCCGCCTCGCTCGAAATGCTGAATTTTTTCAAGCAACTCGGGCTCACGACTATCTGTTGGATGCACGAGATGGATTCTGCTCTCGATCAGTTCTTTACGCGGGAAACATTCTCCGAACTTGCGCGCACGGTAGATAAATTCATCGCCGGTTCTAACGCGGTTCGCAACACACTTCTCAATCGAGACATCGAAGATCCGATCGACGTTGTTCACGAATTCGTCGAAACAACGGATCTGCCTGAGAGATCAAACGTTGACATCCGAAGCGAGCTGAATATTCCGGCGGACGCATTTATCGTTGGCGCGTGTGCCTCGATCGAGAGGCGCAAGGGAATCGATCTTTTTGGGCAGATAGCGCAGGGGTCGATCGAAAAGCGGCCAAACATATATTTCATCTGGGTCGGCGGAAGGTATGCCCGGACCGAAGCGGCGTATCAGGAAGCTCAGGTCGATACCGAGAAACTCGGGATCGCGGCGAGAGTTCTATTTGTAGATCCTGTTTGTGATCTTTTGGACTATTACCGCGCGATCGATGTCTTTCTCCTGCCGTCACGCGAAGACCCTTTTCCGCTGGTATGCCTCGAGGCGGCAAGCGTCAGCAAACCGGTCCTCTGTTTTGAGAACGCGGGCGGCATGCCGGAATTTATCGAAGACGATGCGGGTTTCGTTGTTCCGCATCTCGACGTCGAAGCGATGTCCGAACGGATCATCGAGCTGCATGACGACGTTGACCTACGACAACGGCTAGGAAGTAGGGCCGCCGCAAAAGTTCGTGATCGGCATGACGTTTCGAAAGGGGCATCGGAAATTCTGAAGATCATTGAGGCTTCCGCCCGAGACAGAAAATAGAATGGCGTTCCGCTTGAAGACGACAAAGCTCTGGCTGCTGCTGCGTGACGAAGGCTTCGCCGGTCTACGAGCAAAGATCTCCGACAAACGTCGGGACCGCAGCGAGGAACGCAGGTATCAGCGATGGATAGAAAGAGGGTCGCTCGACGATGGCCGCCGCCGGCAGATTCGCGAAATGGTCAAGGCGTTACCGCAGACTCCGCTTATCTCAATACTGCTTCCCGTTTACAATACCGATGAACGGTTCCTTCGTCTCTGCGTCGAGTCGGTCAAATCGCAGCTTTATCCATACTGGCAACTGTGCATCGCCGACGATGCATCAACAGCAAAACACGTACGCCCGATCCTCGAGAAATATGCAAGTGAGGACGAGCGCGTCAAAGTCATTTTTCGCGAAACTAACGGTCACATTTCCGCGGCTTCAAATACAGCCCTTGAACTCGTGTCAGGTGAATTCACGACTCTTCTTGATCATGACGACGAGCTTTCCGAGGATGCCCTGTTCTGGATAGCACAAGAGATCGACGATCATAAAAATGCGGAGCTTATCTACTCTGATGAGGATCTGGTCGACGACCGAGGCCGACGCTCGCGTCCGAGATTCAAACCCGATTGGAGCCCGGATCTCTTTTTGTCGTTGAATCTTCTGAACCACCTGGTAGCGTTTCGCACCGATACTCTGAAAAAGGCGGGCGGTTTTCGCGAAGGGTTTGAAGGAAGCCAGGATTACGACCTCGAACTACGGTTCGTTGAACAGATCCCCGAGGTGGCGGTACGCCATATTCC
>JBDTZW010000342.1:0-13691 GCA_040004905.1 Acidobacteriota bacterium
TCTGATTGATCTGTTCCTGCGGCGTATCCTGCTGCTGCAGCATCCAGACGGCAAACCGTTCGTATTGCCCGGTGCCGATGATGGCCGCGACATTCTGGGTCGCGCGGATCTGATAAACCAGCATCCCGATGCCAAGTGCTTGTACTACCAAGGCTCCGATCAGAAGGCGTTTGCCGAAAAGACGCATCTTCTCGTCCGACTGAGACAGATATGAACCAAACGCGACGCATGCTCCGATCAGCAAAGCTGTGGCGAGCACGAGCAGCCACCCGACATATGGAATGTCCGCTCGAAGAGCAAGGGCCATTCGCGAGTTGCCAACGAATGTCGAGGCAGTGTAAGTACCAAAGCTCATTGGTGAAAACACGCCGAACTTACCGATCGTAGCAAAGACCGCAATGGCGAACGCGCTGGTCCAAAATGCCATTTTCTCGACCTTTAGTCCGTCCTTAAGCAAATACAGAACTGCAACTGCGAACGTCACCAACGCGATGCCATAGCTCATCGACGCGATACCGACATGGATCGGGCGCCAGTAGGAATCGAGTACCGGCGGCAGGTCGATAAACTCGTTGCCGATAAACCTCGCTAGCACAAGAATTATTGCGGCCAACGGCAGCGAAAGCGCCGCGATGATCCGGAAATGCGGCCTTCGCATTACGAGCAGTGTCGTAACGCCCGCTCCGAACGCGAACGCAAGACTCAGGTCATACAGGTTTGCAAACGGAACATAACGGAATATCCAGGGCATGTCCGCCGTACCTGCACCCTGGCTTGTGAAGATAGCGTATTCGCGGTCGAATGCCGCTGCCCAGCGGCAGAGCCAGCTCGAAAAATTGAAAAACACGCCGAGCGTCGCCGCCCATAGCCCGAGTTGTTCCGCGAATCTGAACGGTGCGTAGAAATTGAGCAGATAGAAGACGGCAGCGATCAGATACGACGCGAGAGCGAGTATCATCAGCGCTCCATCCGTTATGAAATGACCACCGCCGATATTCACTCGGATCAACAATAAGGTGAACGAGCCGAGGATCGCCAGGGTGAATGGGATGTACGACGACCACGGCGTACCGCTTATATCAAGCATGTCCTTTTCGTCCAAGATAATGTGTGAATGTTCCAGTACTTCCTGATTCATAGAGCCTCCGGCTGTGCGTCGAGCTGTTTTAATTTTTTGGTAAAGCGTCTGAATTTCTCGTCAAACGCATTTAGACTGCGATTCGTGCTGCCGGCGAAGACAACGTCCACTTTTCCGTCCTCGGTTTGGCCGATCGCAGACCAAACCCGCTGGTGCGAAAAGAAGAACACGGATACGAGCGTAAGAAAGAGCATGACGAAACCCACGTATACGACATTCGAACCCGGGTCGCGTTGCACCGACAAGATGTGCTGGTCCGATGCTCGCTCAAAATCGACCAATCGAAACGTGTATCCGGCCACAGGCTTTGACGCTATCGGCATATTGGCCATTTGCGGTCCGAATGCGTAAGCGGTCACGGGGGGTTGATCAGCTTGGACGACCTGAAGGATCGCGCCGGGATTCGGATACTCGCTCGTGTCTTCATTCGGATCTTCCTTGCCGATCTTAAAGTCGCCGCGAAATTCGGTGAACCGGAGTTGCTTGCCGTCGGCGAGCGTGGCCGAATCACCACGGTTTATGGTTACGTCCTGCGGCGCTCCGCCGTCCGTCGGGGTTGCCCTAACGAGGATATTGCGTGCACGTCCGATAGGAATGAAACTCGCTTGGAAAAATCGGTATCCGCGATAGTCGAACGGATGATTCATCTTAACTGATGCGTCGTGCGTTCCCGTCTCGTCGCGGATCTTGAACTGCGTCATCCAATCGATCGTGTTCTGCACATTGATCGGGCCGTCCTTTCTGATCAGTTTTTGCTGTATGTCGGTGCAGAAAATCTCGAACGGAAGCTGCTTGGTGATCTGGCTCGTTTTGTCGAGCTCGACGACTGTATCGAGCATCAGATTTGTGGATTGGCCGGGAGTGAGCGGCATCTGTCCGGTATTTCCGAATTGTGCCGTGAGAAAACCGCCGGTGAATATGGTTAGAAGTGCGACGTGGACGGCATAGGCCCCAAATCGATTCCAGAGACCAGCCTCGCCCATAATGAAAGTACGGCCGCCCTTCTCGGACACAAAGATCTTGCGCCAGCCTGATTCCTTCATCGCTTGTTTGATCCGGGCTTCGACCTCCGACGCTGCGACGGTTGAGACCATTTCATCAGTCTGCTTTTGGTCGCGCATCCAGCGGATCGGAACGGTAAGCGTACGTTTTGCCGCATAGGTCCAAGTCTTGGGGAAGCGGTCGATCGAGGCGAGGATGATATTGAGTGAAAGGACGCACAGGATGACATTGAAATACCAAGAATGGTAAATATCGAAAAACCCCAAGCCACCGTAAACCAACCGTTGGGCCGGAGTAAGCCCGGCGTAGTACCGATCGAATTTCTCGACATTCTGCTGCATTATGAGCATGCCGGTCAGACAAGCGAGAGCCAACGTGATCAGCAGTCCGACGCCTAAGCGAACCGAGCACAGAAATTTGAGAAAGCGGGAAAGGATCGATTCTCGTCTAATTCCACTTTTCGGAATATGGATCGGCGTATGTTTTATTGTTTCTTCCAATGCGGACATATTTACTTGTCTGGGAAAGCCCTGGGCCAGGCCGAATTTCAATACCGCGAAATGATTCGCAATTCACATGCCGATGCACCCTAGAAAAAAGATTCACTACAAATCGCCTATTTGCCTATATTTAGCGTTTGCGAACGATTTGAATCGAGAAATCAGGCGGACGAATCTATCTAAAATCGCGAGATATTTCGCACTAGCGTAACACGTCTGGAAATCGGCGATGTGATAAGTATCACATTATGATTCGGGGCGATTGATTAACATCACCGTACGAGTGCATTGCCCGGCTTTCTGGCTATCAGATGAATACGGTTTCCGCGAAAATACTGACGGGTTTTCGTTTGGTCGTGATCGCGGTCTTTTTTGCGATCGGCGCTTTCGGCAGTTTCTCGTCCCTGCCCTTTTCATGGACCGTCTCGTCCGAACCAGCGGCAGTTTCGCCGACTCCGGCTCGCAGAAACGCTTCGGTGCCGAAGTATTCCCAGTTTGAACATAGTTCTAAGGCACACCGACTGGAGTGTGCGACCTGCCACAAATTTCCCTCGGGTAACTGGAAGAAAGTGAGGGCTGAGAAGGACGCATTTCCCGACATCACGGAATATCCGAAACACGAATCTTGTCTTAACTGTCATCGCCAGCAGTTCTTTCGCGGCGCGACGCCTAATATTTGCTCGATATGCCATGTGAATGCGTTTCCACCGCGCGATCCGATTCGGAACCCGTTTCCGAACCCGCGAGAGGTCTTTGACCTGTCAGCAAAGGCCAAAGGCCATGTTTCGGACTTTTCGGTGGGGTTTCCCCATGACAAGCATATCGAGATCGTTTCCCGCGGCGATCGAACGGACGGGATATTCACCAATGCCGCATATGTTCGCCTCGCTCGTGCCGCGGGTGAGGAGAGCTGCACCGTTTGCCACAAGACATTCAAACCGCAGGGTGAGTCGGACGACGAATACGTTACCAAGCCGCCCGCAAAGCTCGAAGACGATTTTTGGTTGAAGAAAGGCACGTTCAAAACGATGCCTATTGGGCACACGACATGCTTTACATGTCATTCGGCAGATACCGGAATTTTGCCGGCACCGAACGATTGTGCGACTTGTCATAAGCTTAAAATGCCGATGCCGCCAACCGATTTCGATCCAAAAATTGCGTCCTCGATGGGCATTGACGACAAGATCACGCGGGACACATGGTCGCGGCGTGAGTCCGCGGGAAAGTTTAGGCATGAATGGTTTAGTCACGCAGAATTAAGCTGCTCGACATGCCACGACGTGACCAAAATAAAGACCGAAGATCCGTCGACACGAAGGGTAAGCGTCGCGGCGTGCGCGACTTGCCACGCAACCGCGACCTCGGACGACGGCGGAGCTTTGAATTTCGACGTTGACGCCCGCAAGGCTAACGCTGCATTTCAGTGCGTTAAGTGCCACGTGACCTTTGGAAAGCTTGCGATTCCGACATCGCATCTGGACGCGATCGCGAATGCGGCGATCAAGAAATAGAAGGAAAGCTGGTCGTTATTAAAGGCAAAGAACGAAAAATTCGGGTCCTGAGCAGCAACCGCCAGCTGGAGCTATGCGTCCTCATTGTCGGCAGCATTTTGCTTCTGTTCGCTGTCTCGGCGAGCTCGACAAGTAATAACGTGACCGCCGAGCAACCGCCGCCGGAACCGATAGAAACGGAGAGTCAGGAACAGGATTTTTCGCGGTTTTTGCACACGAATCCGATGCATCAGCGGCTTCCGTGTTTGCTTTGTCACAAACGCGATGACAACTCTGCGATTCCGAAACGATCGGGACATTTGCCGTGTTCAGGGTGTCATGTTCAGCAATTTGCCGAGAAGTCCGGCCCGATATGTACGATCTGTCATACGAACACGGATGCCGGGGCTCTCAAAGGGTTCCCGCCGCTGCGAAGTTTTAGCGCAAGATTTGATCACGCGAAGCATATTCGACAGACGGGCTGTGCCACGTGTCACCGCTCGACGCGCGGAGGTGCGATATTGTCGATACCGTCTGGTGCGTCGGCGCATGTAACTTGTTTCCAGTGTCATAAGGCGGGAGCTGAAGTGGCCGGACGTAACATCGGGTCCTGCAATATATGTCACGAGCTTGGCCGTCCGACGCATTTTGCGTCTCTCGCCCGGCCGTACGCGGTTAACTTTAGCCATTCGAGGCATACAGCGACAGGCTCGCTAAATTGTACGAGCTGCCACACAGCTCGTGCCGGCGGCTCACAAACCGATCAGGTTTCGGAGCCGATGGCGGCAATGCACTTTGCTCCGGGGAGAGCGACGAGCTGCGCGACCTGTCATAACAACAAGCGGGCATTCGGGCCGGAGGATTTTAACAATTGCCGACGATGTCATGCCGGACGGACATTCAAGTTTTAACGCGCCCCGTGCGGGAAACCTCGCGCTTGATCGGTGCAATTGATTGAGTTTGGCGATCGGTATGCGTTTTTGCGTAGAAAGCCCGGCCTGAACTTCAGGCCGACGGTGGCATGTCGATTGCGAACTAAGTTGTGAAATTGTCTGCGTCACGGACAAGAGTATTTAGGAGATCGAATTATCATGATCAACAGAGTCAAATTTTTTGCGATCGTATTTTTTGCATTGCCGCTTGTAGCGTCCGGTGTGTTCGAAACGATGCCGGTACGCGGAGCGGCCAAGGCTATGGACGACCCAGCTGCGATATTTAAGGCTAAATGTGCCGCTTGCCATAGCCCGAAGGCGGATAAATTCTATGATCCCGCTAAACCGGTCGATGAACAGGTAGCGGCGATTCTGAAGGGCAAGAAGGGCGAAAAGCCGCCTTACATGCCTGCATTTGAAACAAAAGGGGTAACCGAAGACGACGCCAAGGCTTTGTCTGCGTACATGAAATGCCTTAGAGCGCCAGCCAATTAAGATAGATCTTTAGTTGCTGACGACTTTGTGTTGAGCCTTGACCGGCGGATGACGAAACCTTTGATCAAAAGATCATCAGTTTTGGGCTGCCGCGGGTCATGGCTTATCTGCGTTTTCGTTGGCCGATCCCTCGAAGGAATACTATGAGCGAAGAAGAAGCAAGGACAGTTGAAACCGCAGGCGAGCCGGTGCCGAAACGACCGACTCCTAGCCTGCTTCGCAATTACATCAGCTTCACGGGATTTGCGATCATCGCGGCGAGTCTGACGAGTATTACCCTGCTCATACTCATTGAACTTACCGGTTCATCGGGCGACAATCCTTACAGCGACCTCATAACGTTCATCCTTATTCCGAGCATTCTCGGGTTTGGCATTTTCGTCGTGCTTGTCGGCGCTCTTTGGGAGAGGCGCCGGCGCCGGCTTTACTCGGATGACGAGATACCGGCATATCCGGTCCTCGATCTCAACGATCCGAGGCGTCGCCGAACCTTCCTTGTTTTTCTCTGTGTTGCGTTCGCTTTCTTATTTATCAGCGGGTTCGGAAGCTACCGTGCGTTTGAATACACTGAATCAGTAACGTTTTGCGGGCAGGCTTGTCATAACGTAATGAAGCCTGAGTTCATTGCGTACAATGCATCGAATCATGCCAAGGTGGCATGCGTCGAGTGCCACGTCGGGGGCGGTGCTCAGGCGTATGCCTACGCCAAATTCAACGGCATGCACCAGCTCTACGGGGTGATCACCGGCCACTTTAATCGCCCCATCGAAACACCGGTAAAAAACATGCGTGAGGCGACGCAGACTTGCCAAAAGTGTCATTGGTCCGAGAAATACTACGGAGACCAGCTAAAGGTATTCAATCACTACGAGTATGACCAGAACAATTCGTTGAATCAGACCAGGATGTTGATCAAGGTAGGCGGCGGCGATCCGAAAGGCGGACCGGTCGGCGGTATCCACTGGCATATGAATATTGCCAACGAGGTTACCTTCATATCTACGGATGATAAACGCGAAGTGATCCCGTGGGTTCGGATGAAGGACGCGAGCGGAAAGGTCGTTGAGTACACTGCGAAGGACTCGGGTCTGTCATCGCAGCAGATCGAGCAGGGATCGAAGCGCAAGATGGATTGCATCGATTGCCATAACCGGCCTACGCACGATTATCTCTCGCCCAATCAAGCGGTCGATCGATCGCTTGACGCGGGCAGCCTCGACATCGAACTTCCGTTCATCAAGGCAAAGGCGGTGGAGACCTTATCGAAGCCATACAACACTAATGACGAAGCCGTGGCAACCATCGCGACCGACGTTAACGACTATTACCGAACCAATTTTGCAGATGTCTTTTCGTCAAAGAAAGATTCGGTAGATAAAGCGGTGACTGAGCTGCAGAGGATATATCAGACGTATTTCTTCCCGGAGATGAAGACGGATTGGAAAGCGCATCCTAACAACATCGGCCATTACAACGCTCAGGGATGTTTTCGCTGCCATGACGGCCAGCACTTTAGTACGGACGGCAAGGTGATCCGCAACGAGTGCAGCGTCTGCCACGTTACTCTCGACCAGAGTTTTGCGGGAAAGAAATTCACTCCTGATAAAGGCGTCTTTCAGCATCCGGTGAATTTAGGTGATAAGAACACCTGGCAATGCGCGGCGTGCCACAAAGGCGACCGAACCTTTAAGCATCCGCTGAACCTCGGCGATATTTCAAAATTTCAATGTGTCGAATGCCATAAAGGGCAGGCTATAAAGATGGCCGGATTCTAAAACGGAAAGCATCTAAGAAATAAAAATGCTCCGGACCCGTATGGACCCGGAGCACTTTTATGTTCCCTGCGAACTCTTTACTTGAAACGGTCGCCGGCCTTGGTTCCCCAGTGAATTCTAAGTGAAGTATAGGGAAGGTGGGCCCGGTAGTTTTGGGCTGTCTGGAAGACTTCGGCATAGTCATAGAACTGATAGCCGAGGTTCCAATCGATGTTTCGTGTAAGCCTGACCGCGAGCTTTGCTTCGGGTGTGTGAAAGCGCATCGGATAAGATGTGATTACATCTTGAATGCGGGTCGAACGAAGGTCGCCCTGGCCGCTGTCCTTGTCGATACGATAGCTGATGTAAAGCGAAACGCGCTTTATCGGGTTAGCGGTTATGTCAAAGAACGCGTAGCTGTCTCGAACGAAATATTCGCTGATGCCTTCAGTTATCACCCCGTTGATCGGTGCGAGGATCGCTGCCTGGCTTGTCTGGTAGTTGTAAGTATAGCCGCCGCTAAAGGTCAGTTTATCGACAGGCGTGTAATCGAGGCTGCTGGCGACGATGCGGCTCTTGCTGTCGGCCGCAAAATCACGAGTCGAGCCATCGCCACGGCCCGGGTTGTTGTTGTTCTTAACTATGGCCGAAAGGTTAAAAGCAAACTTCTTTAGATTCGTGCGGCTGCGGATGCGAAAATTTGTAAAGTTGTAATTAGCGAGCCGCGTAAAGACGTTATCGGCCCGACCGTATTCGATGTCGCCGTAGATCGTCCAGGCTTTCAGCGGCTTGATCTTCATTCCGGCTATGACGCTGTTTGTCGGGTTATTGAAATCCTGGACCTCGACTGTCGGTGTTGCCGAAGCAAAGTTTCGATCGAACGTTGCGACCTCGACGTTGCGGTGTCCAAATCGCCAACCGACGTTGAAACCAAAGCGATTGTTGACCTGATAGTCGCCCTCGACCAAATTGGAAAGCCGCCTGTATCGGGTAATGTAATTTGAAAGCGTATTCGTGAAAACCGTGGCACGTGGCACACCGGCGGCCGTCGAAGTGAAGAGGGCCTCGGCAAAAAGATTGTTACCGCCGATCGTAAAATGATCGTACGAGAATGTGTCCGAAATACGAAGCTTGTCCGTTACAGACCATGTCAGGCCAATGTCGCCCCGTGTCTGGGGACGGTTGGAATTGCCGCTCGAGTTGAATTGATCGAGCGTGACCTGGTTGTTCGAGTTGTCGCGGCCGGTTTGAAACTCGTTAAGCCTAAAAGTTGTGTCAGTGATCGAATAGATCCACCTGGTGGTGAAATCGAGCTTTTTGGCAAACGTTCGTTGGGCCGAAAAGATGGTAAACGCCGACGTGCCTCGTATCGGGTATTGCCGGGTGAAGGTAAACAGGCGGCCGTTGTTGATCGGGTTATTTCCGAGGTTCGGAGCGAGTAGGGAATATGCCGTGTCATCGTGGAAAACTCGATATCCCTCGGACAGCGAGTAATTAAATCCCCAGAGCTTCCCTTCAATGCCGGCGCGAACGTCATCCGACTTCGAATCGATAACGGAAGATACAGGGAACTCATCACTGTACGCTCGGGTGGTAAAGCTTCCGCTTCCGTTCGCACGGTTAAAGGAATAGCCGAATCGCATCCTGAACTTTTCGCGTTCCGGCCAGACGGTCAGGTCCATGTCGCCGAAATTCTGCCGGTAGTCCGCGTTATGCTCATTGAGTGCGAAATTGTTGAGATTGTTGAAATATTTTACTGTGCGATAGTTCCCGTCAAATTCGTAGTCGCCTTTTTTGTCCATCTTAAGACGGACGGCGCCGGTCGGGTCGGCGTTAAATCCGCTGGCGGTGACGAGCAGCGTATCAAACAGTTTCTGGCCGGTGCCGTGATCTTCGACCATGAAACTCGAGTCGAAGATCCGGAACCCCGGACGGTAATTCAGATCGCTGCGAAATTTGTTGCCGCTGCCATTGACATCGACGCCGCGAACTCCGCCTTCGACGCTGGCGGTAACATCAAATCTTTCGAACGAAGGTGTCGGTGAGGGAGCGGCGCTTTGGGCGGAGACACCTGAAAGCACACCGGCGCCCATTAAGCCGATGACGACAAGGGCAGATCTCACGAACGTGGCAGGCCGTGGAATCGCTGCGTTATACATAATCTTATCCTCTTAAATGACTACCTAAAGAACCGGTTGTTCGTGTTCGAGCCATGGATGGCCGAATGGCACACGGTGCAATCCTGGTATCGGACGGTGGCCTGATTGTGGAACGACGGCACGTCCGGTGCGAGCGAATCGGTGATGCTGCTATGGCATTCCATGCAGAGCTGTTTTACAGATGCACGCTTGAGCATTTTGGCATTTGCCGATCCGTGCGGTGTGTGGCATGCGGCGCAGCCTTCGACCTTTAGTGGAGCGTGTTCGTAGACGAACGGACCCTGCTTGTTAGCGTGGCATTTGATACATGCGGCATCGACGCCGACGGCCAATTTGGTCTGCTTTGCTTCGAATCCGCCGTGGGCATTGTGACAATCGCTGCATCGCATCGTTCCCTCGAGCACCTTGTGATGAAACGGCTTGCTGAATTGCGATTTGGTCTCGACGTGGCAGCTCATACAAAGCTGCGGCTCGCTCTGTTTGAGCATTGACGCCTCAGCCTGATTCGGACGCTGCTCGTTCGCGGGGCCGATAAAGGTGATCGACCCTGCTTTTAGATTTTCTTTACCCGGGCCGTGCGGCGTATGGCAATCGGTACAACCGACGTTGTTTCGCCAGTGCTCGCCGCGTCTGAATTCGTTATGGCTTTCACGCCCGGCGTGGCAGGCGAGGCAGGTTTCGGAAACGGCTTTCGCGTCTTTGCCCTTGAACGAAATGATGCTGCCTTTGACGGTCGGATCTTCGACGTGCTTGCTGCCTGGGCCGTGGCATGACTCGCAGCCATGTGCCTTGCCCTTCCAGCTCTTAAGGTCGGTCAACCCGGCGTGCTTGGTTTTGGAAAACGCGTTGAACTGGTCCTCGTGACACGCTTTACACGTTTCGCTGCCGACGTAGTCATCGCCGGCAAGCACAAAACCCGGATCAGGTTCGATCGATGCGCCGGTGAAATGCAGTGCTGCGACGTTGGTCAGAGCGCTGGAGCTGAGCCAAAATATGAAGAGCAAAAGTGACAGTCCCAGGAACGCAACTTTAATTCTTCTTAACGATTTCATGTCTTTTCCTCCGACGCCGCGACCTCATTTATAAAATTAAAGACGGGTGGACAGGTGTCCTGTCGTATTCTAAGTAGTTGGAAATCAAGTGTATGTGAGCGCTGTCACCGGATGACCCGACTAATGTCACACCCGGCAAATAAACGCCTGATTCACCCGAGCTACTACCTGGTACCGATCGAGGCTTCGAGCTGATGTTTGTTAAGAATATGGAGGTCTGACCGCTTGAGGGTTATAAGGTCGCGATTGCGGAATTCCTTTAATAAGCGCGTGACCGTCTCGCGCGTCGTGCCGATCATTTCGCCGATCTCTTCGTGCGAGAAGGGCACGTTGATGTGTACATCGCCGTTTAGCGATGGTACGTGGCTTGCCCACTCCAACATCAGAGCGGCCAATTTATCTGCGACACAGGCTGACAAGCCGAGCGAGCGGACCTGGGCGTAGGCGGTGTGGTATTTGTAGTTCAATTGCTCGATCGCGCTGAACGTGGCGGCGGGATTGGCCTTGATAAATCGAATAAACTCATCGCGCCTGACGAAATTTACCTGGCAGGGCTCGATGGCCTCGGCGGTCGCTTCGTGCAGGCCGCCGGAGAGAGCGGCGCTCAGGCCTAGTACCTCGCCGGGCTCGGCGATCCTTAAGATAAGAGCTTTTCCGCTGCGTGAATTTGTCGACAGCTTTACGCGGCCCTGGCAAAGAAGGTGGATGCCGGTGGAGGGCTGCCCTTCGATGAACATTGTCCCGTGCTTCGGAAACGAGGTCGAGATCTTGATCTTCTCAAAAGCCTGAAGCTGTTCCTCGGGAAGGTTACAAAAGAACTTCTCACCCCTGAACGTGCATTCGAGACACTTATGCTGGACCTTTAGGCCGGCGGCGACTTTCATAATTTTTATCTCGGTAACGATCCTGCGGAAGCATTTTCACCAGGAATCCTTCGAGTCAGGGATCTCCTGTTTTTGTGTACCTAATGATGCAAGTTATATTCCACGTCAACTGTGCCTTGTCGCACATATAAATAGATTTTCCCAATAAAACCGGGGCCTTGCTTGCGTGGATCTGTGACGGGCGCTTATAAGTTCTAGGAAGGTGCGTGAAAGCCCGCGCATTGGGCCTAGCCTAGCTCCGTGAAGAGGTGAAACGTTACGAGCGGTGTTGCGCAGATTGTGGTACGTTCCACACTTTGCACAAATGCGGGCAAATTACGACCGGGAAAAGGCGTCATGTTCCACGGTTTCAGCATATTTTGCCGCTGGCTCCAGCGGATGATGTTCGTGTTCAGGGTTGTCTAACTGTTCAAAATGTTCACTTTTGTTCAGCCGTTCAACTTGTTTGGGTCGCGCGATACAGCCAGCACCGATGGAAACGTTATTGGTGACACACTCGGCCGAAACTATCGTATATCCCGGCGGACATGCGCTCGCACTCTGGAAATAAATTGGCAAGTATGTGCGAAAACGCACGGTGGGAGCTTTTGACTCGGGTTACGGTGGTGGAGCTTAAAGAAGTTTAAGCGGCCGAGAAGAGTGTTTGACCTCCTTTCAAAAGCACTCTGATCGTTCAAGGTTGAATTTTCAAAGGCTCATTTGCGAACAAGGACGACCGACGCTTGGGCAAGCGTCGCCGGGTTGTTCTACCTGAGGTTTTAGTTAGGACTGACCAGAAAACCTCTAACTGTTACCCCTCGGACATCGGGGAATTATAGGCGAAGGCTCTTTCAAGGATGGTGGTGAACGCCATCCTTTTTTTTGCGCTCTGAAATGCATTTCTGGAAAGCGGATCAAATGAGAAATGAGATGTGAAATTTGTAAATTAAGACGCTGACCATACCATAATACCTATCACTGTTCGGCTGTTAAGTTGAGATCGGATATTTGATCGTCGACAGTTACAACACGCGGCGAGAACTGGGATCGTTTTGACCTAACGCTCAATACATACGCCTGACCCGCGGGAACGTCGGCGAAAGTATAAAAGCCGAATGGATCGACTTGTGCGGTCCGAATGTTTCCCGCTGTATCGCTCAGGGTCACGGTCGTTCTGAGTGAGCTAAACCATGAACCGCCCTTGGCACTGAAAAGTCGTCCGCTGATAGAGACACCTGCCGCCGTCGGGGGCATTAGACTTATTGAAAAGTCGTCGATCGCCAAGGCGTCGTCGTTCGTACCCGTACCGGTCCGCACGTCGATCCAGCGGATAAATAGTTTTCCGCCAGCCGGGATCGCGGCGGGGACAGCCGTGGGGATAAACACCCGGCGATTGGCCGCCAGATTTCCGTCCAGGCCTGCCGCCGTCGCGCTCGTTATGCGTGACACGAAATCAAGCGTGTTGAAATCCGTAAAGGCACCGCCGTTCGCAGTAAAGATGTTGCTGGTGGACGGGCCGGCTTCGACGGCGTACTGAAACCGGAGACGGTCCGGAATATTACTCCCGCCGTTGCGCCACTGTTCGCCTGCGTATCCGATATACACCGTGGCGAGAGCGGCTCCGGACGTATTGGTGAAACAGCTTCCGAGAAGGTTGCGATCGGCGGATGTGTTGGTGAGCGAACCGAGAGAGCGATCGGCCGGTACGGTTGTGCTCGCAAAACTGTAGGTGTTTGCTGCCGCGGTCGAGCCGTTGCCTACGTTATATCGCCCCGATACAGTCGACGATACCGGGCCTTCTTCGACGATCGCCCACGGAAGGTTAACGACACCGCCCGCGTCATTGAAGGTATTATCAAATCGGCCTAGAAAGCGGCTGGCAGGCGGGTTGTTAGGAAGTAAAGCAGAGAGGTCGGTCAGCTTTGTCGTTTGGTCGCTTCGCGGGGCGGGACTGGCTCCGAGGTTGTCAAAATTCTCAGTGATCGTCGAGGGATTGGCGCCCCCAATATTAGAACAAAGCTGCGGCCACACGGAGGACGGTGAAAAAATCACGAGCAGCACGTCCAACGCGATGAAAACAATGCAATCTCGGATAGGAATGTTCATGTCCAGTGATAAAGGATACCGATAAAATGTTTATCGATCACCAATCACCGCATTTCAAATAAAAAAGGTCTGTGCGCAAAGTCACAAATAAGACCTTTACCCGGATCCTCCGAACCCAAGTTTCCAGGTACTGATTTTTTCGTTAGCTGTCCTGTGGGCCTTTTACGGACTGAACGTAAAAGTTAAATTTCACGTTT
>JBDTZW010000145.1:0-4032 GCA_040004905.1 Acidobacteriota bacterium
GAACGCGTAGGTTAATTGGCTGACCGCTGATCATTGTGTTAATAGCATCTAACGTCCATCCCCCAACAAAGGTATCGAGAACCTTGTTCATATTTCCGCCGATCCATCGCCCGCGTCCGAACGGCAATTCGAACACCGCACTAGTAGTATTGTTAAAGGGCTGATCGTAAGCTCCGATCCCTTTATCTGCCAGGAAACTATGGATGTCTTGGGGCGTTCCCGTATTTCCATTAGGCTCCTCCAATACCTGCGAGCCGTTATCAATTGCCTTTGACCACGTAAAGGAATTGAGCAGATATAGGCCGCGGCTGAACCGGCGCTCCAACTTCACCTGAAGCGCGTTGTAGTTAGAGAATCCTTCCGGCAGGACCGCAGAGATCGATCCAAAACCCCGGATCGGACGACGAGATTGAAGCGAAGGCAAGGGCGTTGACGGCGTTGCTAGAGAAGCCGCAAACTCTGCGATAGTCACGGGCCGCGCCTGATTAAGATCGGCAAGCAAAACCGAATCCTTCACTCGATTTCCGACGTAGGCAACGTCGAGAACGGTACCCTTGAAAAGCTCTGTCTGTACAGATAGCTGCCAGTTCTGAATGCTCGTAGTCGGTTTATCTCGCGGAACATACAGCGTCACATTATTTGGCAAAGCGCTCGTCGGGTAGCCCTGCTGGGTCGCCCGGAAGCAGTTTGAGGCAAATACGTCGCCGACGCACAGCGGATTGGCTGGTGTGGGCTGTCCTTGGGCGACCGCGGCCCGCGTAATGATCGGGAAATTGGTCCCGAGAATATCCGCGCTTCCTAAACGGTTTAGAAACACATAGCCCAACCCGTAGCCGCCACGGATCACAGTTTTGTTGAGAATGTTATACGCAAATCCCAAACGTGGACCGAAATTGTTGTAGTCCGGATCGACCAGTGCCCGATCGTAGAGCGAACCATTTTTAGCGAGCAGGATCGTGTTCGTAACAGGATCGTAATTTGAAAGATTATTATTCTTTTCGTAATAAGGCGTTCCAAATTCGTATCGCAACCCGAGGTTCAGTGTTAACTTTTGATTGACCTTAAAGTCGTCCTGAACATAGGCGAAATGAAATCGCTGCCGCATATGAGCGACCGTTAAGTTGGCAAGCTCGTATTGGCTGCGATAGCCGAAGAAGAAGTCGGCGAGATTGTAGAGATTGTTGCTTGGGAGAGGTGGGTTTGGCGGGTCCATCGGATTCGCGGGCGGCGGAGGTAATGGCTTGCTGAACTGTCCCGTGTAGGTATCGAGACCCATCAAAGGATTGGTGTCCTGCACGTCGGTATTCACGCGCAGGTATTCGTAACCGACCTTGAAGCTGTGCCGCCTGAAAAGAAAGGCATAGCTAAGCCTCAAGTCGGAATTCTGAGGATTTTGAAATTGCGGGTTGGTTGCCTGCCGTCCGAGCTGGGAGATGCCGCCGACGGTCTGCGTCGTCAGACCACCCGTGATCGACTTATCGGTCGGCAATCCCGTGATGCCGTAAAGATCGAAAACACTAGGGCCTCCAGTCAGGGGAGGCCTTTTGCCTGCTTTTATATCTGACCATGAGTATCTAACGTCTAGAACAGACGCGTTTTTGAAGGCATATGTACCGCCGAGTGCAAGCTGTTTGTTCAGGATATCGACGAAGCCGTTCTGATTGCTGCCAGACGGTCCAGGAATATTCGGGCCCTGAAACTCGGCGGACTTTCGATAACTCCAGCGGCCAAATATGCTCAGAACGTCGTTGATCTTGTGGTCGATACGAATGTTGTATTTGTCGTTGAAATTCCTGTTGAGCACAAGCTCCCGATAATTATTTCCCGGCACGTCAACGAGATTGGGTGTTGGCAATTCGTTCAACACTTTTGTAGCAAAGGTAGTCATCGGGATAGGGGTACCCGCCGCATATGTCGTATTGGTAAGGGGATCACGCACCGCTATTGAAAGAACCCCGCTCCTCTGAGCGAGGGTCGGGATATTAGAAAAAACCAGGTTCTTCTGTATCTGCCTGAATCCCTCGTAATCGCCGAAAAAGAATGTGCGGTCCTTAATGATCGGTCCGCCGAAGGTAAATCCGAATTGATTGCGAAGCAGCGGCGGCTTGACCCCGCCGGTCGGCTTGAAGAATCCAACCGCATTCAAGACGGTGTTTCGATGAAATTCCCAAGCGGAGCCGTGAAACTGATTGCCGCCTGTTCGATAGGTCGCATTTATTACGGCACCGCCCGAACGGCCAAACTCGGCGCTATAGGTGTTGGTCTGTACTTTGAATTCGGCGATGGCATCCGGCGAAACCTGGACGACCTGGCTCGAAAAGCTCTGGTTGCTGGTACCGTACGCGTTGTTATCGACGCCGTCCAGCAGGAAATTGTTTACGGTAGCCCGAAGGCCATTAACATTGAACGCAGCTTCGCGTCCGCCACCGCCGATGGGATTGTTCGTGCTCGATGCCGCGACACCGGGTGCGAGTAACGCAAGATTTGCGTAAGAACGTCCATTTAGCGGCAACTCGATGATCTGTTTACGCTGGATCACCTGTCCCCGTTCGCTTGATTCCGATTCCAATATTTCCGCGGCACCCGTGACCGTCACTGTTTCGGTCGCCGTTGCTACCTGGAGCGCCAGGTCGACTCGCTGTCGTGCATTAACGGTCACGTTCACATTTTCCGCAATGGTTTTGTTGAATCCGGAAGCTGCGACCGCAATTTCATAAACGCCGATCTTTACATTAACGAATTGATAATCGCCGTTCGAGTCCGTCGTGGCTGAGAAGCTGATACTCGTCGCGACATTTTTCAGCGTCACATTTGCACCGCTCATCACGGCGCCGGTCGCATCGTGCACAGTTCCCAACACGGTCGCGGTTTCAGATTGCCCGTGGGCGATCGCGGCCACAAATAGTAAATAAACAAGGATCGGAATAGTCCGTCGAAATCGTGTTAATGGTCGTATATTGAAATTCATAATCTCCTCAAAAGATCTGTCTTCGATCAATGGTTCCATAGCCTGGTGGCGTCTCTCTTCACCCGCGGAAATGCTCATAACAGTAATGACAACGTGGAAGATGACTGATAGGCAGAGTTCCTGAAGCATTGAACAATTTCATGCACCAGTTTCAGGATCAATTTCGGCGTAAGAGACAGCTTAGGAGGAGCGATTGAATTCCGTGTGTCGGATAAGTTGCCTAAGTATTAAATTATTGGGTGAAGCGAAGGAGGGAGAGCGATAGGTTCTATTCGGACTTCCCTTAACGGATCGGGCGTGAAAAAGACCTCGCGGCTGAGAACGCTGAACTGCATCCGCAGCCAGATGCCCTGATCTCCCCAGCAAGATCATAAGGCGCCCCTTCTGACCACTCCATTGCCCTGAATTCGACATTAGAAACGGCCACCGCACGTGAAAAAGGCTTTGGCTATGAATAAAATTAAATGTCAGCCTACCCATCGTTTCGCGACGAATTGTGCATTAACTTGGACGCGGCCGCGGCCGCGGTGAAAAAGAGTGTCGCGAAACCGCAAAGCTCTGTAAATATATGCAAAGAGTCCGTCGTATAAATGCAGACCTGTGGAATAGATCTTGGCTTCTCAGGAATCTGATAAGGTAGGCTCGTAGTATTTTTACTGATACATCGTGGAGGATAGATGAAAAAGGTAAGTATTGATCTGTTTGGAATATTTGTATTTGTGTTGTTCGCGTCGGCCGTCGGGGTGCAGGCACAAGCAGTCTCGCCCGAGGAAGCCGTTAAGACGGCTTTGACGGTCGGGGCAACCATGCCGTCGTTTACCCTGAAGGACGCAACCGGTAACGACGTCCGCAGCGACGTCCTTTTGAAGGAAAGCAATCTCGTCGTGGTGTTCTACCGCGGCTCGTGGTGCCCGTTCTGCAACACCTATTTGCACACCTTACAGGGACGTCTCGCCGACATTAACGCGGCGGGCGGCAAACTTGTCGCGATCTCGGTCGAGAACCCGGACGCGTCCATGGCCGTCGCGAAAAAGAACGAATTGCAGTACACCGTGCTCAGCGAT
>JBDTZW010000178.1:0-13645 GCA_040004905.1 Acidobacteriota bacterium
AGGCTCTGCCTTTCCGGCAGACCTCCTTTAACTAACGAGGAGGCTACGCCTCCGGTAAGATCGCGGATCCGCTCCCAGCCGCCGTGATTGATCGAGTCGTAGATGACCGCCAACGAGAGCGGCATCGTAAATCCCATCTCTTCGCACGCGTCGATCGCGGGCTTGAGATAAAGCTCCTCGGCGGCCGCATCCTGAGCGGCCCGCATCTCGGGCGTTATCGCCGCAGCCCGCAGAGCGTTTTTGAATGCAGTATTGTCGGCCAGGATTCTGATCGCCGCGACGGTCGTCCGCCGGAGCGAGCCGAGATTAGCCTCAAGCACCGCTCGCCCGACATTCGACCCTCTCGCGAGATATTTTTCGATCACTCGCAGGAGCGATCCCGACCGGTGCGTAAATTGGTTGACCCCATACGAGACACCGGCCCCATCATCGAGCACCGCCACTGCCGTATAGCCGCCTGCGGCTTTGCCCGTCTCGAAAACTCTCACTATCGCCAAAGCCTTTTTTTTGTCTGTTTCATCGAATGTCATTTTTATCCCTCGCATAACGTCCCATCCTTGCAACATCCTACAATGTTTGATACTCTTTAACGGTCGGACGATTTGCGGACAGCCAAATGTTCTTTGATTCACTCCGTCACTGCATTTCGCCCGACCGTGATCAGGTTACACGGGCCCAGCGAAAAGCGTTATAGGCATTTTCCCGAAACGACCTAAGTTTCGTACATTTACCTGCTTTTCTCGATTCGACGTGGTTTTCCGGGAAGGCAGACGCGGGTTTCTCGATCTGGGGTGATTTTCCCGATCGAAAGGTAATTACTAGCAAAAAAAGAGGTTATTGATCTATGAGACGAAAGACACAACTGTTGGATATTGCTACGAGGCCGAAATTACGGCTCGCCGAGGTCGAGCGCCTTATCAGGCGTCATCGCATTATTGTTCCCCCGCTCACCAGGCGGACGCTAGCCAATATGTGCGAGCAGGGCGTGTTCGAAACAGCCGGTGCCGGGCCTAACGGTAAGTTCGGTTGGTTGGTTTATGAGGATTCGTTCCTGAGGTGGGCAAAAAGCCTTGAGGGAGAAGCGGAGGAGGCCGCCTAGTCGTATCGCTCGAGGACCGCTTTAGGAGCGGTGTTGCGCCAGGCAGCGCTCAGTGCGTGGCGAACGTCGTCTTCGGCGGCCTGCTCGAGGTCGATCATCGTCGCACCCTTGCGGCCCCACGCACCGCTCGCCGGCTCGAACACCCTGGGCGCAACGCGCAGGATCACCTCTTGCTGATCGGACGTCAGCTTGGCCATTCCGTGCATCCCGTCCGGCGCGATCGTGGCAAAGATCTTACCGCCTACACGGAAATCCGGATGGTCCATGTGCGAGCTCTCTTCGGTCTCTGGGAAGCTCAGAGCCAAGGCACGAAATTCGTCTGTAGTCATCGGTCTATGGTATGCCAATGGTCACTTATATACAATCGATGCGGACTTTGGCGGGAAATTTTGCGGGACACGGATCAGAAGCGAAATATGAGCTGTGAAACAATACGACAATTCGTAAAATGGCCGGGCGTAGTGATGTCAACTATATCTGCGATCTTAGTTATTTGTTTGAAATCCAATTTCGTTTTCGAACGTGTCGGCACGGCGCAAATAATTGTTTCGTGTTCGGAACTGGCGGCGATAATCGGTTTTGTATGTGGAGCTCTATCGCTTCCCAAATGGCAAGGGTTTGTCGCTCTCGCTATTTCTTGCGCGGTAATCTATTGCCTTCTATTTACGACGATGTGGGCGATCTCGTAAAGATTCTTAAAGTGATGGAAACGGGAGATAAGAAGATATGACCGATGACGCGGCCGTCGTATTTCACGGCTTTTTGAATTTGCCAAACCTCGAAAAGCTGACCGTGGTCGAGGCGATCAATGATTACTTCGACTCGATGGATCGCGACCCGATCCGTGCCGAGAACGAGGAGCGGTTCGCCGCTCTCGATCTCGCCGGCACCGGCAAAAAATGTAAATGCTGTGGGCGTTGATTTGGCGCCAAAAAAGGCAAGATCCGCACAACTGTCTTGCCTTTCCCCTTGATCGCCTTCTGCCGCGTCGTTATCGCGTCTGCACTCGCGTACCTATTAACTCGCGCAATACGGCGGATCCGCTCGCTTCCGAACGAGCCTTCGCTATAAGATCCCTGGTCGCCTCGACCGCGTCCTCGATCACGAGCCGCGGCATCTGCGTCCAACCGGTCGGGGCCGGAGACTCGATCGCCACCGTTTTTACGGTCTCGCGCTCGATTATTTCAACTGCATTTTCAATTCGGCGAGAAAAACTTCTGATCGCCATCAACTCGTTTCCGTTTGTTTTGATCGTCCTCATTTTTCCTGTCCTCCTCAGTGCCTATCGGCACCAACCCCTCGAGACTTTAATAAGCAAAATACGTGCCAATCTACGTAAATATTGTATTCAGGAAGGTTGCCGTTTTCTGCCATTTTATGTCATATCCTCGGGTAACGCGTTTCGCCGTTTTTTGACCAAAAGGTATATCAAAATCGAGCGCGAAATTATTCGCCCGTTTGAGGGAACGATAGAGTAATATCGGTGTCTAAATTTGGTTGTATCGCAAATCGGATAATTAAAGGAGGAGTTGTATGAAAGGCATTAAGCTTGGCTGGACTGTGTTGGTCGTTTTGGCGTTCGTCGTGGGCAGCGTTGTCGCGCAGAACACACCAAAGGTAATTCGCGGCGGCGTCCTGAACGGCAAGGCGGTCAGCCTGCCAACACCGATGTATCCGGACGACGCCAAGATAGCAAAGGTTGGCGGCGCCGTGTCGGTCGAGGTGATCATCGACGAGGCAGGGAATGTCGAATCGGCGATGGTCAAGCCCGACCCGAACCAGATGGCAAAGGAAAACATGACCGTCGAGCAGGAATACCAGTCGCGCATGCGGGCCTCGCTCCGCACCGCCGCCGAAGACGCCGCACGACAAGCCCGATTCTCGCCGACCTATCTCAACGGCTCGCCGGTGAGAGTCACCGGAACTATCGTTTACAACTTTGTCGTGGACAAATCGGCCGACGTCAGGTCGATAAGCGGCGGCGTTCTGAACGGCAAAGCGATAAGCCTGCCGCATCCTGTTTATCCGACCGCGGCCAGGGCGGTCAACGCATCCGGTGCGGTAACGGCTCAAATAACGATCGGCGAGAACGGCGATGTGATCTCAGCGACGGCTGTTTCGGGCCATCCGTTGCTCCGGGTTGCCGCCGAAAACGCGGCACTTAAGGCCAAGTTCTCGCCGACGCTTCTCGAGGGCCAGCCCGTTAAGGTCACGGGAGTTCTCACATACGTTTTTCAGCTTCCGAAAAAGGAGCAGCCTAAATCCGGCTCGATACCGATACCACAGAGCTAGCGATTCGATCATGGGCGAACACCAATTCAATGGGCTCGCCCTTTTCTTATTCGTACTCGCCGCTATAATAAAACTGCACTTTTTCCCAAGGAGCTAATTCATCTGAATCCCGACCCCAGGCATTTCGATCACACCCACCGTTTGTTGAAGACCCATGAAACGCTGCTGCGCGATGCGGTGCGCAACCGTGCGTTTTACGAAGCGTTGCGGCTTAACGTGACAGCAGACTCGGTCGTGCTCGACATTGGTTCGGGAGTCGGCATCTGGGCGATCACCGCCGCAAAGCTCGGTGCAAAAAAGGTGGTCGCGATCGAGATGGACCGGATGCTGATCGGCGTCATAAAAGCGCTCGCCGCGGAGCATGGCGTCAGTGATCGCATTGAGGTCATCTGCGGCAATTCGTTCGATGTTTCGCTGCCAAAAGAGTTTGATATCGTCGTTAGCGAGACGATCGGCTATCTTGGCTACGACGAGAATATCGTCGCGATAATGGCCGACGCGAGGACACGATTCCTAAAAGACGGTGGCTCGATCATTCCCGAAACCATCGCTCTTTACGCCGCCGCGGGCCGCCTGAAGGTACGCTCCGAAACTATTCCCGTCGGGCTCGACTTTGATCTCGCGTTTCTCGATGATCTCAACCACCATTCGCCGCGAGCGCTAAAGAGGCCCGAGGACATCGAACTCTTGACCGATCCCGCATGCCTGATCGAAACCGATCTGCGCATCGCCGTCGAAAAACCGCTGCTGTCGAATCTATCGGCGCGGTGTGATCCGCTTGATGCGGGTGAAGCGGATGATGCGGATTGCTTCGCTGTCTGGGTCGAATCCCGGCTGACGAGCGGCGTCTCACTCAGCACTCGTGAAACGACGTCTTGGCTGCCCAACATTTTTCGCGTTAGGCCGCCGTCAAAAGGCTGTGCAGCGATCGAATTCACGCTGTCGCTCGACGAGCACACCAATCGCTGGGCCGTAACCTTCTCGCGCTCCGGCCGCGACGTCGAGCGGCAGGAGTATTCCCCGGCCATCGCCGCCTCCGTCATGCTTGCCATGCCTGCCATCACGCTCCGGCCCGCAACTGACGCCGACAACGATTTTCTCTACGACCTCTACGCGAGCACCCGCAGCGACGAGATAGCAATGTTCGGCTGGGACGAACTGCAGGCTCAAGCGTTTTTGAAGATGCAGTTCGACGTGCAAACACAAGCCTATCAAATGCAGTACCCGGAGGCCGAACACAACCTCATCCTCGCCGACGGAGCCACGGTCGGCCGCACGATAGCTTCGCGGGGCGGCGAAAATATTCTCTTCATCGACATCGCCGTCCTCACACCTCATCGCGGCCGCGGCATCGGCACACACGTTATCAACAAGTTACGGAACGAATCCGTCGAATTCGGGCGGCCGCTGATACTTCATGTAAACAAAACGAACCTGCGGGCGCGCCAGCTTTACGAGCGCCTCGACTTTTTGATTACGGGCGAGACGGAACTCGTATTTGAGATGACATTTACTCTCGGAGCGCCGAAATGACGGACGCCGAACGCATTCGCCTGAGGCCTGTAACCGTCGAAGACGGCGAATTTTTGCTCGAGGTTTACGCGGCCGCCCGTGAGATCGAAATGGCAATGGTGTCGTGGGATGAAACGCAAAAGCTCGTGTTCCTTCGCCAGCAGCTCACCGCCCAGACGAGCTACTATGCGTCCGAATTCCCCACCGCTTCGCATGACATTATTCTATTCGACGATTCGGCGGCCGGGCGGCTTTTTGTCGAAAGAAAACCAGAACTTACAACTATTCTCGATATCACTGTTCTCCCGCGATACCGAAAAAATGGCATCGGCTCAGCTTTGGTCGCTGCTCTTCTCGATGAGAAACGCCCGGTAAACGTCCAGGTCGAGCCATTCAATCCGTCACGCAACCTGTTTGAGAGCCTCGGATTTTCGGTCGCGAGCGACGATGGCGTGAACGTTCGCATGAGGTGGACGCCGCGTTAAACTATCGATTAATTTATTTGTAGCAATTCTTTTTCGATTTCTGATATTATTATTTCTCGTTCCACCCGGCTCCTGATATTTAGAATTAAAAATTGGCTCTCTGATCCTTGTATGACCGATGTTCCCGCGACCCTGCCCACAAAGGATCAATTCTTCTCGGAATTGAATTCGCAATTTCGCGCGCGGTTGGGCGATGGTCCGGCGTTCGATCTGACGCTTGTCGATTCCCATGTCCAGCTTTCCACAGCGTCGCAGGAGTGCTTCACTCTCTTGTTCAGGGCTCCGCTCGATTCGGAACCGGTCCAGAGCATTTATCGGCTTGACCACGAAAACCTCGGCACAATGGAGATCTTTCTTGTGCCGGTAAAAAAAGATGACGAGGGCCTCTACTATGAGGCCGTTTTCAATAAGATGCTGTCGGCCCAGGCTAAATAGGCAGCAGTTCCGATCGGCAGAATTCGTATTTCGCGCGTCTCGCGGCCCCATATTTGGAGGTAAATGAAAATGAGTATTTCGCGTCGAAAGTTCCTCGTAGCTGCCCCGGCCGCGCTCGGCGCCGTCTTGTTGATAAGGGACACCGCCGGCCAAAAGGCCGTGAATGGCCGCTTGCCGCGAGCGATCTCCGCGGCGACCGACGCACTCTCGAAGCTCAATTGGAATTCGTTCCTCCCATATGTAAATACCGACTTCACATTTCGCGATCCGTCAGGTCGTGCTGTGACGCTGCGGCTTACTAATATGGTCGACTCAAAACCTGAAAAGTTTGTGCCGACCTCGCCCAAGCAGGAATGCTTCACAATGACGTTCAAGGGTCCCGCGAAAGGGACTCTCGCGCAGAATACCTATTCGGTGGAACATTTCGCCCTGGGAAGATTCGATCTGTTTATTACGTTTCTCGGCAAGACAAGCAAAAACTCGACGTACACTGCGGTTATTAATCGCACCGTTTAAAGGCCTCGACCGGAATCCAAGCCGGATGCACACAGGAAGTTAATCATGGCAGATCCATTTATAGGCGAAATAAGAATCTTCGCTGGAAACTTTGCCCCGCAAAGCTGGGCGTTTTGCGACGGTAGCCTCCAGGCGATCTCTCAGAATGACACGTTATTCGCGCTGATCGGGACCACGTATGGCGGCGATGGGGTGCAAACCTTTGCACTACCGGATCTCCGCGGAAGGGTGCCGATCCATCAGGGACAGGGGCCTGGCCTTTCGTCGTACGTGATCGGGCAGGTGTCTGGTACGGAAAATGTAACCTTGATAAACACTCAGATGCCCCAGCACACCCATATCGCGAGTGCGAATTCGGCAACCGGTACCGCTGGAACGCCGGCAAACGGATTTTGGGCGGGTACAGCGGCTCCCACCTACAACACGACCGCCGATGCACCGATGAACCCTGCAGCGACGAACAGTGCCGGGGGCAATCAGCCTCACGAAAACATGCATCCGTTCCTGACGGTCACTTTCATCATTTCTTTATTTGGAATCTTCCCATCGCAGAACTAGGTTGCGTTTGGTGCCCTTGGTCGGAGAATAAAAATATGTCTGAGGCTTATATTGGCGAGATCAGAATTTTCGCATTCAACTTCCCTCCCAGGGGCTGGGCTCTTTGTAACGGCCAGATCTTGGCGATCGCGCAGAATCAGGCGCTCTTCTCAATCCTGGGAACGACTTACGGCGGCAATGGTATTCAAAATTTCGCCCTTCCGAACCTTCAGAGTCGCATTCCGGTTAATTTTGGCCAGTCGACCCTCGGTAGCTTTTACAATCTTGGGCAGGTGGGCGGCGAGGAAAATCACACGCTCCTTCAGAGTGAGATGCCGCTGCACAATCACATTCCCATCGCATCGACCGCTGCACCGGACAAGCCGGGTGCCGCGGGAAATTTCTGGGCAGGAAATGCGGCTTCGTATGCGCCCACATCAAATACCACAATGCTGCCGAATGCCATTGGCTTTAGCGGCGGGAGTCAGCCGCATCCGAATATCGCCCCATACCTTGTACTCAATTTCTGTATCGCTTTGGTGGGCCTTTTCCCGTCGCGTAATTGATCGTTGGAGAGAATATGTCAGAACCTTTCCTTGCTGAAATAAAAATGTTTGCCGGCAACTTCGCGATCAACGGTTACGCGATCTGCTCGGGACAAATACTTCCTATATCGCAAAACACCGCCCTGTTTTCGCTGCTTGGGACAAATTACGGCGGCAACGGCACGACAAACTTCGCCCTTCCTGATCTAGGAGGCCGCGTGCCCATCAGCCAAGGGCAAGGCCCCGGCCTTACGCCGCGCTTCGTCGGTGAAAACGGCGGCGTCGAAAGCGTAACGCTCATCCAAACCGAAATGCCCGCGCACACTCATTTGCCGCAAGGCTCGACCCAGGCCGGGTCGCAGACGAGCCCGGCTAACGGCACATGGTCAAGTTCCTTGGGCGGACGTACGCCTCCGCCGCTTTTCGCCAGTACATCCAATACGACGATGAATCCGCAGGCACTTGCGATTGCCGGGGGAAGCCAGCCGCATAACAATTTGCAGCCGTATTTGACGATCAATTTTATAATCGCGATGGTCGGGATCTTTCCTCCGCGGTCATAACTTTTTTTTCGTATCGACGCCCACGCGTTCTTTTTATTTTTTGCGCCGAAACACGTTTTCCCCGTTTCGAAGCTCTATTTGTTTTCAGCCATTTGTCCCTTGAGGGCAGGTGCTCTTTATCAACAAGGAGTTCGCCATGTTCCCAGCTAAAACCCACGTCCCGCTTGCTATTCTTTTTGTTCTTTTCGGTTGCATCGCCGCGGCCGCTGCTTTGAAATTCAGCACCCCTGCGAGAGCCGGAGAGTACTCTTCGGCGAAGCGTTCGATATCTCTGAAGGAACCACTCGCTTTTGCCGAGCCGTTCACTGCCCGACGAGCACCGGAAAATTCGAGGATCGTCAATATCGGGGACGGACATGATGTCGAAACAGCGAACCTTCCCGCCCGGCTCGCCGCCGAAGGTATTAATTTTTCGACGGCACGGCCGCTCGCACTGGTGTCCGACGATCTGAACAACGATGGCTTACCGGACCTGATCTGCGGCTACGCTTCGGACAAAGGCGGATTTCTCCTTGTTTACTACGGCAGCTCTCGTGCCTACGCCCCTAAGGAACCGCAGGATATCGCGGACCAGATAGCACAACGATTTCCTGAGCCATTTGACGGCGTCGACCTGATCGCGCTGGACTATGCTCCCGATTTTATCGTGACCGGTGATTTCGATCGCGATGGCAAAATAGATATTTTGACCGCGCCGCTCGGCGGCTACACACTTGATCTGGCGGTGGGAAGCGGTGAAGGGTTTCGTTCTGCAAAGGCGATCGATCTTCCCGGCCAGGTCACCGCTTTCGTATCGGGAGAAAAAACGCAGCCCGAAACGTACGGCCGCCCCATAGTCGCCATCAACGGATCTAACGGGTCGCAGCTTCTCGAATTTCTGGGCGATGCAGGCATCGCCGATCAAAAGCCCGTCGTCCGGGATATTCCCGACACTGCGTCGTTCATAACGACTGGCCGCCTAGACGAAGACCGCTCTGAAGACATCGCGATAGTTGCCGGCGGACGCCTCTATATTCAGCACGGCGATGGTTTTGATCCATGGCCCGATGGCGTGCATGCCGACGCAAAAGCAGGCAAGCTCGAACCCATCGATCTGCCCTTCGGCGTGTCGTCGGTTTCGGTCAGCGATTTTATCTGGGACCGTGATGAACGAATGGAACTCGCCGTAACAGATGACTCCGGAATCGTAAATGTTCTAGCCCGCGGCGAACTAAATACAACGCCGTATTCTCCCGCGGAGGCCAAAGGTTTGCGCAAGCGAATGATCGACACGCGAATAGGCCGACTCACGGCTGACGAAGTGGTCAAGCCGAATCTGTCTGATGGATGGACCGTCGCCGAAACCGCTCCGTCAACCGTTGGCAAAGCCTCTTCAGGAAAAACCGTCGTTCGCGGAATGCTGGCTTCGGCGCAAAATTCCTACGATATCCTCAGCGTAAATTCCGGCAGCAGAAAGATCGAGATCGATTTCAAAAAGGCCGATGAGCCAACCCGTGCTGTCGCCAGCTTCTCCACTGCCGCGACACCCGTTGCCGTTCTGCCGATGCGCCTGAATATGCATGGCCACTCAGGCCTCGTCGTACTCCAGGACGGCAAACTCGAGCCAACCTTTATGATGTTCGCACCGACGGCGACATTCACCGTCACGAAGGGCACTGATACAAATGACGGCACGTGCAATGCAGACTGCAGCCTTAGAGAAGCTTTGGTGGCCGCCAATTTGGGTGCCGGTGCCGATATGGTGAGCATTCCCGCCACGACCGCGCAGCTAAGCATTGCCGATGTGGGGGGCGTGGAGAATATTTCCGCATCCGGCGATCTCGACGTCAACGACGACGTAACTCTCACCGGTTTGAGCGCTGCATCCACTATCATCCAGGGCTCGACGAGTGCCGCTTTTGCGGGCAACATGGGCGATAAAGCCTTCGGCATCAACCAGGACGGAACGCACGCTACGATCATTGCGACGATCAGTAACGTTACCGTCCGCTTCACCCGCAATGACGTCGCTGTCAACGGAGCCTTCACCGAAACCGGCGGCGCGACGGACATCTTTTTATCGGGAGCGGGCGCACCCGGCGGAGTCGTTGCGATCACGAACTGCATCTACGATAGCAACGCCAATTCACACAGTTATGGCGGAGCACTCAACGTCGACAGCGCCGGCGCGGGAACAAACGTCTTTCGCGGAAGTGTACAGATAACGGGAAGTACATTCTCCAATAACAAGACGCTCGCGACCGGGACTTCCGATCCTCCATCCGGCGGCGGTATAAATCTATTCGCCGATAAAGACAACGTTACCATCAGCAGTTCCATCATATCCGGCAATCAATCTGCGGCTCTGATCTCCGGTAACGGCGGCGGCGTCAATATACGCCACAGCTTTGGCGGTACCGTTACCATCAACAATGGAACCGCGATCAATAACAATACTGCGGGTTCTGACGGCGGCGGAATAATGATACCCGGCGTAGGGGGCCAATTATTCTCGATGACCGGCGGTACGATCACCGGCAACACGGCTACAGGCACAGGTGACAGCGCCGACGGCGGCGGTATCCTTAGTGGCAACCCAACGAACAGCACGACATTTTCCGGTGTTACGATCAGTAATAATATAGCGACGGCAGGAACGGCCGGTACCGGCGGTGGCGTCAAGGATGTTTCGGGTGTGCTGACGACCATCGACGGCTGCACGATCAGCGGGAATTCCGCGGACAGCGGCGGCGGCGTGGCGACCGCGGGTGGGAGCAGTCAAACTGCCGTCACAAACAGCTCCCTCACAGGAAACACGGCGACAACAGGCGGAGCCCTGCTCGTCACCGCCGGGACCCTCAACGCAACCCTCGACTACATAAATTCCAACACAGCGACTACGGGTTCGGGCGTCGCGCAAACAGGCGGAACCGCTTCTGCAACCAACGACTGGTGGGGATGCGATGGCTTGCCGAATACGGCCGGATGCCAAACAAGCAGCGGTACTGTCACGTCTTCGCCGCGCATTGATCTGGTGGTCACCGCTGCAACATCGCCGATCGCCCCTAATGGAACCTCCGTTATCACAGCGTCTTTCGCCTTTAACTCCATCGGCGGACCCATCAACCCGACCGTGATGAACGGCCGTTCCGTTTCCTTTGGTGCGACCAACGGCTCAATGTCACCGGCATCAGCCGCTGTTGCGTCGCTTTCGGCCGCTTCAACCTATACCAACAATGGTACCTGCGGCTCGTCCACCGAATCAGCTACTCTCGATAATGGAACGCAGAACGTTACCGTCGCCGTCAATTGTCCGGCGACGCTGACCAAGACGTTCAATCCGGCGACCGTTCTTCAGAACAACGGCACCTCGACGCTAACGATCAACTTTACCAATCCGAACGCAGTCGGGATCACAGGTCTCGGGCTCGTCGATAACTTCCCGCTTGGGACCCAGGTCGCCGCGACGCCCGGCGGTACAAATAGCTGCGGGGGAACTTTCGCGCCGGTTGCCGGAGCAACCACGATAACTCTCTCGGGCGGTTCGATCGCCGCAAGTGGGACTTGCTCGATAAGCGTCAACGTTACCGCTACGACCGCCGGCGTAAAAACCAACACGACCAACGGCGTCACTTCGACTAACGCAGGCACAGGGTTGACTGCTACCGGAGCACTAACGGTGACCAACACTGCGACCTGGACCGGCTCCAACAGCATTGCCTGGGCAACCGCCGGTAATTGGTCGCCGACCGTTACTCCAGCATCGACCAATGACGTCAGCATACCCGCGGCCGGTGTGACCAATGAACCGACGATCTCAACGGCGGTCTCAGTCGGAAATATTACCGAATCCGCCGGCCGAACGCTCACGATCACCAGCGGAAACAGCCTGGCCGCGAGCGGCACATGCACTATAAACGGCACGATGTCCGTCGCCGGAACATTTACCTGCGGGTCTTTCACCGGGACCGGCACGGTCAATTTCACCGGTGCTACTACTCAGAATGTTCCGTCGGGCTCATATCAAAATATCGGCGTGACAAACGCGGCTGGCATTAATCTCACCGGCAGCACCACGGTCAACGGAACGCTTACCATGAGCGGCGGTAATATTAACACCGGCGCCAATGTTCTGAGCATCGCGACCACTGGATCGATCACACGAACCAGCGGAGCGATCATCGGTGATATAGCTAAGAGTTTCGCTGGCACCGGACCTTTTACTTATCCCGTCGGGACCGCGACCGGCTTTTCGCCCGTGGCGGTAAATGTGACGGCGTTGACCATAAATCCGTCCACCCTGCAGGTCAAAGCGAACGACGGGACCGCTCCGGCCGTGCCCGTCCTCCAGGACACAACGACACTGAATCGATTCTGGACGCTAACGCGAACCGGAAATCTAACTGCTAACGTGACCTTTAATTATCTGAACGGCGACGTTCGCGGCAACGAAACCCTCTACCGAACGATCGTGGTCAGGGGCACGACGGCTGCTCTTATCGGCAATTCGGGGCCGTGTCCCGGCGCCGGAACTGTCTGCGTGGATCCGGCTGCTAACACGATCACTATCCTCGGACTCACCGCGTTTTCAAACTGGACCGCGGGAGAGCTCGCACCAAGCGCTGCCGATGTGAATATCAGCGGCCGCGTATTCACACCAGGTGGAACAGGCGCTCCGGGCGCTCACGTATCAATCGTCGATCAGCAGGGAGGTACCCTGAGCGCGATGACCAACCCGTTCGGATTTTTCCAGTTCACGGGCGTCCGTGCGGGTCAGAGCTACACGGTTTCTGTTAAGAGCAAATACGGAACGTATCAGCCCCGCTTCGTGACCGTTAACGAGGAGTTGAGTGATTTCAACTTCTTCCCGGTTCCGTAATTTGAGCCGGCATCGCGCAAGAAAGCCCGTGGAATTTCCGCGGGCTTTCTTTTGTTTTGACATCAGGTTTTGTTCAGACGCGAAACTTCGAATAGATCTGCAGCCGCTGCTTTAGGATCTCCGGGTCGATTCCTTCGTCCATGATCTCCTCTTCTGTCCGGCTCTCGATCCAAGTCTGCGGCACCAGAGCGCACGCGGCAAAAGCATCGGCCTCGCATTCCTTGCGCGTCTTTTTGCCGATGCCGTGAAAATTTGCTGTCACGCCGGTATCCGGCGCATGCATCAGAAAGTGCGCGAATTCGTGAAACATTACAAACAGTTTTTTCTGCCGGTCCAGCTTGCTGTCAACGGCGATAAAGTGCCGCTTCTTCATGCAGTAATAAAAACCGCTTACGCTCAGCGGCATCTCCTGCACGGTTATCCCAAACCGTTTGCACAGGCGGTGAAAGTCGTCCTCGGTCAAGGCACGACTGTTCCAATTGATACGCAGGCTTGAGATCTTTTCGATGAGGAATCGCATGAGATAAATGGGAGCGAAATTCGCCAGTCCTGTTGATACAACATTGTATCATAGTCGCATCATTGCGTTCAAGGCTTTTCAAGAGCGGCCTTTTTTCTCGGGCTCCGGCTTTCGCAAACTCCGGTCCAGCACCTTCTTAGCGTCGCGAAGAGCGTCTATCCGCTCCAGCTCGGTGTAAGTTTCCCACCCTTGGAAAAAGATCACCGAGTAATCCTTCGGATATTTCCGGCCCTCGTACTTGAACCACTCGTTCATCACTTTTTGAGGGTCGGCGGTTTTCCTT
>JBDTZW010000441.1:0-4015 GCA_040004905.1 Acidobacteriota bacterium
TCGGCGTTTATCTTTCGAAGGTAAAAGTATATGAAGACCGGCAGGAAGAGCTTGCAGTCAACAACAATGCTGTGTTTGCTTTTCTCGTAGATGTGTCGTACAAACGACGGATCTTCGAGGTATTTCTCGATGCGTTCTTGATAACTCTGGCCTATTACGCTTCGTACGCGTTGATCTTCGGATCATTCGAAGAAACCGGGAACTGGACCCTTTTTGTCAGCACGCTTCCGGTCTTGATCGTACTCAAGCTGTCGGCGTTTCTCGTCGCGGGGGTTTATCGCGGCATCTGGCGTTATACCGGGATCGGCGATCTTGTGACTTTTGCCAAAGGCGTATTCCTCGGCTCCGGCCTTTCGGTCATGGCGATCCTGCTGCTTTACAGATTTCAAAATTTTTCCCGCACGGTTTTTGTTGCCGACACGGTTATTCTGCTGATGCTGATCGTCGGCAGCCGGCTAGCGTTTCGAGTATTCCGGCAGATCTTGCCCGCAGGTAGCCCCGCGGATGGCAAAAAGGTTCTTATCTATGGCGCTGGCGACGGCGGAGAGATGCTTTACCGTGAGCTCCGAAACAATCCTGCGTGGGAGTGCCAGGCAGTTGGGTTTATCGATGACGACCCGCTCAAACGTGACAAGGTCATCCACGGCCTTCGGGTATTTGACGTGAATGAAACACTTCCCGAAATTCTGGGATCAAAGGACGTTCAGGAAATATTGATATCGTTCAAGGAAATAAAGCCCGAAAACCTTGAACGGATGAAAGAGATTTGCCGAAACGCCCATATCTCGCTCCAGCAAGCCGAAATGCGGATCGAACCGATCGATCTCGATTGAACTAACATCATAGTGTCTACTACCTCCGTCCCAATTCGAACGACTGCTCGCCGTATAGGCTTACTTGTCATTGTTCTTATTGCGGTCGTTGCTAATTTCTATTCTGGACGGTGGGCACTTGCGAACATGGCGGCGTCGCACACAGACATTCCCGAGGTTGCAGATCTCACAACCAGTCTCGGGCCGAATGACCCGCAGACACATTTTGCCGCCGGCGTGCTCTATGAGAAAAGCTTTTTGCCGGACGATCTTGCCCGCTCACTCAATGAATATTCGATCGCCGCATCGCTGTCGCCGCACAACTATCTATTTTGGCTTGACCTTGGCAACGCACGTTCCCGCAGCGGCGACCTGAAGGGAGCAGAAGGTGCACTGCGGGTCGCGGCTGACCTCGCTCCGAATTATGGGTCCGTGAGATGGGCACTCGGTAATGTGCTGCTTCGCCAGGGCCGTGCGGACGAAGCATTTGTCGAGATCCGCAAAGCCGGGCAATCAGAACCGAACTATGCCCTTGCAGCGGCGGATATTGCGTTGCAATACTTTAACGGCAATATCAACGATGTCCGCGAAAAGATCGGCGAGTCGCCCGAGATCATCGGAGCACTGATCGACCGCATGGCCGCGCAGAAACGGCTCGACGATGCGGTCCTGCTTTGGAATACGCTGTCCTCAGAACAGCGATCGGGATCGCAGCAATCGAATGGCAAAGGGTTGTACACCCAGCTAGCGGCCGCCAAGCGGTTTCGCGCGGCCGCCGGGATCGAGACCGATCTTACTCCCGGCATCGCAAGCGCGACGATCGCCGCCGTGCTCAATGGCGATTTCGAAAGCGACATCAAACTGCACGATGCATCGATCTTTGAGTGGGCGATCGGCGATGGAACGCTGCCGCAGATCGTTTTGACCGATGGGAAGCGGCGGAACGGCGGCAGAAGCCTACTGGTCAGTTTCGGAGGTGGCGATGTTAATTCGTTTCGGTCCATTTCGCAGATCGTACTTGTCGAACCTGGAAAGGCCTATTCGTTCGAGGCATTCTCTCAGTCGGACATAAAGACTCGGGCGAGTGTCGACTGGGAGATCGTCGACGCCTCGGACGGTAAGGTTCTGGCTACTACTCCGATGGTTTCCCCTGCTGCCGATTGGATGCCGCTGACGGCGACGTTCACTGTCCCTTCAACCACCGACGCCGTGATCGTACGCCTTGCGAAAAGTGCATGCAGTGGACAGACCTGTGCGGTAGAGGGCAGGGTGTGGTTCGATGACATCAGTATTCGAGCTAAATAGATCGCTAACAAATTTATGCAGGAGTCGGGTGATTGACCGAGCCAATAGACGGAACAACTAAACTCGATACAGGGATAGTCGTTGTCCTGTGCACAACTCTGCTCTTCACGACGCTCCTTTATGGAGGGGTCGATTCTGGGGCGATCACCCTCATCGCTTTATCGATGACGGTCATTCTTTGCCTCTGGGCAGCGTTTGCATGGAAGTCCGGCGAATTTCGGTTGAACGTTTCGTATTTGCACGCTCCGATCATCGGATGGCTCATCATCGGCGTGATCCAATTGCTGCCGATCCGCGAGGTCGGCTCCCTCACAGAAATTCTCGGCACACCCGCTTCGGCATCGCTCTCATTCGATCAATACGCAACCCGGCTTTTTCTCACTCGTCTTGTTTTTTATTTCGTATTTTTAGCCGCCGCTCTTACCTTTGTTAACTCGGAGAGCCGGGTCCGACGCATCACATGGTCGATGATAATTTTTGGTTCGGCGATCGCTTTTTTCGGAATACTTCAATGGCTCGCCAAGCCTGACGCGATCTATGGTTTGCGGGCGACACCTCAAGCCATACCGTTCGGGCCATTCGTCAACCAACACCATTTTGCGGCGTTGATGGAAATGATGTCCGGCCTGACGCTCGGCGTTCTGTTCGGCAGAGGAACAAAAAAAGACAAGCGTCCGCTGCTTCTCATCGCTGCCGTCCTAATGGTGGTTGCGATCGTGCTGACGGGTTCGCGCGGGGGCGTGATCGGTTTTCTCGGCGTTGCGTTGTTCGCCGGACTAGCAACACTGGCGTTTCAAAGAGATAAGGAAGCTTTGGGTGATGGCGGAAATAATCGCGCCCTGTCACGCCGCCTTCTGCCTGTAGCGGTCGCGGCGGCAGGTCTTGTGATGCTTTTCAGTGTGGTCGTATTTCTCGGCGGCGAACAATCGCTGCTGCGAGGTTCGGGAATCGTAAATCAGCAAACCGATCTTTCAAGCGGCCGAACGCAATTTTGGAGCGTTGGCCTGCAGATATTTCTAAGTCATCCCGTCATCGGTACTGGCTTCGACACGTTCGGCGTTGCGTATACTCAGTTTGATCCGTCGATCGGCGTGTTTCGGGTTGAGCAGGCCCATAACGACTATTTGCAGACGCTCGCCGACGGCGGCATTCTCGCGTTTGTTTGTTTGATCGTCTTCATTTATTTCTTGTTTAGAAACGGGATCGCTGCGATCGGAAAACGACACGATCAGCAAATGCGCAGTATTTCGATCGGATGTCTAGCAGGATGTTTCGGAATATTGGTCCACAGCTTGTTCGATTTCCCTCTGCGAACGCCCGCAAACGCTTTTTTCTTTTTGATGCTGATCGCACTCGCGGTCGTTGAGGTCGGCCGATCAAAAAAGAAGCTGACGAAAAGCGTTAGCGAACATTGACCGAGATCTCTTTGGAGCCGCAGGGAGTGACAAAGCGGACCTTAAAGTCGCCCGTCTTTGTGGTTGCAGAGCGGATCACATAGAAAGCCTGCCCTTTCACGCCAGCGATCTCCGGTTCGAGCCGTATTTCGACATCCTCCGGGCTGTCAGATGAGGCGGTGATCGATTTAAGGCTGCCTTCCCCCTCCATATGTACAAGGACGCCCAAGCTTCCGCCATTATTCAAAATCGAAAGACTTGCCTGACTGGCCGAGATCGTACAGGTCGGGGTAACGACCGAACTAACCTCCTTTCCCATTACAATTCTCGCCCTCTTCCCACCGTCCGATGAAGGATTGTCAGCATTCTTTGTTGGATCATCGGTTAGCGGCCTTTCTGATTTAACGACATTCTCGGAGGGGTCTTTTTTCAACCTTGGTCGCGGAACAGTAATTATTACCGGCTCGAACAACGGCTTGGTTTTCGGCTCGGCCGCCGCAACAG
>JBDTZW010000328.1:0-4015 GCA_040004905.1 Acidobacteriota bacterium
GCACCGCGCAAGAGATCCACACCGGCGATTGGGTTGAACTCCAATAAACTGCCTTCAATTTCGTTATCGAAAGGGCAAGCGACCGTCAGACGCTTGCCCTTTCTTTCAACGAAGATCCGCCTTCATATGACAAGCGTAAAATGCCCGATCTGCAGCCTAACCAACTGGTCGACCGACACGGCGTGCAAGCGTTGTAAACGTCCTCTCGGACTTACCGCCCAGGCGACGTTTTCCGCCGTGCCGTATGCGTACGAGCAACCCAAGTTAAAGATAGGCATGGCGATCACGTCAATGGTTTTCGGACTTGCCGGCTGTTTCATACTGTCGCCGATCGGATTGGTCCTGGGTATCATTTCTACGGCACGAGCGAATCGAAGGTCGACGGAATACGGCGGCCTTGGATTTGGGGTTGCGGGTATTGTTCTCAATGCGCTCGGCGTTTTGACAATCCCGATCGTCTTGGCAATAGCAATACCAAATTTGCTAGCGGCCAGCCGGATGGCAAACGAGGCAAGCGCGATCAAAGCGATGCGGCAACTAGCCTCTTCCGAAAGTACATACACGACGATACTAGGATCGTGCGGTGAACTTTCAAACCTCGGAACCAAAGGGCTGGTAGATGGCGAGTTGGCGAAAGGGCAAAAGAACGGCTACCGCTTTATGGTCGTTAGTACGAGCAGGCCGAGAATCGCTTGCGAGATCTACGGTACGCCGAACACCACCAATGCCAGTGAGCGCTCGTTCTATATTTCGACCGAAGATAATATTCTGCGTGCCGCACAAAAAAATGGCGACCGTGCAAGCTTGAACGATCCGCCGGTCGACTCGAACATTTCGCAACAAAGGGAGAGCTATTGATCGGCCAACTTCGGACAACGCCTATGAACACCATTAAATGCCCATCCTGCGGCCTTACAAACTGGGCTGAGTCACCCGCATGCAAACGCTGCGGCGGCCCAATAGCTTTCGACCCGAAGCGTTCCGATCCGGAGCAGTATTTCGAGTCGAACGGCAAGTTCTCGAATACGGATCACGGCAATCTTCAAAGCGGACTCGCGATCACATCGATGGTGCTCGGCATTGCGGGCCTTGTCACGTCGTTCTTTCTGATCGGCTTGTTAATGGTACCGGTCGCTTTGGTCTTCGGGATCGTCGCGTTGGTCAAGGCAAGGAGACAGCCAGTTCAATTCGGAGGTAAGGGGTTCGCGATCACGGGCATCGTTACAAGCTGTGTCACAATTGTTTTCGTCGTTCCTCTGCTCGCCGCCATCGCTATCCCTAATATTCTCGCCGCCCGGCGCTCCGCATACGAATCAGGGGCCATCATGTCGATGCGAAAGATAATTGTCGCCGAGAGTAATTTCATCGAGATGAGACAACAAGGTGAGTGTCCCGACCTGAAAATGCTCGGAAAAGAAAATATGATCGAGCGGGAACTCGCGGGCGGCAGCCGAAATGGATATGTTTTTGAATCGACGGGAACCTTGGCTTCGGGATGCGAGATAAGGGCTACTCCAGTTTCGAAGTCGATGGGATTGCGGTCCTACTATTATTCCGCAATCGACAATGTGATCCGTGCAAGCGTCAAAAAAGGACTCCCAGCCGACCAGTCCGATCCGCCGCTGTCCGATATTTCACCTTACTCTCATTAAGTACTCTCGCTTGAATTTCCCGCTGGTAATTCAGTTTCGGCTACCGCTTTCTTCCTTTCCTTAAAGAAAAAATAAAAGTAATCGTACATCGACCATATCGCGGTGATGACGGCAACCCACAGGGCTCCCCGGCCGACGAGGTAGCCAAACACTTTCCAGTCGTTCGTTGTAAGTGCAAGCGACGCGAAATGCGAAAACGCAGTCTGGACCTCGGCCACCTGCCAGAATCTAAAAGCCGGATATTCAAGCCCGAAGTTTGAGACCGGCGGATCGCCGGTTGCTCCGGCGACGAGTAGTGCGACGATCGCGACGCACTGTGCCCACATTTTGATCTTGCCGACCGATTGTGCCTGAATGATCAAACCTTCCGTCGCTGCCACGGACCGCAGGCCGGTAATAATAAACTCGCGCCCGACGATTACGACAACCGCCCACGAAGGAGCCAGGTGTTTATCTACGAGCACAATTAGGGCGGCCGAAATAAGCAGCTTGTCGGCGATCGGGTCGAGCAGTTTGCCGAGATCAGAGACCTCATTTCGTCGCCTCGCAAGATGTCCGTCCAGGATGTCGGTAAATGATGCAACAAGAAATATAACGATGGCGAGGGCGTAACCGCTGATGCCGAACCACTGGTCGGCAACGGGCGTCAGCAGTACGACGACCAGAAGTGGGACGATCAGGATCCGAGCAAATGTCAGGTAGTTGGGCAGCGTCACGGTTTCGAGTCAAGTGTATGTTTTGGCCAAACAAAGTTCAAGAAAGTGTTCGATGATTAGACGCTCCGTGAGCGGAAAAAAAAAGCGGAAGGCCCACTACCTTCCGCTTTTTAAATCTCATCCTATTAACTTTTTATGGAGCCGGAGGCTGCATAAATCCGAGGTTGGTATTGATACCGCCCGAGTTAGTAAAGTTAGCGATCTTGGGAAATATCGTAGTCATATCGGAGCTTGCCACACCGAACCATCTAGCGAGTGTTGCGGCGTATTGATCGGCTCCGGTTGCCGGGACAAATCGTCCGCGTGCACCACTGCCGTTGTCCGAATCATCTGCCGAATTAACAACCAGTTGCGGAAACGGCGTACCATTGGATCCGTTCATACCGTAGAAGTCCGCGGCCGTGATGCCGCCGCCGAGTACGAACTGATGGCTGCCCCATCCGTGATCGGTTCCTGCATCAGCGACGGTTCCGTTCGGCCCAAGAGTTCGCGAAAAATCGGCCATCGTAAACTGCGTAACCTTATCAGGTATTCCTTGTGCGACCATTTCCTCGTAGAAAGCACGCATGGCCTGACCGATCTGGATCATCAAATTGGCTTGGTCGCCGATCTGGAAGTTGTGTGTATCAAATCCACCGATCTGAACGTAAAAGACCTGCCGGTTGATACCCAGCCCGGCTCGTGTCTTGATCAAGCGCGCGACCTGCTTTAGCTGTCGTCCTAATCCTGTATTGGGAAATGTGACGGTAACTTCCTGCGAAGTCTGCAGTGCCGTGTTCGCCGCGATAGCAGAATCCATAATATGGCTTGCCGCCGCGACGACGTTTGATGAAAGGTCGATACCTCGCAGTCCGTTGAATGACGTCTTACGGGCGATCTCCGCCGCAGTTGTGCCAAAGCCCGAAGGATTTAGCACATTTGCCAGCGTTGTATTTGAGTCGGCGATAGCCATCGGAAGGGAAGTCTGACCGTTGGTAAATAACTGCGCTCCGGCGATCGACGTCACCATTGGGACCAAACCCGATGGATTGTCTGTACCGTTTCGCAGGTCCGCAACCCTTCCGCCCCAACCCGTAAAAGACGTGACATCGCTTCTGCCGCCCTGATACTGATTGGTCTGATCAGAGTGCGAGAAAAGCTGATACGGCCTTTTCACCGAATTATTGAGATACGTCGTGCGAGTCAAAGGAGCCACGAGCGTTCCGACGTTCGCTACTACGGCTAGCTTACCCAATCCCCACAATTCGTGGATACCGTTGTTCACGATGTTCGTCCCGGCGGGCTGTATTCCCAGTCCAGGATGTAAACCGTAGCTTAGACCACCCATCTTCGGCACCGCTATCGGCAGAAGCGAGGCTTGGGGAATGGCCAAACCCTGTGTGGTTCGGGCTGCGTTGTAAACCGAGTAGTTACTGATCGTTGCATCGCTATGATTGGGAATGACCATGTTATTACTGTCATTTCCACCCGAAAGGAACACGCATACGAGGGCTCGATAATCGCTCGGGATCAACTGAGCATCGTTCACGTCGAACTTGGGGTCGATCCGTTTTTGGGCTTGAGCGGTCATCAGGCCGAAGTGCCGCATCTGCGTAGCCAGCGCTCCCATACTCAGGGCAGCGCATGATTTTGTCAGAAATTCACGTC
>JBDTZW010000383.1:0-4014 GCA_040004905.1 Acidobacteriota bacterium
CGATCCGGCCGGATCTTGTCGAGGAGAAATGTTGGGCGTTCATAGTCGTGGCTCCTAAGAGTTTAGTAGGGTTTAGGTCGGGTAGGTTAGTTGTCGTTTATTAGATCGTCGACAGTGACTTTCTTTTTCTCCGGGGTTGGCTTGGCCTTCTTCTCGGCCTCCTGCTTTTGCTTCTGCTTGGCCAATTGCTCATTTCGGGCTTTTACATCCGCGGTCACACCGGGCGTGTCTGTTGGCGACTGCTCAACCGCCGGGGTTTCTGTCGAAGGCGTTGCCTCGGACGTTGTGAAGTTCACCGGCTCTTCGGTCTGTACCGAAGAGTTCGAAATGCTTTGGATGGTTGCTGCTGGACTTGCAGTTGATGGCGCCTTCCCAGAGAACATCCAGATTCCGGCGACCAACAGCAGAACAACAACGGCTCCAGCACCCAATACAAGCGGCTGGGCCAAGAAGGACCTCTTGTGATCGCTGTCGGGGTAAAGGTCAAACGATGTGTCATACGAAGCGGCCGAACTGGATGCAGGCGATTCTACGTCCAGGGCGAATACATCACCGGCGGTTTCGGTCAACGCTGCAGGTTCGGAAATATGCTCGGGAAGATCCAGAAGGTCATCCTTTGCAAGGTCTGCCTGAAGGTTTTCGACTTCGTGGTTCTCAGGGGTCGCAAGCTTGGCCTTTTCCTGCGTTTCAGCTTTGAGTTTCAACCGGGCCTCTTGCTCCTTTGCGGCCGCGGCTTTGTTTTCCGCGACTTTCTTTTCTGCGATGGCTTTTTGCTCGGCCGCCTTTTTCTCGGCTGCGGCCTTTTGTTCGGCCGCGGCTTTTAGCTCTGCCGCTTTCTTGTCGGCTGCGGCCTTTTGCCCGGCGGTAGCTTTCAGTTCCGCGGCTTTCTTTTCAGCCGCGGCTTTTCGCTCACCGGCCGCCTTTTCAGCGCTTAAGGCCTCCTCTTTCTTGTTTTCTTCGGCTTTCCGAGACGCCTCGACTGCGTCCGCTTGTCGCTTTCTTTCAGCGTTGAGCTCAAGCCTTCTCTTTTCGATCTTGACGCGTTCTTCTTCAAGCTGGCGCTCCTCGGCTTCGAGCTCCATTCGCTCGTTTTCAACGCGGAGACGCTCTTCTTTCAACCTGGCCTCGTCTTCCTTTCGAGTATCAGCAGCCGGGGCTTCCGCATTTTTGGTTTCTGCAAGGCGGCTATTTAATTGAACCTTGATCTTGGCGAGTTCACCGCGTAGGGTTGCTGCATTTTCATAACGATACTCCCGCTTCATCTCCATCGCTTTGATCAGGACATCGGAGACTTCTGCGGGAATCGACGGGTCTATATCTGTCGGCTTTTGAAGCGGATCATCATTTCCGTCCAGTACCTCTAAATAGCGGTTAAGAGCGTCCGCGGGAACCGTTCGGGTCAAGAGGAAATAGATCGTTGCGGCGGCCGAATAAACGTCAGTTCGGGCGTCCGGCGATTGCCGGAGAACTTCCTCCGAACGTTCACCGAAACTGTTCGCGATCATCTGCTGCGATGCCAGATCAAGACCGCGCCATAATTGTTCCAGCGAGCGATACGGCTGGTCGACCGACTCGCTTGACTCGGAATTTTCCTGCTCACTAGCATGATTCGAGGCGGTCACAAGGAGTTTGATAGTGAAATTGGAGGTAAGCCGAATGTTTTGTGGATTGACGTTCTGATGAATTATTGCCGGAGACTTCGACTGAAGATACCCGAGGCCGTCCAGAAGTTGGTCAGCCCACCGGAGAATATCCGATAGGGCGAGATTCTTCTCGCTTTTCCCGACAAGTTCGGCCAGATCCGTGCCTTCACAGTCTTCCATGACCAGATACTGCCGATCGATCTCGGAGAAATAGTCCCTTACCTTCAGTAGCGAAGGATGTTCAGTCTCGGTCAGCCGTTTAGCATCAGCGGCAAATGCCAGCTTGAGGTTCTCGATCTGCGCCGCCGTTGCCACCTTTCCCAAATGGCCGACGGTTTCGCGAAGAACAACCCGGGTTTCGCTAAACGTATCATAGGCCTCGTACAGGCTGCCCGATTCGCTATTGCCGAAATGATTGATAACTCGATAACGTCCCTGATTCAGGACTTGATTTGATGAAAGCATATTGGATGGTAGGACGAGCGGGTGAGGTAATCGCCAAGGACATTATATACACGAGTTTGTACAAAATGGAAGAGTTTTGTTGAAAATTTCTAAACAATGTTTACCTTTGTGAATAATGGGGGCGATCGGAACTGCTTTTCACGGTGCCTTTTCGCACGGAAACGCCCTTTATAATGGAATCAGGCGAGTGTGAGCTTTGATTGGGAGCTACCCGTACAGCGCAATTGTTGAAGGATTTTCTAATCAGGAAGACTTACTTGCAATTTGTCGGTCGAAGTTTCGTCGGAAGTCGTCGCCGGTTATGGTGACCGTCTTACACATCTCGAAAAGGCGGGAGCGAAGGCGGGTGCCAACGCGGTCTTCGAGGGTTTCCTCGCGGTCGTTACGGCGTTCGTCCAGGTAATTAGTTGTAAAGATCGTCAGGCGGCGATCGTTGTATCGGGTGTTGATGATGTGGGTCATCGTGTCACGGACCCACTCGGTGGGTTTTGACGCCCCAAGCTCATCGAGAACAAGAACATCTGCGCTGAACACCGGCGAGAGGACCCGAAGTTCGGATGTTTTAGTATCGGCGTTGTAAGAATCCTGGATCTCCTTTAAAAGAGTTCCGAACTCGTAGAACAGGCACGAGATACCACGTTCTGTAAGCCCCTTTAGGATCGACACTGCGAGATGCGTTTTTCCCACACCGACCGGCCCGACGAAAAGAAGGCCCTGCTCGACAGCCGGATACTCCATCGCGAGTCGCATAGCATAATTGAAAGCTCGCTCCTGCGATGGGTTGGTCGGTCTATAATTGTGGAAGTGGCACTTTGAATAGCGTTTTGGCAGGCGTGCCCGATCGATCGAACGGGTTTGGGCATCGCGCAAGCGGCATTCACAAGGCTTTGCTCCCATGCCCGTGACGACCTGGATGCCCGTGCCGAAACAGATCGAGCATACTTCTTCGTCAGCAAGAAATTCCGCGGCAGGCCCGCTTGCCAAAGGTGCCGGGTCGGGGACGGCGGCTAAATTATGTTTCCTTGCTTTTTCTTTTGGCATTAAAAACTGTGACGCGAAGTTGTGACGGTGAGACGGATTATAGCACTCGAAAATTGTAATTCAAATTTTAGCTACAGACTGGAAACACGCGTCCATCTTTTCGATCTTAAGAAGTAACACGGCTGTTCTGGTGTGTTAAAATCGTCGTTGAGCTTTTACATCTCCCGTTTTCCGCCATGAGTCTTTTCAGCAATCTTATGCTTCGGTTCGGTCTGGCCAATCCGCAGGTAGAACGCACGCCGATCTCGGTATTTCTTCTCGATGACGACGAGAGACGACACCGTTGGTTCGAGAAACGATTCGCCGGAGACGCTTTGGACATCGCGGCAACCGTCGAGGAGGCGAAGGAATTTCTTTCGCGGGAAAGCTACGACGCGATCTTTTTAGATCACGATCTCCTTCCCGAACACTACGAGACCAATGATCATAATGATTACGGAAGGACGGGCTATGCGATCGCTGAATTTCTCGACAAACGCCGGGCTCTCCAGCGCGCCGCGACTATCATCGTTCACACCCGTAACGCCGACGCCGCAATTCCCATGGTAGAAAAACTTCGTGAATCCGGCCGCAACGTCGAATACTGCGCTTTCCCGATGTTAGACCTGAAAATAAAAAACTACTGGAAAAGGTAAGATGACAAAATAGCTTACGGTGACGAGTAACGAAAAGAATGTCGTTACCCGTCGTGGCGTTATGCCTACTTTTTAGCTTTGATCTCGTCGAGTTCCTTCTGCTGCTGATCGATGAGATTTTTGAAAGCAGTTTTGGTGTCATCGTCTTTGGCGGCGGCGAGTTTTTTGGAAAGCGCTGCGATGTACGCGGTTTTGAGGGCTTGTTCTTTTGGCACTTTCACGTCCGGCTC
>JBDTZW010000318.1:0-4005 GCA_040004905.1 Acidobacteriota bacterium
GTGTCAGAGACCGTGACCGTGACAAATGACCTGCCGCAGGTCGACACCGCGACATCCGCGATCGGCAACGTTGTTCAAGGAAGACAGATCGTTGAATTGCCACTGAACGGACGCAACGTTCTGGAACTTGCAAGACTTTCACCTGGCGTAACCCAGGGTATCATCGGCGGAGATGCTGGCGGTACCAACGGAAACGCCGAAACATACCGCGGCAGAAATACAGGTGGTGCTTCGCTTGCGGTGAATGGACAGCGGCCGCAGGCAAACAATTTTCTTCTTGATGGCGTAGACAACAATGAATCGTTGGTTAATACGATCAACATTTTTCCCTCGGCGGATGCCGTTCAGGAATTTCGGGTACAAACGAGCGTTGCAACAGCCGAATTTGGCCGCGGCGGCGGTGCGATCATCAATTCCGTAACGAGATCTGGTACAAAGCGATATCACGGATCGGCATACCTGTTTCTTCGCAACAGCGCATTCGATGCAAGGCCAGCGTTTTTCGATTCAATTCAGAACGATCGTCGAACTCCGCTTTTCCGCAGAGGACAATTTGGCGGCACGGTTGGCGGACCGGTTATACCGGTTGGTGGATTGAAAGACAAAATATTCTTCTTTATGAGCTATGAGGGATTGCGGCAGCTCTTGCCGATCTCTACCGATTTCGCGACCGTGCCAACAGCGGCGTTTCGAAACGGCGATTTCTCTCAGTTGCTGAATCCGGCTTCATCGGGCTTGGGTTCTGCGATCCAGCTTCGTGATCCCCTCGATGGCTCGCTAGTAGTGAATAATCGACTTGATCTTTTGCCTGGCAATCGCCTAAATGCAGCGGCCCTTGCCTATTTACGGGCATTTCCACTTCCAAATAACGGAACTCAAGTTGAGCGCAATTTCCAAAACACAAGGGTCGAGGATGACAGCCAGGACGTTTACGATTTTCGCATTGATGGGAACGTTAATGACAAGAATCAGGTGTTTGTCCGGGGAAATCACGGCGGTTACGACCAGACCGTTACTTCCCGTTTACCGACTCTTCCTTCAGGATTCGGTTCGGGAAGTAACCCAACCAAAACGAAGGGTTTGGTAGTAGGTTGGAATTGGTCGATCAAGCCAACGTTCTATAACGAACTGAGGCTTCAGGGAAACAAGATCAACTACGGATATGAACCGCCGTTCGGCGATCAGGCACTGTCACAGAGTCTCGGCATCGTCAATGCGAACCGCGACCCAAGTTTGGGCGGGGGAGCGTTGATCGGCGGGTTCAACAATCAGTTGGAATACACGGGCGATTTTGGTCCGTATCGCGTTCCTCAAGATACTCTGCAAGGCGTTGACAGCGTCACCTGGGTAAAAGGGGATCATACCGTTAAGTTCGGCGGTTCGATCCTGCATCGCAACGTTCAGCTTTTCCGGCCGATCGCAGGCAAAGGCGATTTCCGTATGTATGGCGATGGCGTATTCAGTCAGTGTCCGAACGGCGGCGGCGCCGGATCAGAAGCCGCGTCGGGCACCACTCGGTGGGAACAAGCTGATCTGTTGATCGGTTTTATGTGTACTTACGATATCGGATTTCAGCAGGGGAATGTCGGTACGACCAACTGGGAAAACGCAGTGTTCGGGCAGGACGATTGGAAGGTTAACGATAAGTTGACCCTTAACCTCGGGCTGCGTTATGAGCTGTTTACAAACCCGGCTGAAAAATACTCCCGCCAGTCCAACTTTGATCTCGCCACCGGACATTTGCTGCTGGCTGCGGATTCAAAGGATACGCTGACCAATACCGATCACAACAATTTCAGTCCACGACTTGGGTTTGCTTATGACCTCAAGGGTGACGGCAAATCGGTCGTTCGCGGAGGTTACGGAATCTTCTACTTCCTCGATCGCGGCGGCATCAGCAATCAGCTTGCACAGAACCCGCCGTATGCTGGAAGTATTCGCCTTCAATACAACGATGGATTCCGGGTAACGTTTACCGGCCAAGGACCGTTAAACAGTACCGACAACCGGCTAGCTACGGCACCGCTGCCGCTGCCGCTGCCGAATACGAGCCCTGCATTTTTGAACAATCCTGTAGGAGTGAATGTCCTGTCGGTATTGCCCGATAACAAAATCTCGAATGTTCAGCAGTTCAACATCCAGTATCAGTACCAACTCTTTCGCGATACCGCGCTGAGTGTAGGATACGTCGGAACTCGCGGCCGCAACCTAATTCTTTACTACAACCTTAACGGACAGTCATTCTCGACCGATTCATCGATCCCATGCCCGATCTCAGGCCGAACGTTAGGGAACTGCTATCCGGGTCTCGGGGGCGTTACGGTACGAGATGATATCGGCAAATCACAATATGATTCGCTGCAGGTCCAGCTTTCGCGCCGAGTATCGAAAGGATGGCAGTATCTGGCTGCATACACGTTCTCCAAAACGAAGGATAATGGAGAGGGGGCTTTTGACAACCCGGCAGGCGGAAAGAATTTTGTCGAAACTTTCGGCACATCTAGAATCGATTATCCGCATGTATTCTCGTTCGAGACACTCTATGAACTGCCATTCGGCCGCGGGCGGCACTACGGTTCCGATATGAATAAGGTTGTTGATTATTTGATCGGAGGTTGGTCGCTAAATGGCATTTTCCGAGCACAAAGCGGAAGTCCTTTCGATGTTCGCGATGGAAACGGAAGACTGGTGAACGTAACGGGCGATCCATATTCGGACCGAAGCGACAAACGGCCATATCTGAATCTGGCTTCGTTCTCGGCAGCTTCGACCGGGCTGGGATCTCTACAGCGGAACTCGCTACGATCTCCCGCCACGAATCAGTTGAATCTGGGCTTGTCGAAGGATTTCCGGATTACCGAGGACGTCAAATTGCAGTTCCGCATGGAAGGATTTAACGTATTCAACACGATCCAGTGGGGAACTCCGAACACCGACATCAACAACGGCGATGTTTTCGGATTTGGATTCGGCACGATCCGCGGAACGACAGCGTTTTCCAATAGGCAGTTACAATTCGGCGGTCGTTTGCAGTTCTAGTTGGAAGCGGAGGCGCCTTAGCGAACACCTACGCGTTAGTTCAAACGGGCGTGAAACATACATAGGTTTCACGCCTTTTTTTGTATAATTAAATATCTCAACCGTCCGAACGAATTAGTAAGCGTCGACCTCGTGTTTTTCAATTTATGAAATTTCCTCGCGCATCTGGGATACTGCTGCATCCGACGTCTTTGCCGGGAGATAACGGCATAGGTGATCTCGGGCAAGCGGCATTCTCTTTTATCGATCTGCTGGCGGAGGCAGGGCAGACTTATTGGCAGATACTTCCACTGGGACCCACGGGCTATGGTGATTCGCCGTATCAGAGCTTTTCGGCGTTCGCCGGAAATACACTTCTGATCTCGCCGGAAAAGCTGGTCGAAGACGGTTTGCTGACGCAGGAACAGATCGACGACAAGCCTGATCTCGCGAATCACAAGGTCGAGTTTGGCCGGGTTTACGATTGGAAGAATCAGCTTTTGCCCAAAGCTTTTGAGAGCTTTCGTCATACGACCAGCGTCGATCTGCGGGGTCGGTTTGAATCGTTTATTCACGAAAACAATTGGTGGCTCGATGATTATGCACTCTATCGTTCAATTAAGGCCGCTCAGGATCAAAAGGCCTGGTTCGACTGGCCGACGGCGTTAAAGCTTCGTAACAACATTGCGATCCGCGAGATCGGCGAGGAGTTGTTTGACCAAGTCCAGGCCCAAAAGTTTTATCAATTCCTCTTTTCCAGACAGTGGGTTGCCGTCAAGGAATATGCGAACCAGCGGGGAGTAAAGCTGATCGGAGATGTACCGATATTTGTGTCAGGGGATTCGGCGGATGTCTGGTGCAACCAGGACAAATTCAAATTAAATGCTGACGGATCGCCAAAGGTCGTGGCGGGTGTTCCACCAGATTATTTTTCCAGCACGGGCCAGCTCTGGGGAAATCCGATCTACGATTGGGATGCGATGCGGC
>JBDTZW010000011.1:0-13543 GCA_040004905.1 Acidobacteriota bacterium
GTTCCCAATTCGGGGGTCGAACCGGAAGGGCCGGATCATTTTCCGGCTCACGGCGGCGTACGATTTATCGCTTTCACCGTGCCGCCGAACACTGTCGCGACACCCGCAGATCTTGACATAAAAGAGGCAGCGGCCGAACTCGAACAGAAGTTTCCCGGACGTGCGGCGCATATGGAATCTCACCCCACTGGGCTTCACACCACCGCTACGATAGATTTCATCCATGTTGCGATGGGTGAAATATGGCTCGAACTCGACGACGGGCACGAGGTCCATCTTAAGACCGGCGATTCCTTGGTCCAAAATGGCGTCCGCCACGCCTGGCGAAATCATGGTTCAAAACCGTGTACGATTGTCGTTACGATAGTAGGAGCAAACAAAGGCTGACCCCGTGAAACTTTGGCGGTGACGGCGAGAAGACAACCAATCGGTCGGACCCAGAGTCCAAGTTTTGCCTCACAAGACTTAAGGCACAGCGGATAGAATGATATTCCTTAGACGACTTATCGCAATTCCTACGTTTTTAATCGGTCTCCTCGCTGCGCTAATATTTTCGTCTTCGGATATACCGAAGGCACCAGACGCCCCTAATGATGGCCCGCCAGCGGCTATAAGAATCGACGCCTGCGATCTGGGTAGTAGATTTGTAGGCAAAAGGATCATCGTTGAGGCAACGATCTGGTCAACAGGTGACCACGTTATTGTTTACCCGATCTCATATTGTCATGACGGGTGGAACGGATTCATATTTACGGATCTCGATCTAACAAATTATATCGGTCGCGATCGAGGTCTCGCGGACATCCTTCAAGGAAAAAGGTTTACGAACGAGGTCGACGTTAGAATTGAAGGAACGGTTAAGAGATCGCCCCTTAAAAGGGATTCGTTTAATCGTATTATTGGGCCGTCGGGTTTCGACTACACGATCGAACCCACCGATATTGAAATAATCTCACCGTTGCGCAAATTCACACCGAAAGCCGCTGCATAGAAAGATCTAAGTACGGCGGGGCGTTAAGTTCGACCTTAGGCCTCCTTGACCAGCCATATCCCCGTCAATTCACGGTTGGTTATATTTTAAGTCGCCGTTGGATAGGAAGATTTGGAGCATCGTGCCGGATTCGAACCGGCGTCATCTGGTTGGAAGCCAGAGGTCTTTGGCCAACTGGACGAACGATGCTAATTTATTTGCGATGGAAGACAATGAAGATCGTACAGAATGGGACCGTGCATGGTCGTCGATGCCACACCGGATGATTCTGGATGTCTCGAAGTTCGATTTCGTGAAAGTTCGGGACTCGATCTCGGCGACGTCGTCACCGCGACCATCGCCATGGCGCCAACGGAACACTTCCATAAGATGTATGTTTCTACGCCAATCTGTCCGATTTGTGGAGAATCAACCGACGATGATTCAGATAGGGTGGCCGTTGGTTTTTATCCAAAGTTTACTCAGCTATTCGGCCTGGGATTTGGTGGATGGGCGCATCGAAAATGCCTTAACATGTGTCCATTGATCGACGACCCAACGCCGGTCCCCTGGTAGAAAGAAAAACCCCTTGACAAGATGTGCAATCTGTGCAACAATATATCGTGGGTGAAGTGTGCCCGCACGATATTTGACAAATTAATTTGACGACCGGCGTTCGAATGATAAACAGGGCTTGATTGCGAGTCCTTTTAACTCAATTTGGACGATCTGGGACAAATCCTTAAAAGGAAAAAACAACGTCGATTTTGCAAATAACGGGTTTAGGCTCTGTCCCATGCGTGTGGGACGCTGGGACAGCGGGACATGGGACAAAACGATTTTGGATTTTGGATTGAAAATCAGACCTTATTCTACAAAACTTGCGGAAACCGTGGAACAGTGGAACAGAGCCATTTCTTCGCTCGAACCCAGTAAAAACCAGGGCGAAAACGATGTTTTGCCTCAGAAAGCTGTATTACAATGTATTACATCTTAATACAGCTAGGGCTCGACTCCGCAGTTATAAAAGAAACGGCGAGACAGCGGAACGTGCCGCTTTTAGATCGCGAGAACTGTCCTACATAAATTGCGCAAACCGTGGAACACGCACGGATTAAAAAAACGGCGGGACAGCGGGACAAGAGATTAATTCTATTGTTTGCAATAGTTTGTGTGTCCCGCGGCTTTGTCCCGATCGGGACAAGGTAAGTGTTAAACGTGGGTTTAACGTGCGTGTGGGGCCTTGTGACATTGGGCATGGGACATGGGACATGGGACAAAAGACAAAATGCAGAAACCGGCCCGTTAGGAAGTGCGAAACATTTAACATTCGTTTATCGCAAAACTTGCTAACGGTGTGGGCTTCTGCAATTTACCCTTTGACGCAGATGACCTGTTTTAGCTCGGCGACGATCTCGACGAGATCGTTCTGAGCACGCATGACTTCCTCGATGTCTTTATAGGCACCGGGGATCTCATCGATGACGGCTTTGTCCTTACGGCACTCGACGCCCATCGTCTGCTTTTCCAGGTCTTCGCGGGTGAACTTCGCTTTCGCTTTGGTACGCGACATTTTACGTCCGGCACCGTGCGAGCACGAATTGAATGACTGCGGATTGCCCAGACCTTTGATGATGAACGATTTCGCTCCCATCGAGCCGGGGATAATTCCGTAGCGTCCCTCTTCGGCGTTGATCGCACCCTTTCGGGTAACGTAAACCTTATCGCCGAAGTGTTCCTCGATCGCAACATAGTTGTGATGACAGTTGACCGTGATCTCAGGATCAAACTCTTCCTGATCATTGAACATTCGGTTGAATGAACGCAGGAGACGTTTCATCATGATCTCGCGGTTGAGCATTGCGTAACTCTGCGACCAGTCTAGATCGTGCCAGTAGGCCTTGAATTCAGGCGTCTCGGACACGAAGTAGGCGAGGTCGGGAGCCGGAAGGGTGTTGAGATCGTGAAGCGACTTCGCCGTGGCGATATGACGCGTCGCAACCTCGTTACCGATGTTTCGCGAACCCGAATGCAGCATCAGCCAGATGTAATCATCCGTATCGAGGCAGACCTCGATAAAATGATTACCTCCGCCGAGCGTTCCGAGCTGCTTCATCGCTTTACGCTTTCGGTCCTGAACGCCTTTGTGAAGCTGGTCAAATTCCGACCAGCCTGACCATTCAGGCGATTCGTCCGTCGGCTCTTTGTAGTCGTTAAAACCGACAGGGATCGCCCGCTCGATCTCGTGACGAAATTCAGGACGTTTACGGTCGAGAATTCCGCTTTTGAACGGTGTCTTGACCGCCATCATTCCACAGCCGATGTCTACGCCGACCGTAGCAGGAATGACGGCATCCCTGGTCGCGATGACCGAGCCGACCATCGAGGCTTTTCCAAGGTGGGCGTCCGGCATCAGGGCCACGTGCCTATAAATGCAAGGCAGACGCGATACATTTCGAAGCATCGCCGTCTCGTCGGCAGCGAGTTCATGACTTACCCACGAGAGAACGTCCGCCGTTCCCCCGCTAATGTTTAGTTTTTTGCTTGGCATTCGTGCCTCCTATTTTGATCTGAAATTAAGAAAATTAAAAAACGATGTGTTTTGAATGAATACGGAAAGTGTAATGTTTTGAACAATTTCCGAGATTCACGAAACATGCGAGTCGAGTAAAAACCACAAGATCCGTCTGGAACGGTGATTGCAATAATGATGTTGCATAAACAATTCTGAATGGTCTGCCAATTACGGCCGATCAGCTGGTTAACCGAACTAGGGAGAATTTCATGATAAAGAAAACCTTTTTTATTTTAGGAACGTTGCTGCTGCTGATCTCGGGAATTGTCGCGAGCTCAAATGTAAATCAAGTGCCTAATGTCACCGTTTCACCTACACCTACACCGACACCGACGGCATCGCCGAGCCCAAGCCCGACCGTGCCGAATCCATCCGATCCGACACCGTCCCCTAGCCCAAGCCCGACAATGATGCCGTAGCTGCAGATCAGCAACAATAGAAGAGGCGAGTCGATCGGCGGCTCGTCTTTCTAATGGGCGAAAAATGGTCGACCGGGTGGGATTTGAACCCACGATACCTCGCTCAAAAGGCGAGTAGCCAGGATCGGACTTGGCTACCGATCGGAAGGCGAACGCGAATGAGTGAGAGGCTTCGACAGGCTTAGGTTGAGCAAGTCTGTTGCTTACTTTAAGACGGGAGTCATGCCCAGCCTTTTGCCCTCGCCTTTCACTATTCGCGTTCGTATTGGTGAGATCGTGATAAATTATTTAACCGTTCCGGCCGCCCTCACGACAGAGCGGCCGGTTGCGCCGTGGGAGACTAATGCACCGCAGACATTGCCCGCGTGTGCTGCTGGATCGAAGCACGTTCGTTAATTGCCTTGACCTCGTTTTCGATGGCTTGGCGGAACGCGTTAACGATCTCTGCGAGTTTGTTCGCCTTGTAGAGGCTGTTTTCGCGATCGGCCGCGGTTGCCATGTAAAAGTGAAGGTTTATCTCGTCGTAGCATGACGCTACTTCAAAAATTATCTCTCCGCCGTTTCGATGTTCTTCACAGCAGTTCGGCAGGTCGCTCGTGTCCTCGACGACGGCGATAAGGTAAGCTCGCATTTCGGGTAGTGAGTTCAGAAACGTGCGCTCCCGAATATGGTATTTCTTGCTCATTTTCTTTTCCTCCAAGTTTGTAAGCTGAAAAAATAGTGTTGTTGCATTTAGAACGACGCGTCTCATTTCAGCGAACTAGGAAAGGCTGAAAATTCACGTTGTTGAAGTGATCAGGCTCGACGGACTCTTAAGTGCAAACATAGATTGATTCTCCTTTCGGTATGACAGCCGGTCTCGTATGTCTTGATACTCAGGCTTTGGAAGTCTTGGGTGATGAACAGATACTGTCGTCGGTTCTAGATGTTCCCGAGATCGTGTTCGATCGTCAATGAAATTATTTGGTGAAGACGGAAAGCCTCGAAACTACGACATCTCGCTCGTAGCGAGGTGCTCGTATTCCGATGAGCTGCGTCTCCAGTTACTTGGTTGGTTGGTTGTCGGCGGTCAGCTTAAGATCAAGATACTGCCTGGTGAATACCGACAATTGTTTTGTTCAATTTTCAAACATCAAAAGAAAAAGGAGCGGCTACTCATGATTCCCAATGAATCGTGCATAACCGCTCCTAAAAATCTCGAAACGCAATCTCCGCGTTTCTCTTTCGATGTTTCGGGAGCGGGAACGCCGCTCCCGCTGTGTCAACTCGTTAATTCAAAGCGATCGCTATCGCTCCGTTTTTGTTGATAATTTGCTGTTTCCGTATTCAGGCACAGCGCGAGATTCCACACGCGACGCTGCAGCATGGGTTTACCGCCGGGGTTGCCGGTGAGTGTCGCGAATCGATGTATCAAACGTCGGATCATCAAATTTATCTCCAAAAAGTCACTTCGCCGTTAGTGCGAAGTTTGGATTATAAGCACAGGTCGAAATTCCTTGTCAAGAGTTTTTTGAAAAAATATTTTCGGGCGGTTAAGAAGACTAGAAATGACGGTAGCCTTTTGGTTGGAGAATTTCAGTCTTGCCGTTGTGTATTAGTTCGATGATTCCTACGTTAGGAGTGATCTCACCGATACACACAGCGGGAAGATTTTCGAGCGCGGAAATCTTTTCGGGCCGGCTGGTAAAAAGAAGTTCGAAATCTTCGCCTCCATTGAGCGCGAACTGAAATGATTCGTCGGAAGAGAAGTATTGTCCGAGCTCTTCGTCGATCGGCAGCAGATCGATCCGGGCGCCTACTTGGCTGGCAATGCAAATATGCATCAGATCCGATGAGAGGCCGTCACTGATATCGATCATCGACGAAACAATGCTGTTCATATTCAGATCCTTCGAAAGCGACAATCGTGGAAACGGGCGTAGCTGTCTTTCGACCAGCAGGTTAGTCCGTTCAACAATACCTCGCTCAAGGATTCTTAGTCCGGCGGCTGCACCGCCCAAACATCCGCTTACGAATAAAGCATCTCCCGCCCTAGCCCCCGAACGCAGGATCGCGCGACCTTTGGCGACCTCACCCGTTACGATCGAATCAATCACCAGCTTATCCGGCGCCCGGGAAATATCGCCGCCAACAAGTTCAACTTCGAACTCACGAGCAAGCTTGTGCCAACCTATGTAAAATCTGTCGACGAAATCTCCGTTCCATGAATCTTCCGGCACAGCGATCGACAACATCGCCCATTTTGGCTCGGCACCCATCGCGGCAATATCGGAGAGAGATACCGCAAGTGCCTTCTGTCCGAGGAATTCAGGAGTTGTCCATTCAAGACGAAAATCGATGTCCTCTACCAGCATGTCGGCGGTGATGACCATGTCGGTTTTGTCGTCCTTGGGCAGCACCGCGCAGTCGTCGCCGATCAAATTGAGCGAGTATTTTTTCTTAATGTTTTGGATGAACTCAAATTCGCTCTTCACATCGATTGTGTTGACACAAGTTCAATAAATACATACAATAACGCCGACGTAGCTACAAAAAGACTTTAACACTCTCAAACCTTATGGGACAAGCAGTTGTTGTGATACCTGAGAAAATTTACTTTAAGATCGGCGAGGTTTGCGATCTGGTGGGCGTACAGGCCCATGTTCTGAGGTATTGGGAGACGGAGTTCCCGATGCTCTCCCCGCAAAAGAATCGGTCGGGCCAGCGAAGCTATCGCCGGCGCGATGTAGAGATCGCTCTGCGTATCAAGCAGCTTCTTTACGACGAAATGTTTACGATCGCAGGTGCGAAAAAGAAGCTCCAGAATGAGCTTCGCGAAACAACCAAGCTGAAGATCGTTCATCCCGAACCGCAATTAGTCGAAGTAGCAAGAACTAGCGATTCGCCGGGGCTGTTCGACCAAGAGATCGAACTGGACACAATAGACTCGAATATCAAATCGATCTCCGATGCGTCAGATCATTGGTCCCCGCAAAGGCGTGAGGCATTGAAATCCCTTGCTGCCCAATTGCTCGAACTCAGGGAAATGCTCAAAACAGACCAAACTCACGAAGCCGCCCGCCATCTGCAAAAATATTGAGTTTGACAAAACCGGACCGTAAAACTAATCTTAAAATTCGATTTTCGGGACGTAGCGCAGTCTGGTAGCGCGTTCGCTTGGGGTGCGAGAGGTCGCAAGTTCAAATCTTGTCGTCCCGACCATAAAACTAGAGCCGAAATGATGGGAACCGGGGCACGCCTCCGGTTCCCATCTTTTTTGGAATCGTCGCAGAGTCGGCAACTTCAGGATTGGATTCGACGGAGCTGGCGTCCATCGATCCTTGGTTTGTTACAATTGAGTTTATGAGAATTCAGAAGTTATTAAATATTTTTGTCGCGACCGTATTTTTCATCTTTTTTACAGGATCGGTTGCGGCTCAGAAATCGGCGGAGTGGCAAAAGTATCTGGACGAATCTGACCGCCCGGTAAATCCTTTCAAGATAGTTGGCAATGTTTACTACGTTGGGATGAACGATCTGGCTTCATATCTGATCGTAACGAAAAACGGTCTCATCCTTGTCGATACGGCTCTGGAAGAGTCAGGGCCGATGATCCGCAATAACATCGAGGCGCTCGGGTTCGACCCCAAAAACGTAAAGATCATTCTTTCTGGCCACGCCCATTTCGATCACGTTGCGGGACATCAGTCAATGAAGGAAGCGACCGGAGCAAAGATCTACGCGACCGCTCCGGACGCGATGATAATGGCGAGCGGCGGCATGAAAGGCTTTTTTCCGCTTAAGAACCACCCGTACACGCCGGTAAAGGTCGACAAAATTATCGAAAACGGGGAATGGGTAAAACTCGGCGGCGTTGCGATGCGGGTGCACATGCTTCCTGGTCATACCGAGGGGAACACGGCATGGACACTAGTGGTCCAGGAAAATGGCAAAAAATACGATGTTCTGATCGCTCCCAGTATGTCGGTAAATCCGGGCGTGAGACTGGTGGATAACAATGAATGGCCTGGCGTGGCGGATGCTTATCGCGAGTCGTTCCGGAAGGTGAGGCTGCTCAAGTGCGATGTGTTCCTTGGACCTCACGCAGGATTTTTCGATCTGGAAGGGAAGATAACAAAAATGAACTCTGGTTCGTCGAGCAATCCTTTTGTCGACCCGCAAGGGTTTGCAGCGTACGTAGACGAGATGGAGAAGAAGTTCAATACCGAGTTTGCAAGGCAGAAAGGGGCCGCGAAATAGTTGACTAGGGGATCGTGTGGGGAACGAAGGGAACCGAAGCAACCCTCCGGTTCCCTTCATTCTATAAAACCTCTAAAAACCTAACTTTTCATCGACTCGGCTATCGCTTCGTCGAAAATGTCGAGGGCAACATCGACGTTTTCTTTTGTCAGAATAAGGGGAGGCGACCAGCGAATACTGTTTGCTCCACAGCCAAGGATGATCAGGCCGCGATTAAAGCACGCCATTTCGACGCGGTCGCGAAGCTCGGCATCGGGTTTCAGGGTCTCACGGTCTGTCACAAACTCAACACCGAGCATCATTCCCATTCCGCGAACATCGCCGATCACCTCGTATTTTTCCTTTAAATTATTCAAACCGGCTTCGAGATAGGCGCCGACCTTTCGCGAATTTTCGACCAGGCCATCTTGGAGCAGCTCGATTGTCTTCAATGCCGCCGTGAGCGCGACCGGGTTTCCGCCAAATGTGGAGGCGTGTGCTCCCTTGTGCCAGTCCATGATATCGGCACGAGCGGTGCATGCTCCGATCGGCATCCCGGAACCGAGACCTTTTGCCATGCAGACGATGTCGGCCTTGACCCCATCATGATGGTCGAGCGCGAACATTTTGCCAGTGCGGCCCATGCCCGACTGGACCTCATCGACGATGAACATGATGCCATTCTCATCGCAGATGCGGCGAAGCTCGTTTACAAACGCGGTCGGAGCGGGTACATAGCCGCCTTCGCCCTGCACAACCTCCAATACAATCCCAGCGACCTCTTCCGGCGGAGTTGTAGTTTTGAAAAGCCGCTCCTCGATCCACTTGATGCAGTCGCGGGTGATCGTCTCTTCGTCCGTCGGCATGTCCGTGGCGAAGTGACGAAATTTATTCGGATAGGGAATGTGGACCACGTCCAAAGCCTGCCGCATGAAGCCGAGCCGCTGCGCTTTTCGCGACGAAGTGAGGGACAAAGCACCCAAAGTTCGACCGTGAAACGATCCAAAGAAAGAGATGAATTTTTGCCGCCGCGTGTGATACATCGCCAATTTTAGAGCCGTCTCTATCGCTTCGGCCCCACTGTTGGCGAAATGCGTTTTCGTCGGACCGTCGATCGGAACGATCTCGTCGAGCTTTTTGCCGAGCTGCGGCATGTGGCGATAATAAAAATCCGTCCCGCAGAGATGGATCAGCTCACTGACCTGTTTCTGGATCGCCGCAACGACCTCGGGATGGCAGTGGCCGGTCGAGCAAACTGCCACGCCAGCGTTACAGTCTAGAAAAACGTTGTCGTCCGGATCCGTGATCCAAACGCCGCTTGCGTGATCGGCTACGAGCTTGTAATCCGGACGCGGATAGCTCGGGGTCACATACTGAGCGTCGGCTTCGATGATCTCCCGGGATTTCGGCCCGGGGAGTTCAGTTCTAATAATTGGTTTTTCGAATTCCTGTGTCGGTGTCATAGATCTTCTCCTTATGAATGGTTTAGAGACGGACTTGTCCGCCGAAAAGGTGTCGGGCACGCCCGACCCTAAGGGTAAGAAATGGAGAAGATTAATCGCCGCCGAACAGGTTCGCTCGCTGCCGGGAAGGTCTACGTTTGGCTATGCATCGCGGGGTCATAGAAATTTGAAAGATAAATATAACCGAAAGTGCTGCTTAATACAAAGAAAATGCATAGCACTCACCTTCCGGCGACACCGACCGATGTAATTAAAAAAGACCGGCAAATCGCGTCCTTTGATCTGCTAGTGGCGCTGCGAGTTACGCGAAATGAGAAAAAAGACAGAAAAAACTCAAGTTTTTATGTGGAAAAGATGCCAGGATGCTATCCCGTTGAGTCAGTGAAGAGAGGTATGAAGAGAGGTATTTGATATGGCATTTGTGTACGAAGTATCATTTCGTCCGTCCGACCAGATCACGAGCAACCAGCCATTTCTCGCGGCGGACATGAACGTGTTGCTCGAGAATGTCAATTGGGCGATGCAAAAGGTATCCGGACCGCCTAGTGTCACCCCTGAGGGACGGTTGTACGGAAGACCTCCGAAGGGCCTGAACGCACGGCGGGACGGATTGAAATTCGATTTCGCAAAAATTTGGGAAGATACGATCATTTGTTTCGATTCCGATGAATACGGAGCGTCTGCCAATTTCAAGGAACTAGAGATAACTTTAGGTGAATTCTTCACAAAACCGCAGTCGAGGCTTGTTCTGGAAAAGGTCTTGCTGCACGAGTTTTTGCACCTAGTCGTCGATCTTCCGAGGCCGCTGCATCACGGACGTATCAACCAGATCATCACGCACGGGTTGAAGATTCCAGGCGACCCCAATCCGCTCGGGACCGTGGGATTAGAATGTGGTGGAGTGTAGGCGCGGGAGGAATCAAATGAAAAACGATCGTCTGCGGTATTGGATTTGTCCTTGTTTGTTATCTGCTTTTGCTGCCATGTTTTGCTCAGGGCGTCGAAGAACGCTTGTCGGATACTTCTTCGGGATATACTTTCCAGCCTCCGAGTGGATGGACGAGGAATCGTGCTGAGAACGGGTTTTCCTTTGTAAATCGGAATAAAACGATCCTGCTCGTTGTCAGAACCCATAGTTACACCACGTTCGAAGCCGCGGTTAAGGATACGAAACTCGACCCAGGTACTACGGTTGTGATGGAGCCGCAGGACCTGAAGAATGGCGGAAAATTTGTGCGTCTGGCAAAGCAGACGGCCGGGGGAGTGGCGGTGGTCGATATCTTTGTCTTGTTCTCGCCGACTGGCGGCGGCGTTACGATCATTGGCCTGTCAGACGAGAAAAACGCAGGCGAGTCGGTTAATACTGCCGGGGCGATAGCCAATAGTATTGTATTTACAAAGCCTCAATTGCCAGCTCCGTTGTCGTCCGGGTGGGAGTCAGAATTGTCCGGAACGCATCTTCTTTATCTTTATTCGGGCAACGGCTATTTCGAGGAAAAGCATATTTATTTATGTGCGTCCGGCGTGCTTCTGCAGCGAACCGGCCAAGGCGGATTTTCCCCGGGGGACGTCGACGGTCCGAGCTTTTCGGCTCGGGGTTGGAGGCGCGGCTCGTGGTCGGTGAATGGAAATGCTCTCGTACTGCGTTTTCAGGACGGCTCAGTCGGCCAATTCGCGCTCACCAAGCGGCAGGCTAGCAACGAAGTCGGTTTGAATGGAAATCGATATTTTATCCAGGCGCAAAACGCCTGCCAGTAGCAGGCCGCAAAGTTAATCGTCCTTTTGATTCGATCATGCCAAGATGAAAGAATCAAAGAATGCATCCGTCTAAGTTCACTAATAAACTGATCAACGAGACCTCTCCCTACCTTCTGCAACACTCGCACAATCCGGTCGATTGGTACCCCTGGGGCGACGAAGCGTTTGAAAGAGCCAGGACCGACGACAAACCCGTGATCGTCAGTATCGGTTATTCGGCGTGTCACTGGTGTCATGTGATGGAACATGAATCGTTCGAAGACGAGCGTGTCGCCGCGATCATGAACGAGCATTTCGTCTGCATCAAGGTGGATATGGAAGAGCGGCCGGATGTCGATCAGATCTATATGACGTTCGTGCAGATGACTACCGGACGCGGCGGATGGCCGATGAATGTTTTCGTGACGCCGGAGAAATTGCCGTTTTTTGGCGGCACATATTTTCCGCCCGACCGGCGATACAACATGCCGAGCTGGGAGCAGATATTGATGAGCGTCTCCGAAGCCTACCGAGAAAAACGTGAGGAGGTCGTTAATTCGGCGACCGATATTTTGGGCGAGCTGCGTCGTCTCAGCGCGACATCATTTGCGGCGGAAAGCTTAACGACAGAATTGCTTGATGCAGCTTTCACTAGTTTTGAGCGTTCGTTCGACGCGGCGAACGGCGGATTTGGCGGAGCTCCGAAATTTCCGGCGGCGATGGGAATGGAGTTCCTCCTTCGTTACTGGAAGCGGACCGGTGACGAACGAGCGCTCGAGATAGTAAAGTTCACTGCCGAAAAGATGGCGAATGGCGGGATCTATGATCAGCTCGGCGGCGGGTTTCACCGTTACTCTGTCGATGCCGTTTGGCTCGTTCCGCATTTCGAGAAAATGCTTTACGACAACGCTCAGTTGATCCGTGTTTATCTTCATCTTTTTCAAATCACAAAGGAAGACTTTTTCAAGCGTATTGCGGGTGAAACCCTCGAATACGTTCGCCGCGAAATGCTCGATGAGAAGGGCGGATTTTACTCGACGCAGGACGCCGACAGCGAAGGCGAGGAAGGAAAATTCTTTGTATGGACCCCGAAGGCGGTAGTGGAAATTCTCGGCGAAGAAAGCGCTCGAGAGTTTAACGAGTTTTACGACGTCACCGAGCCCGGAAACTTTGAAGAAAAAAATATTCTCAACGTTAAGGATCCGGGTCCTGCTATTAAGACTTTGCAGGCGGCACCCTTACTCGCCAGTCGTGGAAAGCTTTTTGAGGCGCGTGAGAAGCGGGTAAAGCCGTTCCGTGATGAAAAGGTTTTAACAGCCTGGAACGGACTCATGTTAGCTGCGTTCGCCGAAGCAGCGGCGATCCTCGATAACAATGAATATCTCGAGATCGCTAAGAGCAACGCGGAATTCCTCATGTTCGAACTCATTTATGAAGGAAGACTTCGCCGGACTTGGAAGGACGGAAGGGCAAAACTCGATGCCTACATTGAGGATTATGCGAATTTTGCGGATGGATTGATCGACCTTTATCAGGTCTCGGGTGAGGTGAAATACCTCGCCGAAGCAAAACGCCTTGCAGACCTGATGATCACCGAATTTTGGGATGAAAACAACGGCGGATTTTTCTTTACAGCGAACGACCATGAAGAGCTGATCATTCGCAACAAGGATTTTTACGATAACGCGACGCCGTCCGGCAATTCGGTGGGTGCCGATGTTTTGTTAAAGCTGGCGAAGCTTACCGGCGATGAAAAGTACGAGCGTTTTGCCTCGACGGTGCTTCGACTTGCGGCGGCGCAGTTGAAACGGCACGCTCAGGGGTTCGGGCGAACGCTTTCGGCGATCGAATTTTATGTCGGTGCGACAAAGGAGATCGTTTTGATCGGCGATACCGATGGACAACTCAAGAATGAGGTCTGGCGCGATTATTTCCCGGGCAAAGTGGTCGTGCGGTCGAACGAACCAGACGCGGAATCCAAACTGATACCCTTGCTCGCTGAGCGCTCGGCCATCGAAGGCAAGCCAACTGCGTATGTCTGTGAAAATTTCACATGTAAACTTCCAGTGACGGCGGTTGAGGACCTGAGTGAACAACTCGCAGCTTAAATGGGAAACTAAAAGAAAAAGCACGATATCCGAGGACAGCGTGCTTTTGTTAC
>JBDTZW010000357.1:0-13517 GCA_040004905.1 Acidobacteriota bacterium
CATCGAAGCCGAGCGAGTGCAATTCGGTAATGTCGTCACGCGAGACGATGCCGCTTTCGGTGATCATGAGAGAGTTTTTCGGCCTTTGCTCAATAAGCTCACGAGAAACGTCCAGGGATACCTCGAAGGTTTTGAGATTTCGATTGTTGACGCCGATGAGCGAGGCACCAATGTCGATAGCCACTTTCAACTCCCCGACAGTGTGAACCTCGACCAGAGCATCAATCCCGAGTTCGGCCTCGGCCAGGCTGTGATACCTCTTGAGGTCATCGTGCGGGAGTGCGGCGACAATGAGCAGGATCGCATCTGCACCTGCTGCTGCGGCCTCGTAGATCTGATAGGCGTCGATGATGAAATCTTTTCTCAGGATCGGAATATCCACGGCTTTTCTGATCGTTCTCAGATCGTCGAGCGAGCCTTTGAAAAAGTCTTCCTCGGTCAACACAGATATCGCACAGGCTCCCCCATTCTCGTATTTCACGGCTGTCTCGACGGGATCGAGCGTGTCGTTGATCACGCCTTTTGAGGGCGATGCTCGTTTGAATTCGGCGATAATGTTTATTCTCGAACCGTCGGACAGCGCGGCCCTAAGTCGGTTGTCCTTGGCCGAAGACCGAACAGCCTGAGCTTGATCGATCACAGACGGTGTTCTTGCATTCAGGTTGGCCGATTCGACCCGAAGACGCTTGGCCTCGATTATTTTTTCCAGGATCGTGCCTTTCATAACGAAATAAAGTCTTTCAACTGGTCGAATTTTTGCATGGCGTGTCCGCCGCTGACGGAGTCAAAGGCAACGGCCCGCCCTTCCGCCAGATCGGCGACCCGGTGTGTAAGGCATAACGCCGCCGCCGAGTTGATCAGGACAAGCTCCTGAACTGGATCGAACCTGTGTTCACATTTTAGGATGCGCGTGATCAAACTTGCACTTTCGAGCGGCGAACCGACCTCCGGGACTTTTGATCCTGACTCAGCCATTCCGAAGTCATTGGGTGAAATCTCAAAATGATTAACATTTCCGCCTAGCACCTCGGCAACGTGCGTTCGGCCGTTGAGAGAGATCTCGTCGAGCCCATCTTCACCGTGGACGATCCACGACTTTTTTGTGCCGAGACGCGCGAGGGCTCCCGCCATTTTCGGCAACAAACTTTTGTCCCACACCCCGATCAATTGATGCGGAGGGTTCGCGGGATTGGACAATGGGCCGACGCAATTGAAGATAGTCGGGAGGCCGAGGCCGCGGCGAACTCTTGCGAGTGTTGGCGAGAGGCGATGAAAATTCGGGGCGTACATAAAACAGATGCCGATCTCATTAAGAGAGCGTTCGGCGGTCGCGGCGTCGACGGATGGCTCGATCCCGAGAGCTGAGAGAACGTCCGCACTGCCTGAATTACTGGTTGCAGCCTTGTTCCCATGTTTAGCGACCGGAAGTCCTTCGCCGGCAACAACGAATGCCGCGGCCGTCGAGACGTTGAAGGTCTTCGCTCTGCTGCCGCCCGTGCCGACGATGTCGACAAATGTCTCGTGCTTTGATTGCACCTTTGTACACCGCTCTCGCATTATTTTAGCGATCTGGTAGATCTCATCTTCCGCGAGTCCCTTGGCGTTCCAGGCGAGAAAGAGATCCGCGAGGATCTTTTCGTCGGATTCGGTGATCAGGGCATCGAGAAATGGTTCGGCAACAGAAGGAGATAGATCGTCGCCTCGTCGAAAAGACTCACCTGTGGTCCGAAGCAGTGATGAGGCTTTCATTAGACGCGTCCTCCCTCGGCTGTCTCGACGGCCTTGATGAGGGCTGCCGCCTTGTTAACCGTTTCGTCGAATTCAGAACTCGGTACCGAATCCGCGACGATGCCGGCACCAGCCTGGATCGTTACTTTGCCGTCCTCGAGAACCAGCGTTCGTATCGCTATACACGTATCCATATTGCCGGAATAATCGAAGTAGCCGACGGCACCTGCATAAACACCGCGAGGCGTAGGCTCAAGCTTTTTAATTACCTCTATGGCGCGAACCTTCGGAGCACCTGAAACCGTACCGGCGGGAAAGCAGGCGGCGAGCGCATCGAAACAATCGAGGTCTTCACGCAATTTGGCTGTGAGCTTACTGGCCAGGTGCTGGACATGCGAATACTTTTCGACGCTTATCAGATCGGCGACGTTTACGCTCCCGTATTCGGCGACGCGGCCAAGGTCGTTGCGTCCGAGGTCGACCAGCATCATGTGTTCGGCGACCTCTTTTTTGTCCGCACGCATCTCTTCGGCGAGTTGCTCGTCCTGTTCGCGGGTGTTTCCTCGTTTCCTCGTGCCGGCGATAGGGCGGTATTCAAGATCGCGGCCGCGGCTTCGTACAAGCATTTCAGGCGACGCACCGATGATCGATCTTTCGCCGAATTTCAATAGAAACATGTACGGCGACGGATTCAGCGAGCGGATCGCTCGGTAGATGCCCACATCGGTCGCGTTAGTTTGCTTGCTGAAACACTGCGAAAGAACGACCTGATAGGCCTCGCCGGCTCCAATAAGTTCTTTGATCTCATCGACCGCGGATTCGAAATCGGGCCTTGACCAATTGGATGTCGGCCGGTTTACGGTGGTTTCGCGCGGACGAGGTAGGGGGATCTCGCCGCTCTCGAGGATCGTTCGGAGCCGCCGGTTTATCGCGTTGGCTTCGGCGATTACTCGGTATTTATTATCTTGATCGTCGATGGGCAGCTCCTCGAAAATGAGTGTCACGATCTGGATCGACTGCCGGGCGTGGTCAAAGGCAACGATCGAGCGAAAGATCATGAATGAAGCCTCGGCGTCGGTCGAGGCCTGACCCTTGCGGGCGAGGCTTGGTTCAAACCACTCGGCGCACGAGAAATTCATGAAGCCGATCGCTCCGCCTACGAACGATGGAATTTCCGAACTATTCTCAAGATAGCGTTCGGCAAAATGTTTTCGCAGAAATTCAAAAAGCGGTAGATCAACGGTGCTCGCTGATCCATTTTCGCTAATGATCGTTTTGCGGTCGTCTCCGTTTACGATCATCACCGGGCCGGCACCTATAAATGAATATCTCGCGAGGCTTTCACCACCCTCGACGGATTCGAGGAGGAAAGCATTCTCCTCGTTGGCCGCGAGTTTCAAATAGACGGCGAGGGGAGTCAGCAGATCGGCGGGAAGCGTCTCGATCACGGGTGTCACAACTTTTTTTGTTTTGGCCGCTGTTTCCATAAAAAAACGCCGCCCTCATTTAATAAGGCGGCGTCTGATATAAAAGACTCGTTTTTAACTCAGCAAACTGTGAAAATTTGAATGTTCAAACGTAAGCCTCCGACGCCGCGATACGCCACCAACCAAAGTCGGAACGCCACCCGGCAACGGAATTAACATCAGTTTGAACCAAAATCATCATCATCTTTGTATCAAAATGACCGATTGATGTCAACTCACATCCTCTCGGGCACCTCGATTCCCATCGTTTCGAGAGCGGCGGTCAACGAACGCCTCGCCATGTCCGCCGTGACCACGAGGATCGTACGACGCGCGGCGTCCTCTTCGACGATTATTTTGTGATTGTGATAGAAAAGATTGAACGCCTTGGCCAGATTGAACGTGTATTTCGCGAGGATCGCCGGTTCGTTCTGTTCGGCCGCCTGCCTGACCGTATCCGAAAGACGCGATGCGAGGATCGCGAGCGCCCATATTTGATCGGCGGACTCTGGCTCGAAAACATCGAAGGAAAACGCCGGACTCGCCATCGATGCCTGGAATTGTTCAGGTGACTCGCCTTTTTCGGCGAGTTTGCGGAATATCGAATTCGCGCGAACTGCGGAGTATTGGCAAAAGCAGCCCGTCTCGCCTTCGAAGGACAAAGCCTCCTTAAAATCGAAGACGATCACGGTCGTCCGCGTAAACTTCAAAAGAAAATATCGTAGCGCTCCTACCGCGAGTTGATGAGCGATCGAGCGTCGCACTTCGTCTGGTTCTTCTGCGTGTCGAGATTCGACCTCGGCCAGCGCATTGATCTCGAGGCGATCGAGGAGCTCGTCGGCCTTAACGCCGAGCCCCTTTCGGCCGCTCATTTCGATGAAGCTACGCTTCTTGTCCTCGTCCGAAAGCTGGAAGCCAAGCTCCTCAGCCGCCGGCGGCGACAACGCGACCATCTCGTATGAGAGATGCACACTTGCCGCTTCGCCTTTGTCCGGGACTATCGCCGCGACGCCCATTCTGACGACTTCCTGCGGGTAAGACTGGCGCGTGTCGATCACATTGTAAACTGTTTCGCCGCCCCCAAACGCAGGATGTTCCGAGACCGCTTCGGCTTTGATCGCCGTCGTTATCCAGACTTTCTTCCCGTCGGGATATTCGTGAAACGGCCGATAGTAGAAATCAAGGCCGAGCAATCCGAGCTTCCACATCTGGTAGGCGATGTCCTTGCCGGTGTAGGTGACGGTGCCGTTCGAGCGGACGAGGATCTTGTCGGCTTCGTGCTCATCGGTACCCGCGTGCGATCCGAAAGGCATTACCCAGCAGCCCGCGAGCTTTCCGTGGTACTCGAAACGGATCGCCCCCAATTCCTTCATCCGCTCGAACGCCTTGTTCCAGAAATGTAGATGCAGTATCTCGGATTCGCGCGGAAGCAGGTCGTATTCGATCGAAAACCGCTCCATCGTTTTGAGAATGCATTCGACATTCCGGGTCGCGACGTAGTCGGCGAGGTCAGCCGTTGCATTATTTCCTTCCTCGATCAAATGGAGGACGCCGGCACGTTTTTCCTTTAGCGATTCGTCCGTTTTATAAGCTTGGCCGACGCGGGCGTATAGATCCCAACAGTAAAAATCGAAAGAGTGACCATCAGCGGTGAGCCCGGCATCCAATTCCTTAATTGCCGCCAGATCTTTATTTTCAGTGTAGATAAATCCAACCACAACGTCGGCGACCTGCACGCCCGTATTATCGATGTAATTTTGCACCTCGACGCGTTTTCCAGTAGCTCGCAAGATCCGAACGAACGTGTCGCCAAGCACAGAATTTCGGACGTGTCCGATATGTGCCGCCTTGTTCGGATTGACCGATGTATGCTCGACACAGACTTTTTGTGCGGCAGGATCAAGAGAAGTCGTTCGCTGCGGAAGCGGATCGGCCGCGGCATTTTCTGCCAGGTATTTTGATCGGTCTATAAAGACATTCAGATATCCGGCTCCGGCGACCTCAACCCTTCCGACAAATTCCGCAGTTCCGAGCGCGGTTTTTAGTGTTTCCGCGATAGTTCTCGGATTCGACTTCTCGCCCGTCGCTTGTTTGATTCGCTTTGCAAGATCGAACGCGACGGGGAACGCTAGATCACCCAATTCGGTTTTTGGCGGATATTCGGTGACGATCTGCTCGAGCTCGATATTGAACGCATCGAGCGCAGTTGAGCGGACGAGCGTTCTCAGGGATTCTTGTATCTCGGTTAATTGCATGGATGATATCGGATAAAACAGAAATTATAAGCGTGGGGGGAAGTGATGGCAAAAAGAGGAAGGCCGCAGTTTTAAATTTGACCGGCAATCAGGCTAAACTTTTATCTTTATGCGAACACTATATTTCGATTGCTTTGCGGGGGCGAGTGGGAACATGATCCTCGGAGCCCTGATCGCTCTGGGTGTCGACCGTAACGAGCTGCTTTCGAAATTGAGGCTGCTGGATATCGCGGGTTTTGGGCTTGAGATCAATGATGTAGATAGGTCAGGGATTTCGGCATCCCACGTCGAAGTTAAAGTTCCACATGAACGTGTTCACCGCCATCTCCATAACATTGAGAAGATAATCGACGAATCGCGGTTGTCGCAGTCCGTGAAAAACAGGGCAAAGCTCATCTTTGGCCGACTCGCTCAGGCCGAGGCCAAGATCCATGGAATCGACGTTCAAAAGATACACTTTCATGAAGTAGGAGCGATGGACGCGATCATCGATGTTGTCGGAGCCTGCATCGGTTTTGAAATGCTGGGGATCGACGCATTTGCGTGTTCGAAAATCCACGTTGGAAGCGGCTTTGCCAAAATGGCCCATGGGACATTTCCGATCCCGCCGCCAGCAGTTGCAGAGCTGTTGGCGGGAACCTTGATCTACTCGACCGATATCGAAGGGGAGCTTATTACCCCAACTGGAGCGGCGATAATCTCAACCGTCTGTGATAGTTACGGACAAATACCTGAGATAAAAGTTAAGCAAATTGGATACGGGGCAGGTAGCCGTCAGTACAAGGAGTTTCCGAACGTGCTGCGGTTGATGGTCGGAGAAACGGTTGATGCGGCATCGCATCAAGATCGGTTGACCCTTATCGAGACTAATATTGATGACGTATCGCCGCAGATATTGGGATATGTGATGGAAAAGTCGCTATCGTTAGGAGCTCTGGACTGCTGGTTCACGGCCATCCAGATGAAAAAGAATCGACCAGCAACGATGGTGTCGATATTGTGTGAAACGGCGAAAAAAGACGAATTTGTCAGGCTGCTCTATTCGGAGACGACCACCATCGGTGTTCGTGTCGGGTCGGTCGAGCGAGAGTGCCTGGTCCGTGATATCGAGCGGGTCTCGACCAGGTTCGGCGAGATCGATGTCAAAGTAGCCCGATTGGACGGCGACATTGTCAACGCAAAGCCGGAGTTCGACCAATTGCGAAAGATGGCCGAGGCAGAGAGTTTGCCGCTCAAAGATATCGAGGCTGAGGTAGCCAAGGCTATCGCTTCGACTAACTAGATCTGGCCGCCGAGACGGCAGGGGAATAAAGTTTGGCAAGAAAGAAAAAATTCGACAAGAAAAAGATCGAGCAAGGCGTAAGGCTTTTGCTTGAAGGGATCGGTGAAGATCCGGACCGCGACGGACTGAAGAAGACGCCTGAGCGCGTGGCGGATTTCTACCGGGAGTTGACCGAGGGTATGTGGACCGACGCAAAAGAGCATATCGTTCCGCTGCCAGGCGATTCGCACGATGAGATGGTCCTGGTCAAGGACATTTCGATCGCCTCTATCTGCGAGCATCATTTGGCTCCTTTCATCGGGAAATGCCATATCGCGTACATCCCCAAGAACGGCCGGATTGTCGGACTCTCGAAAGTAGCCCGTGTGGCAGAGGTCTTCGCGCGTCGGCTGCAGGTTCAGGAACGGCTGACGCAGCAGATCGCGGAGACACTCTTTGAGCATCTCAAACCTCTTGGCGTGATGGTCGTGATAGAGGCCGAGCATACCTGTATGACCCTGCGGGGAGTTAAGAAACCCGGTGCCAAGACTATAACGTCGGCGGTCCTCGGCGGCTTCCGCCGGGATTCGCGAACACGAGCTGAGGCCATGTCCCTGATTCGTGGTTGACAAGGTGACACACTACTTTAGGTGTCTGGTTCTCGATACGTAAATTACTACTTTAAGTATGAAAAAGATCGTAAGCATTTTGCTCGTATTCGCGTTTTCCGGGTCGACCCTGCCCGCGCAGGACAGAACCCAAGATTTTGATCCGAACAAGATGCGGGAGCGGGTCAAGACTCTGTCGGGGGACGATTTTGAAGGCCGTGGGCCTGGCACTGAGGGCGGTAAGCGAGCGGCTCAGTACCTCGCCGATCAACTCAAATCGATCGGCGTAAAACCCGGTAACAGGGGAAGCTACTTCCAGAACGTGAAACTGGTAGGAGTAAAGGCGGATCCGAAAACCGTGCTTTCGGTGATGGATAAAGGGGGCAAGGTCGAGGGCTTTAAGTTCGGTGATGAATTCGTGGCCACTAGCGGAACTCAGACTGCGGATGTTTCGACGGACGCTGAACTCGTCTTTGCGGGTTACGGGGCCGATGCGCCGCAATACAATTGGAATGATTATAAGGGTGACCCGGACCAGTATCGCGGTAAGGTCCTGATGATACTGGTCAACGATCCGCCCGCAACTGAATCCGAGCCCGATCTATTCGGCGGCAAAGCACTTACTTATTACGGCCGATGGACATATAAATACGAAGAGGCCGCTCGCCGTGGTGCGGCGGGCGTGATCCTCGTTCACACGACCGATTCCGCTGGGTACGGTTGGAATGTAGTCAGAACATCGAACGGCAGTTGGCGTTACGAGATCGCTCGAACCTCGGAAGATAAAACCCCATTTCTGAAATTCAAGGCTTGGGCGACAAATGAGGCTGCGACGAAGATACTTCGTGCGGGGAAGTTGGGCTTGGAGGGTTTGAAGAATCAGGCGAAGAACAGAGATTTTAAGCCGGTCAATACAGGTCTCCGCGTAAAACTCGACATTCATAGCGACCTGAAGTCCTTCGATTCGCCGAATGTCGTCGGTACGCTTGACGGAAAAGGCGCAAAAAAGAAGAGTGAATATGTGGTCTTCTCAGCTCACTGGGACCATCTGGGAATCGGTGAGCCGAATGATAAGGGAGATCGGATCTACAACGGAGCCTATGACAACGCATCCGGCGATGCGGCCATACTTGGCATTGCAGAAACCCTTTCGAAAACTCCGATGAAGGACCGGCCGGCTCGGTCGTTCCTGTTTTTGTTCCCTACGGCGGAAGAGCAGGGTCTGCTAGGTGCCGAATATTATTCTCGGCATCCGCTCATTCCATTGAACAAGACTGTGGCCGACGTAAATCTCGACGGCGTGAATTTTTTCGGGAAGGTGTCGGATTTTGTTGCACTGGGTGCGGGCCGGTCGTCGATAATTGACCAGATCACAGCGGCCGCCGATGAGCGGAAGCTCACAATAAAAGGCGATCCTAATCCCGAGCAGGGTTTCTTCTTCCGGTCCGATCACTTTCCGTTCGCGAAGGTCGGCGTTCCGTCGGTCAATTTTCAGCACGGCGACACATTTCTCACGCCGCCCGGGAAGGAAGCAGCATCCTTCTTTAAAGACTACAATGCGAAGTACTATCACCAGGTGACGGACGAATATCACGATTGGTGGGATATGTCGGCGATGGTCCAGGAGTCCGAACTGGCACTTGCGATAGGCGTAAAACTGGCGAACGTATCTGAAATGCCGCGATATAAAGATTCGGATGAGTTTGCGGCTGGGGACAGAAGCAGATTTAAGAAATAGATCATGATTGGTTGGCAAAGTGTAGTTTGTGGATAATTTTCCGTCCACACGCTACACTTTAGTTTTTTTGCAAATGGAAACGTTCTACATAACCACACCAATTTACTATGCGAACAGTTTGCCGCATCTGGGGCACCTGTATACGACCATCGTTGCTGACGTGGTTCAACGATATAAGAAACAACGTGGTTTTGACACGCTTTTTCTGACGGGGACAGACGAACACGGAATAAACATTCAGCGTGCAGCCGAGAAAAACGGACGGACGTCGCAGGAGCAGGTCGATCTAATATCGGGCGAACTGAAGCGGATGTTTCACGATTTCGGGCTCGACGGCGAAAATGGCGGTTACGACATTTTTATGCGAACGACCGAGCCGTTTCATTACGAAGGCTCTCAGCATCTATGGCGCGAGATCGCGAAAAATAAGACACCGAAAGGAAACGACAACATCTACAAGGGCTTTTACGAAGGCTGGTTTTGCGCACCATGTGCGGAATTTAAGACCGAAGATGAGTATTACATTCCCGATGGTTCTAAGATCCCAAATTGCTTGATCCACGAGCGCCCGCTCGATAAGGTGAGCGAGGAAAGTTACTTCTTTCGCTTGTCAGATTACGGCGAATTTCTGATCGACCTTATCGAAAAAGACGAAAAGTTGATCAGGCCGGATGCTCGGAGAAACGAAGTCCTCTCATTTGTTCGAGGCGGGTTGCAGGATTTGTCGATCAGCCGTGAGAAGAAATCGGTCTCGTGGGGAATTCCGGTTCCTGACGATGACAACCATGTGATGTACGTGTGGCTTGATGCTCTGTCGAATTACATCACGGCGACGGGGTACGGCAACGCTCAGCAAGCTTCGGTCGGTTTTGAAAAATACTGGCCCGCAACTCATCTTGTCGGAAAGGACATATTACGGCAGCACACGGTTTACTGGTTTTCGTTTCTACAGGCCGCCGGACTGCCATTGCCAAAAGGCGTGTTTGCTCACGGAATGTGGCTGGATGCCGATGGCCGAAAGATGGGCAAAACACTGGGTAACGTGATCGAAGTTGATGTATTACATCAACATTTTCAAGTGGATGCTATACGGTATTTTGCTCTTCGCGAGATGGTGTTTGGGCAGGATGGGAAATTCGGCTACGAGAATTTGATCGAACGGGCGAATGCGGACCTGGCGAGCGGTTTGGGAAATCTGGCGAGCCGGACGTTTTCGATGATCACTAAATACCGCGAAGGTTTAGTGCCGGACGGCAAGATCGCAGAGGAAAACTACATTCAGGCTCGCCGGGCAGGGATCGATCCGGATGGCGGGGAGATAGTTTCGGTTGTCGAACACGCTCGAGACGAATTCCTTAGACGATTCGACAACTTCGAGTTTAGCCAAGGTCTAGAGACTCTTTGGACGGTTATCGCTCGAATCGACAAGATTATCTCAGACGCGAAGCCGTGGGAATTGGTAAAAGACGAGAAACAGGCCGAGACCCTGAATGCCGTACTCTATCGGGCGACCGAAACGCTGCGTTGGCTGTCCGTAATGCTTTACCCTGTGATGCCAGAATCATCTAAGAAGATCTACGAGCAGATCGGGCTGACGGAGGATATTGCAAAGCTCGACCCGGCAAGTCTGAAATGGGGAGCATTAAAGCCTCGTACAAAGATCGGCGAGACCATCGGCGTTTTCCCTCGAATCGATAAGAAGAAAGTTATGAGTGAGATCGATGAGCAAAAAGCTGTAAACAGTGAAATGAAGGCAATGTCAGAACCGGGAGCGGTGGCGACTGGGTCGGGCGAAGTTGCAACCAACGACGAACAGCCTTCAACCGAGGAATCGTTCATTACCATCGACGATTTCCTGAAGGTCGAGCTTCGCGTCGGTGAGATCAAGGTTGCTGAACGGATCCCAAAAGCGGACAAGCTGCTTCGTTTCGAGATCGACCTCGGTGAAGAAAAACCGCGGCAGATCCTTGCAGGTCTCGCCGAATATTACGAACCCGAAAAACTCATCGGCCGCAAAGTCGTCGTCGTTGCCAACCTAAAACCCCGGAAAATGCGCGGCCTCGAATCCCAAGGCATGATCTGCGCCGCTTCGCTTGAGGATGATTCCGGCCCAAACCCAGCTCTCGCGACCTTTTTGGAAGACGTTGAAATCGGCGCGAGATTAAAGTGACGAAATATTGTGTCTTTTTTCTTTTCCTCATGTTTGTTTCCGTAGGCCTAGTCAATGGCCAAACGGGTACTTGGAAAGAGTTTTCATCTGCCGATGGCGGCTTTAAAGTACTTTTACCGGGAACGCCAACAGATGTCACTACCCCAAATTCGCCCTCGGACGGAATGCGTGTGAATGAGTATGAATTAAGATCTGACTATGTTGGTTACAAGCTTGGTTTTTCAAAAGCCCCCATCTCGCCGAAAGCGGACGATGCGGTGGTTATGAAAGATTTCTGGGACAAATACGTAGTGGATATGGAAAAAAATGAGGGGGTAAAAGTACTTTCTCAAGGCGATTTCCAGGTCGGAGGGGTATTGGGTAGGGAAGTCACCATGGACAATGGCGAGCTTATTCTAGTCAATAGATACATCGTTAAAAATTATTACTTTTACATCCTAATAACGATGACTTACAAAGAAAATCACAAGGTTCCTTCTGTCGAGCGAGCGCGGCGAGAGTATCTCGATTCCTTTGCTTTTCTGACTAGCACACCAAAATAATCCCGTGATCTTCATCGATTCCCACTGCCACATAGATGGCGAGCAGTTTGATGCGGATCGGGATGAGGTTGTTCAGCGGGCCGAGGATGCCGGCGTTGTTGCTATGCTGAATGTGGGGACGGGCGATCCGCGGACCGACGATTTTCGGCGAGCGGTCGCGGTTGCCGAGAAATACGAAAATGTCTATGCGTCGGTCGGCGTTCATCCGCACGATGCGAAGCTCTACAACGATGAAGCCGAAGAGCATCTCACTCAACTCGTAAAAAGTTCACCAAAAGTAATTGCATGGGGCGAGATCGGGTTGGACTACTACTACGACCACAGCCCAAGAGATATTCAGCGGGAAGTGCTTATACGCCAGATCCGCAAAGCTCGCGAACTGGATCTTCCGATCATAATCCACAGCCGAGACGCGGATGACGAGACAGTCGAGATCCTAACTGAGGAGTGCTCGTATGATGGATTTCGGGGCATCATGCACTGTTTTGGCGGGACGCCGAAGATGGCAGAGGATTTGATGGAACTAGGTTTTCTGATCTCGTTCGCAGGTAATGTTACTTTCAAAAAGGCCGAGAATCTTCGAGAGTCGGCGAAGGTCGTTCCGCTCGATAAGCTGCTGGTTGAAACGGATTGTCCGTTCCTCACGCCGGTGCCGTTTCGCGGGAAACGGAACGAGCCGAGCCTGGTAGTTCATACGGCCAAATTCCTGGCCGATCTTTACGGTGTGGAGTTCGAGCGTCTTGCACAGGCGACGACCAATAATTTTCTTCGTTTCTTCGGCCTCGATAAAATCGGTTGATTTTCGGGTAGATTCTCTATACGCTTCTCAAGGCTCACTTCGCGCATTCGAGTCGTCGCTTCTTACAATTCTTTCAAATTATGCAGGAACTTTCGGTCAAAACGCCGGTCGAGGTCGGCGTTGCTGAACGATCAGGTGTCAATTTCCGACATTTGCCGGCCCTCGACGGCGTTCGGGGTATCGCGATCCTGGTCGTGATGATCTATCACCTCGAATGGCTGATGCCGTCACTCCACGATTACGTCAAGGGCGGCTTTCTCGGCGTAGACATCTTCTTTGTTCTTAGCGGATTTTTGATCACGGCGATCCTTCTCAATGAATACGAGAAAACGTCGACGATCAGCTTAAAGAATTTCTACATCCGCCGGTGTCTACGCTTGATGCCAGCTTTCTGGTTCTTTCTGATCTGCCTTTATCTATTTGGAACTTTTCTCCTCCCGGAATTTCAGGCAAGCCTTGTTTACGAACGTCACGATTTTCTCTACGCGCTTACCTACACGATGAACTGGTACAGCGCGACCAATCCGGGATACGACAGCAATCTCAATCACGCATGGTCACTGTCGATCGAGGAGCAATTCTACATAATCTGGTCGCTCATTCTTTACAAGGCCTTTGCGGAAAAACGAAAGCATTCGCACATCCTCTATCTCACTTTAGGGTTGATCGGCGCTCTCTGCATCTCACGTGCGGTGCGGGCTCTGATGGGAGCAGATACGCGGCTGCTTTATTATTCGACCGACACGCGGATCGATTCGCTGTTAATAGGATGTGCGGCGAGCATGATCTTTATATGGAAGACGCTGTCGGTCGTGACCGTCCAAAAGTTCTGGTTCAAGGTGCTTGTGGCATGTTCTGTGATCGCTTCGCTTATTATAACTTTCAGCCTATCGCACGAGGACAGGAATCTTTACGTATTTGGGCTGCCCGTTTTTAATCTCGCGGTCGCA
>JBDTZW010000171.1:0-3972 GCA_040004905.1 Acidobacteriota bacterium
ATCTCCTAAAATGGAACCGCGACCCCGAGGAATTTGATTTTCGGTTTGTCAGAAGCGGTGACGATCTGCTTATCGAGATCTATCAATACCCGACAGAGGAACGCGACGCGACGGAAAAGGAGCTAGTTTTCTCGCACACTGGAGCCATCAGCGAAGTCTCTGTCGCATTTGCCGAGACGTTCAATCAGCTTTACGAAGACCGCAATACCGACGAATTTGAATTTAACTGGCGGCAGCCGTTTCCATATCGCGAGTTCGAAGAATTCAAAGCTCGATTCGGATCCATTTCTAAATGAAGGAAAAGTTATTAGATCTTCTCGCCTGCCCTAGTTGCGGCGGGGACATTTTGCTGGCATACGCGAGCAAATACGAAGAAAAGGAAATTATCGAAGGCGTTCTGACCTGCAGGAAGTGCGGCCGGGAATACAAGATCGTGAGTGGGGTGCCGCGTTTTGCGGACCTGTCGAAGATCGAAGAAGACAAGGCCGAGACGGCCGAAAACTTCGGATGGCAGTGGACGCACTTTACGCAGGAAGACCCAAAATACAACGAGCAGTTCCTGGGCTGGCTGCAACCCGTAAAGAAGGAGTTCTTTGCGGGCAAGGTCGTTCTCGAAGGCGGCTGCGGTAAAGGCCGGCATACAAAGCTGGCTGCTGAGTGGGGTGCCAAGGAGGTTGTCGGGATCGATCTGGGTGATGGAGTCGAATCGGCGTTCGCTCTGACCCGCGATTTGCCCAATGCTCACATCGTCCAGTGCGACATATTCAAACTTCCACTCAAAAAGGCATTCGATTATGCATTCAGCGTCGGCGTTCTACATCATACGCCTGACCCAAAAAAGGCGTTTCTATCGCTTGCGTCCAAGGTAGCTAGCGGGGGTCATATTTCAGCCTGGGTTTACGGGGCGGAAAATAATGGGTGGATCACGCGTTTTGTTAATCCGGTCCGTGAGGGTTTTACATCGAAGATCCGTCAACCCGTTTTGTATCAGTTATCAAAACTGCCGACCTTGAGCCTTTTTCTAACTACAAAACTCGTCTATCGCCCAGCGAACGCTTTTGCCAAATCAGTCGCAAAGCACCTCTTTTACAACGAATACCTGAATCACCTCAGCACATTTGGGTGGCGCGAGCAGCACAATATTGTATTCGACCACCTAGTAGCCCCCACAGCGTTTTACATTTCTAAGAAGGAATTCGAAGAATGGTGGCAGGAGATAAACGCTGAGGATGTCGCGATCATCTGGCATAATGCGAACAGCTGGTGCGGCTTTGGTCAATTACCCAACGCCTCATAAACTACGCCATGAAGTTCGGAGACTCCACCCAATCCAAATATCGCGATGCCATCGATGAGGCGATCCAGACCGTTCTCGACAGGGGTAATCCCGGCCATGTTGAAACAGCGAAATGCATACGTGAAAGCGATGTGCATATCGACTTTGTGCCGCTGAAAGAGATCGGCTGTTCGGGCGTGACCGGCTGCGTCAGCCCCCGTCGCACGAATCGCCGGATACAGAACGAGACAATCGGCCTGATGGACGCTCTGGGTGAGATCTACATTAAATTTGCCGATTGGACGTTTGATGTCGCCGGCCAACGCGGATGCCAGGGGACGATCGTTCACGAAGGTCTGCACGCCTGCGATTTTGCCAGGTTGATCTCGAGTTTTTCAAACGCCGAAGAGGAACCGCTCGAGATCTACGATCCATCTCTCTACGAACTCGAACGCCGGGCGGCTATCGCCTCGGGCGAATACCTGGTCCTGATCGGAACTCCGGATTACATTGACGACGGCCTCAAGCTCGGCCTCGTCGTTCTCGACGCAGACGGCAGGCCGTATGTCGATGTGAACGGAATCGAACAGCGGATGATAGACGGATACAGTGTCTCGCCCGAAAATCCCGGCATAGTAATGAGTAAAATGCTAGGGCTGAAGCAGAGGGGGGAGCCGTCCCGCCTGGCTCGATTCTTCGGCTTTGCATCATAGTCGCGAGATTCTCGCCAAAATTGTGTTTTAATATTGCAAGCTTATGAGCGCCGCACTGCCACAGGAAATGCAGCAGCACACGTACGCCATCATGGACGAGGTCGAAGGATCTCACTGGTGGTTCGTCGGCCGGCGCGCCATTTTGGAGGGTTTTTTGCGGGGCCTGATCCAAGATCCAAAATCCAAGATCCAAAATTGGAAGATCCTGGATGTTGGCTGTGGGACGGGGGCGAACATCGAGATGCTGTCACAATTCGGCGAGGCCGAGGGAGTGGATATATCGGATGACGCGCTGGAATTCTGCCGGCAAAAGGGGTTGAAAGCTCAAAAAGGCCTGGCGGAGACGCTTCCGTACGATGACGAAAGCTTTGATCTCACGACCGCCCTAGACGTGGTTGAGCACCTAGACGATGACATCGCCGGACTTAAGGAGATGTATAGAGTCACTAAAAAGGGTGGTTATTCTCTCATATTCGTCCCTGCATATATGTTCTTGTGGGGCGTGCAGGACGATGTTTCAAACCACCGTATCCGCTACACGAAAAAGCAGATCGTTGATCGTCTCAAACAGGTGGGCTACACGATAGAGCGGGCGACATACGCCAATTGGACCTTTTTTGCACCTATACTTACGGGTCGAACCCTGATGCGGTTGACCGGCATCAAACCCGAGTCCGAAAACAACGTCAATATATCGGCCTTGAACGGAATTTTTGGTAAACTCTTCGGCGCCGAGCGGTTTTGGCTCAGCAAATTTAATTTCCCGTTCGGAGTGTCGATCGTGGTCGTTGCGAGGAAAGATGGTTGAGGATTTCTACTGCAATGAAGTACTAAGCGGCAGGACGCCGGTCGAAAAGATCCACGAGACCAAAAACGTTCTTGCCTTTAATCACACGCGCCCGTTCTGGGAAACGCATATTGTCGTAATTCCAAAAAAACACATCTCTTCGCTATTGACCGTCGACGAATCCGACGAAGACCTCATGCTCGAGATAATGGAAGTTATCCGTACGGTTTCGGCCGAGGTCATGGCTAAAACAGGAGCCGTTCGCGTGCTAACGAACCTCGGCGATTACCAAGACTCGAAACACCTGCACTTTCATATCAATTCCGGCGGCCAGATCCGCACAGGCGAGGATCCCGAGTGATAAAACCAGCTCTAGTCGTCTAATGTCCTTGATATCTTATCCAGGTTCAGGCTGCGAGCTGACGCGTTAAAGATCTCAAAATACGTGCCGCCTCGATCGTATAATTCCTCATGCGTTCCGATCTCGACTACCCGTCCTTCTTTTAGTACATAGATCACATCCGAATCGATGATCTGCGAAATGCTATGTGAGATCACGACCGTCGTCCTATCCTTCTTGATCGCGTCGAGACTGTTTTTGATCTGCTCGGTCGCAATGGCATCAAGGCTCGCGGTCGGCTCGTCAAGGAATATTACCGGCGGATCTTTTAGAAAGAGGCGCGCAATAGCGATACGCTGCTGCTGGCCGCCGGAAAGCGATTGAGCTTCGCTGGCGTAACCACGAGGCAGTTTTTCGATCTGGTCGTGCAGATAGGCCTTTTTCGCCGCAGCGACCACTTCGTCAAACCCCGCGCGCATATAGCCGTAGCGAATGTTCTCCTCGATCGACCCGCGAAAGATGTGATTCTTCTGCAAAACAAGCCCGATATTACGCCGCAAAAGGTGCGTGTCGTATTCCAGCAAATCGCGGCGATCAAGCAAGACCTGGCCATTCGTCGGAGCGTAAAATTTACAAAGCAAATTTAACAGCGTCGATTTACCAGCACCCGAGAGTCCAACAAACGCCACCGTCTTGCCCGCGGGGATGGTCATGTTCACACCCCACAATGCTTGCGTGCCGTTGGGATAGGTAAAGTTGACCTCCTTTAGTTCAAATTCGCCTTTGATATTTTCGGAGGTTAGCGTGCCGGTCTCTTCGATCGCGTCATCGGCGTCGAGAATTTCGAAAAACCCTT
>JBDTZW010000101.1:0-13379 GCA_040004905.1 Acidobacteriota bacterium
CCTTTCAGCGGAAGACTCGGCATCGGCCCGTCACCACGGTGGGCGAACGCTCCAGTCGGAGTGAATTTCACTATCCCCTCCGCTGTGATCGTAAGTGTGTACGCCGGGCACCAACCGAAACACATAGTCTTTTCGAGCGTAAGGCTCAAGTCGTTGGGGATTTCCGTTTGGGCATAAGCCGATAGCCCGGCGCATAACAAAAGAGCCGAGGTGAGAACTGCGATTCGCAGGATTTTTATGAACATTCTAATTAGGAAACGCCGAAATATTCATCCCATTCCCTTAAAACAAACGCGGATATTTGCATTGCAGGGATTATACATAATTCTTGCGGTTAGGTTTATTTGGCGAAAAGATCCAGAGCTGTCGCAGCGTCCGGGTCGCGGCCTTCGCAGACGTCTTTGACCGTCCATTTTGTAACGGCGTGATCGGAAATAGCTGGCGTCGTCGTCCCGTTATTTTGTCCCATGCCCGGGGCGGCCGATCTCGATTGAGGTGTGCAGGTCGAGCAGGAGAGTTCCGTCGGTGTCGGTGTCGGCATCGGGAAAAGCTATTGTTCGCTCAACCCTAAGCTTATGGTGACGGCAAAAGGGTTTGGCATGGATCAGCCAGTGCCGAAATTTCAGTTTTTGTTTGACGGGAAATGCGTGCAGCGTATCTACCGGTGCTTAGCGTAGCCCGATGGTTTCGTTCCGTCTGTCGTATAGCAAACCGAGGAGCTTTTTTTCACCGGGCGAGAAAAGATCCCGGAGAATCGGAAGAGACGAGCATCTGATCTTTCTGAAAATATTCGGGAGAGACGGCGGAACTGAGAAGACGAAAACGCCCGAAAGAAGCCTGCGGAGGCCTTTAAAGATCGGCCGCTTTATCCACCGCTTTTTGATCTATTTTGGCGAGTTTCAGGGCCACTTTCGAATGTCTCAAAATGAGCAAATTCAACCCATTCGACGACGAAAAATCGGTGTTTTAGCCAGCAAAATGTTGAGGTTTTGGCTCGTGACGTGGTTTTCTCGATATGACGTGGTTTTCCAAATACGCGAGATGCGGGTCTTTATTGTTCAATAATAAGGAGTTACCGGCGTTCAGCTCTCATTTACCTTCAGCACTGCCAAAAATGCTTCTTGCGGGATCTCGACGCGGCCAACTTTTTTCATGCGCTTCTTACCTTCTTTCTGTTTTTCGAGCAGCTTGCGTTTGCGTGAGATGTCGCCGCCGTAGCATTTGGCGATGACGTTTTTACCCATTGCCTTTACGGTTTCTCGAGCTATGACCTTGTTCCCGATGGCGGCCTGGATGGCGACCTCGAACATTTGCCGCGGGATCAGCTCCTTCATTTTTGCGGCCAGTAGGCGGCCTTTTGCGGTCGCAGTGTCGAGATGCAGGATCAGCGACAAGGCATCGACGGGCTCGCCAGAAACCAAAACGTCCAGCTTGACCAGCTTGCTCTCGCGATACCCCGATAAATGGTAATCAAGCGAGGCGTATCCGCGCGAGACGCTTTTCAGACGGTCGTAAAAATCGAGTACGATCTCGTTCAGCGGCAGTTCGTAAACAAGCATCACTCGGTCTTTAGCAACGTATTCGAATTTTTTCTGCACTCCGCGTTTTTCGTCAAGCAGCGGCAGAATGCCCCCGAGAAATTCGTCATTGGTCAGTATTGTCGCCTCGATGAACGGCTCTTCGATCTTTACGATCCGTCCCGTATCGGGCATCTTCGACGGCGAATCGATCTCAGCAATCGCTCCGTCCGTTGTCGTCACTCGATAACGAACGCCTGGCGCGGTCGTGATCAATTCCAGATTGAACTCGCGTTCGAGCCGCTCCTGGATGATCTCCATATGGAGCAGTCCCAAGAAGCCGCAGCGAAACCCAAACCCAAGAGCAGTCGAGCTTTCCGGCTCGTAAAAGAACGAAGCGTCATTAAGTCGCAGCTTGTCCATCGCGTCGCGAAGGTCTTCGTACTGGGCCGAGTCAATCGGGTAAAGCCCCGCGAACACCATCGGTTTTACTTCCTGAAAGCCGGGCAGAGCCTCGGTGACTGGACGTGCGGCGTCCGTGACCGTATCGCCGATCTGCACGTCCGCAACTGTTTTGATCGACGCAGTTAGAAACCCGACCTCGCCCGGCCCGAGCTCGGCGATCATCGTGGGACGCGGACGGTTAACACCAATTGTTTCAATGAGATACTCACGGCCGGTGTTGAAAAACTTGATCTTCATGCCCTTTTTCAGCGTTCCGTCAAACACGCGAAACAGCACGATCACGCCGCGATAGCTGTCGTACCAACTGTCGAAAATGAGTGCCTTCAGGGGCGCGTTCGCATCGCCCTTCGGCGGCGGAATGTCTTTTATTATCTCTTCGAGGATCTCCTGAATGCCGACGCCGGTTTTGGCCGAAGCTAGTACTGTGTGCGTTGTGTCGAGCCCGATGATCGTCTCGATCTGCTCTTTGATCCGTTCCGGTTCGGCCGACGGGAGGTCGATCTTGTTCAACACGGGGATCAATTCGAGGTCGTTCTCGATCGCCAGATAAGTGTTCGCCAGCGTCTGCGCCTCGACGCCCTGCGACGCATCTACGACCAGCAAAGCTCCTTCGCACGCCGACAAGGAACGTGAAACTTCGTATGAAAAATCGACGTGTCCCGGCGTGTCGATCAGATTCAGAACGTAATTCTTGCCGTTGAGCGCCTTGTAGTCGAGCCGTACGGCGTGTGCCTTGATCGTGATGCCGCGCTCACGCTCGAGGTCCATGTCATCGAGCACCTGCTCCTCCATATCGCGGTCGGCCACCGCGCCCGTTATTTGCAGAATACGGTCGGCCAAGGTCGATTTTCCGTGATCGATATGAGCGATGATCGAAAAGTTTCTGATCAGATTCAAATCCATAAAACAAACAACCTACGATATTAGCAAAACGCGGATAAAACCGCATTTTTCGGTCGCAGCGAAGATTTTTTGGCCGAAAGGCACGCTTTTTGTTATAGTTAGACAAGCATTCAACTTGTGTACGATTTTTATTCACTTATAGGTGTAGGGAGAGTCTAGTTATGAGAAACGATTACGATCGAGACGGTTCAAGCGCGGCCACGAGGCTGACATATTTGCTCATCGGCGGAGGCATCGGGGCCGTTATCGCCCTGCTTTTTGCACCGAAATCGGGTGTCGAGCTTCGGGGTGACATTGCCGATGCAACGCGCAAGGGCATAGAAAAAAGTAAAGAAGCCGCCTCTCAGCTCCAGGACCGCGCTGGGGAATATTACGAGGTCACTCGGGACAAGGCGAGCGAATTTTATCAGACCGCTCAGGAAAAAGCTGGCGAGCTGACCGAGAAAGCCAAAACGGCCGCGGCTAGGACCGCAAATCCTTTTACGGCAGCAGTTGAGGCAGGCAAGGATGCATACGTCGCCGAAAAACGGCGGACCGAGTCTAAGTCGATCGCCGAGGGGCGCCCCAGTTATCCGGTCGACAACAAAGATAACGACAATAAATAGTCTATGAGCGCGAACGATCCCCAATTCTGGATGATGATCTCGTCGATCGTCACCGCGGTGTGTTTCATTGTCATGGCCATCGGCCTGCTGTGGATCGCCGTGACAGTTCGCCGAGTCATCGCTACCGTTCAGAGGGTCGAGGAGCGGATCGACCCGCTTCTAACAAAAGTTGACGCGATCAGCCTCCAAGGCAGGGAGATCTCGGTGCATTTCAACGAGATCTCCGCAAACCTTTCTTCTGCTACAAAATACCTCTCCGAATCGACCGAGTTGATTCGGGACGAAGTGGCCGAGCTAAAAGTTCTGGTCGGCGAAACTGCCATCACAGCTAAGGATAAGGTCGCCCTTGTCAGCCGGACCATTGACCGCACGCACATGCAGGTCGTAGATACGACCGATTTCGTACAGGCAAAGATCGTCGAACCGGCACGCGAAATTGCGGCGATAATGGCGGGCGTCCGTAAGGGCCTCGAGGTATTATTCGCACCTTCCCCGAAACAGATCGACCGCGCCTATGCTGATGATGAGATGTTTATCGGCTGACAAGGCTCACAGTTAAGATCCAGAGGCTGCCTTTCAAGGAGGGCGGCCTTTTTCGTTCGTGTTCAGCGTTCAAGTGTTCTCTACCGTTCGAACCGTTCAAGGTGTTCACGCGTGTCCAGGGTGTTCACGCGCGTTCAGCCTGTTCATTTATATTTTAACTTCGGAAATCGAAAACAAAAATGGCGTGGGAATCACATCCCACGCCGTTAAGTCCTTAGAGGAAGAGAAGTTTAGTTATCCTTCGGCTTGTCAGGGGTCGCCGGAGGCGTAGTCTGCTTGTTCTGCTGTCTCTCAAGCCGGCGTTCCTGCATTCGCTTCTTCATGTCTTGACGATTCTGCTCCATCTGCTGAAGCTGTTCCGGTGTTAATACGGCCATGATCTGCTTGTGGACCGCTTCGCCTTTTTCGCGTGCCTGCTGATGAAGGTCCTTCATCCGAGCCTGCTGCTCGGGGGTCAGCGTGCCGGTTTTCTTGGCTTCCCACAGAGTTTTCATTTCCTGCATGGTTGCGGGATCTGGCCGGTTGCTCTCGCGGATCGATTTGATCTGCTCCTTCTGCGGGTCGGTAAGATTAACGCCGCGCATGCCCATCATTTCACGTCCGCCTGGCCCGCCGCGAAAACCTTCGCCGCGTCCGCCGTGACGTCCAAAGCCTCGTCCATCCGGGTTTTGCGGAGCCACAGCGCCGTCCTTAGGTACCTGCGGTGCGGTATCCTGGGCCATCGAACTCACTGAAAACAGCGCAAATGCGGCAAACAAAGCGAAAAATGATAGGAATTTTACTTTTAATGACATCTGTTACCTCATTGATCTAGGGATCGGTTTAAACTTTGAAACCTGCTCGTTAAGACGCTAAAAACGGGCAAAAGGTCGAACGTTTCTTTTCGGCGCTCGTAAAGAAATGTAAAGCGGGTATCCGTTTTCGCCCTCTATCGACCAGCGAACATTTAACATTTGTCTTTTGAAATGAGAAAATGCGTCCTTGGTCTGCTTTAGCTGAGAAGTACATGAGATTTTTATCCGAGATCAATTCGCCTGCCGATCTCCGAAGGCTTCGCCTCGATGATCTGCAGGAAGTCGCCGACGAGGTTCGGCAGTTCATCCTCGAAACCTGTTCGCGCATCGGCGGCCATACAGGTGCCAGTCTCGGCGCCGTCGAGCTCGCCGTTGCGATGCACTATGTTTTCGACACGCCGAACGACCGCCTCGTTTGGGACGTCGGCCACCAGGCATATGCGCACAAGATCTTGACCGGCCGCCGTGATCAGCTTCACACGATCAAACAGGACGGCGGGCTGTCGGGTTTTCTGAGGCGGGATGAATCGGAATACGACACGTTTGGTGCGGGACATGCCTCGACCTCGCTCTCGGCCGCACTCGGGATGGCCGTGGCGCGTGATCGCAAAAAGGAAGATTTTCACGTATGCGCTCTGATCGGTGACTCAAGTCTCGCGGGCGGCATGGCAATGGAGGCCCTCAATCAGGCGGGCCATTTAAAGACCCGATTGATCGTTCTGCTTAACGACAATGATATGTCGATCGCTCCGGCTGTCGGCGCTCTCACACGGTATTTGAATAGGATCAAGGAAGCACAGAGTTATCACTGGCTCAAAGAAGAGGTCGGCGGCACGCTTGAATCCGTACCCGGCGTCGGCCAGAGCTTGCGTCGGGCGGCTAAGACGGTCAAGGACGCGATCGCCGCGGCGGTGCTGCCTGGTGCGTTGGTTAACGAGCTTGGATTCAGATATATCGGCTATGTCGACGGCCACAACGTTCCCATGCTGGTGCGGGCGCTTCAAGAGGCGAAAGAGGTCGACGACGGTCCGGTCATCGTCCACGCCCTGACCACGAAAGGCAAGGGCTACCCGAGCGGCGAAAAAAATTACTACGCTTGGCACGCGACTGGCCCGTTCGATATCAAGACGGGCCAGGCCATCAAATCGAACAAGCCCGCACCGCCGACATACACGCAGGTTTTTGGCGAAACGATGTGCGAGCTTATGTCGAGCGACGAACGCATTGTCGCCCTGACAGCGGCGATGCCCGATGGAACCGGCGTCGATAAAATACTCGAACGGTTTCCCGATCGCGCGTTCGATGTAGGCATCGCAGAGCAGCATGCTGTGACGTTTTGTGCCGGCATGGCATGCGAAGGACTGAAACCCGTAGCGGCGATCTACTCTACATTTCTCCAGCGAGCGTTCGACCAGGTGCTCCATGATGTTTGCCTGCAAAACCTCGATGTAACCTTTGCGATGGACCGTGCCGGAATAGTCGGTGCCGACGGCCCGACGCATCACGGGTTGCTCGATATCGCATACCTTCGCAGCTATCCCAACATCGTGCTGATGGCGCCCAAGGATGAAGCGGAGATGCGCGACATGATGATGACGGCGATCGATCATGACGGCCCGGCGGCCCTTCGCTATCCTCGTGGAAACGGCGTCGGCATCGATATCTCGGTCCCGCCGAAAAAAATCGAAATTGGTAAAGGAGAGGTGCTTCGGGAAGGTTCCGACGCCGTGATAATCGCTTACGGATCGATGGTAAACCCCGCACTCGAGGCAGCCGCGATACTTAAGTCGGAGGGTGTCGATGCAACGGTTATCAATGCCCGTTTCGTCAAACCTCTCGATGCCGAGATGATCCTGACCGCGGCCGAGAAGCATGGCGTCATAGTTACGGTTGAAGAAGCCTATCTTGCCGGCGGTTTTGGTTCGGCGGTGATCGAGCTTCTCGAAGCGAACCGCGTTTTGGATAAGGTAAAGGTGGTGCGGATGGGCGTTGCCGATGAGATCGTTCCTCATGGCGATCCAAAAGGACTGCTCGCAAAATATGGCCTCGATGCAGACGGAATTGCAAAACGAGTCAGCGAAACTCTCGCCGAAATGCACGACGTCAAGGTAAACAAACCAAGGCTGAAAGCTGTAAAGTAACAAGATCGCAATTTAGAACGCATTTCTAATTGGTCATTCATGAAAACTACATATAAAGGCACTATAGCAACATCGCTGCTCGTAATGTTTTGCGCACTTACCGCATTGTTTACTGCCGGATGCAGTGGGAACGGCAATGGCATCGCGAACAACGCAAAGGCAAATAACGGAACCGTCAACACGGCGCTTGGGTCGTCTATTCCGCCGAACGCTCCTCCGGGGGCGACGCCGCCGAACATGCTCGGCTCGCCGACGGCGACGGTCACGCTCGAGGAGTTCGCCGATTTTCAATGTCCTTCTTGTGGAGATAAACACGCGATCTTCAAACAGATCCAGTCGATCTATGGCCCCCGGATCAAGTTTATTTTTCGCAACTACCCGCTTCCGATGCACGACAAGGCGTACGATGCGGCGGTTTCGGCAGAGGCGGCCGGTCTTCAGGGCAAGTTCTGGGACATGCATAATCAGCTGTATACCAACCAGAAAACTTGGTCGAGCGATCCGAATTACAAGCAGCTTTTTGCCGATTACGCGCTGAAGATCGGGCTGGACGTAGAAAAATTCAAGACTGATTCTGCCGGGCTCCAACCCAAGAACATGGTCGACGAGGACGTTAAGCGCGGCAAGGCTATTACCATTAGTCAGACACCGACGTTATTCATAAATGGCAAGGATGTCCCATACCAGGCGATGACGGTGGACACTCTTCGAGGGTTGATCGACGCCGAACTGCAGGCGACACAAGCTAACAAACCGGCAGCAGCAGCTCCGGCGGCAAATTCGTCCAACACCGCGAACGCGAATCAAAAATAAGAAACACCCGAGGCGACAGGAATGAAGATCCTTAAAGTTGTAGCTCTCGTCCTGTCGCTTATCGGCATAACCGATTCGACGTATCTGACTATCCACCACTACACGGCCGAACCGGTGCCCTGCAGCATCGTCGAAGGCTGCGAAACCGTCCTTACAAGCGGGTATGCCGAAGTGGCGGGAATTCCGCTCGCGGCCTATGGAGCGGCGGCCTACCTGGTTGCTTTCATGCTGGTGCTGATCTCGCTATTTGGAAATCGCCTAACGTGGAAGCTGTTTGGCCTGCAAACCGTATTTATGGCGTTGTTTTCAGCCTGGCTGATCTACGTTCAAGCAAAACTGATCGGAGCTTTCTGCCAATTCTGCCTTTTGTCGGCCGCGACCACATTTTCACTGTTCATTGTGTTCATCATTTCTCTCCTGATTTCCGGGCGCGAAACCCGAACTGACCTTTCCTGAAACCAACTCTTCATTGCCGGCGAATATAATCGTGAGTCGAGGCCTTCGCCCTGCTTCGAATGGTGCGAAAATGCAATATTTCGGAGCCGTCGGGTTTGGCAAACGCGGTTAAAATAGGGTAGTTTTAGGGAGTTAGATCCTTGTCGCGGTGACAGTTAATTGAGTACAGCTATCCTAAAACGAATCGCGTCTGGTGACCGGACGGCAGTCGAGGATTGTTTGAAAGCCTACGGTGGGCTGGTGTGGTCAATTGCGCGCAAAATGCTGCGTAATAATGACGATGCGGAAGATGCAGTGCAGGAGATCTTCATCGACATTTGGAAAAATGCCGAGCGTTACGATGAAACTCAGGCGTCGGAAACAACGTTCATCGCAATGATCGCCAGGCGTCGGATCATCGACCGGATCAGGTATTCGAGCCGCCGCATTTCGCCTGATTCGCTCGAAGATGTCGTGGCCGAGCCCTGGACCCGTTCAGACCAGACCATGCAGGTCTCGGTCGAGGCAAAAGAGGCTGCGGCGGCGATGAAGGACCTTCGGCCCGAACAGCGGCAGGTTTTGCATTTGTCGATCGTTCAGGGTTTGTCGCATCAGGAAATAGCCGATGCGACCGGAATGCCGCTAGGCACAGTGAAAACGCACGCCCGGCGGGGAATTCTGCGGACAAGGGAAGTTTTAGGTTTAGGTAAGAATATCAATGAAAAGGAGGCGGCTGTATGAACGAAAATGCGGATGAAATACTGATCGACCTCCTTATCAAACAGGCGACCGAAGGATTAACGGATGCTGAGCAGGCGCAGCTAAATAAGCTCGAGGTCGGAAAACACGATGCGTCAGTCGATCTGACTGTTTCAACGATCTCGTTGATCGACGAACAGGGCGGCGAGGCGATGCCCTCGCATCTGCAAGCCAGCATACGAGTGTCCGCCGAGAAATATTTTGATGACATAGAAGCCTCTCTGGCTCCCATCGTTTCTATTAAAGAGGAGCAAGCTGCTCGTCCTTCGTTCATGGGATGGCTCGGTTGGGCAGTTGCGGCCGTCGCGCTTCTCGCGCTGGTAGCAAATATCTATTTAACGCAGATCCGTCCAGGAAAAGAGATCGCAAGAGGTCCAACGCCAACTCCAACGGTCGCGGTTCCGACACTCGCGCAGCAACGGCAACAGTTGATGCAAACCGCTCCCGATATCACTAAGGCCAGTTGGGCCAAAGGCAATGTGAAGGAGATCTCGGAAGTGTCCGGCGACATTGTCTGGAGCGATTCGAAGCAGGCGGGTTATATGGTCCTTCGCGGGCTTCCGGTAAACGACAGGTCTCAGCAGGAGTATCAACTCTGGATCTTTGACGAGACGCAATCCGACAAGACGCCGATCGATGGCGGCGTGTTTGACGTGAATGAGAATGGCGAAGTGATCATCCCTATCAACGCCAAACTTAAGGCAAAGAATCCTAAGCTTTTTGCCATCACCATGGAGAAGCCCGGCGGTGTCGTGGTCTCCGAACGCGGCAAGATCGCGGCCCTCGGCAAGGTTGAAACCTAAAAAGAACCTCGCACGTAGCAGTTCTTGAAAATGTAATAACGGTTACCTCCAATTTGCGTAGACGCCGGATCGGCTGTAGCCTTTTTTCTGCTATCCAAATAAAAACTAGGAGTTCTACCCATGCGAGTCGGCAAATCTTTGGCTTTTTTGCTTGTCCTGATCTCTCTGTTGGCAGCTGCCCTTTTTGCCCAGTCGGGCGATAAGCTGCCGCCAATAAATGTAAACGAATACAAACTGAAGAACGGCCTGACAGTCATTCTTCACCAGGATAATTCGACCCCGATCGTGGCTGTAAATGTCTGGTATCACGTTGGCTCGAAAAATGAGGCTCCCGGCCGCACCGGGTTCGCTCATCTTTTCGAACACATGATGTTTCAAGGTTCGAAAAACTATGTCGATGGCTGGCGAGCGGTCGATGACCTTGGCGGCAACGTCAACGGTACTACCAACGAGGACCGTACGTATTATTACGAAGCCATTCCATCAAACTATCTCGAGCGAACTCTTTACATGGAAGCTGATCGAATGGGCAGTCTCCTTGACGCGATGAGCCAGGAAAAACTCGACAACCAGCGCGACGTCGTAAAGAACGAACGCCGATTCCGTGTCGATAACGTTCCGTACGGTACTGCAAGCGAGCGGATCGGCGAGATAATGTATCCCGACGATCACCCTTATCATCACTCGGTGATCGGCTCGATGTCGGACCTTTCCGCCGCTTCACTTGACGACGTCAAATCGTTTTTCCGGCAGTATTACGTACCAAACAATGCGGTCTTGGTACTCTCGGGCGACTTTAACGAAAAGCAAGCTAAAGGCTGGGTGGAAAAGTATTTCGGGCCGATCAAAGGTGGCACTCCGATCACTCGTCCGGCGCCGGCACAACCCCAATTAAAGGATGCCGTTCGTAAATCGTACGAGGATCCGTTTGCGCGACTCTCACGTGTTTCATTGGTGTGGGAAGGTGTTCAGGCCTTTGCTCCTGACGAAGCGGCGTTGGATGTCCTCGCGAGCGTGCTCTCGGCCGGCCGCGGATCGCGTTTGCAGAGTAACCTTATTTACGGCAAGGAATTGGCACAGCAAGTTTTCGCAGGGAACAACACGAATGAGGTTGGCGGCGTTTTCCAGATCACGGCAACAGCTGGTCTTGGTAAATCTCTCGACGACATCGAGAAGGAGATCAATTCGGAGATCGAGCGTGTGAAGAGCGAAGGTCCCACCGCCGACGAGGTGACGCGGGCTATCAACGGCCGCGAAGCACAGGCCATATTTCGGATGCAGACCGTCCTCGGCAAGGGCGGCCGCATCGCGGATTTTGCCGGTTATCTAAACAAGCCGAATTACTTTCAGGAAGATCTCGACCGCTATCGCCGCGTGACGCCCGCTGACGTCAAACGGGCCGCGAATCAGTTTCTCGGCGAGAAGCGACTCGTCATGAGCTTTACGCCGAACAAGACGCCGCCACCGCCAGCCAAGGCCGATGCTCCGGCATCGACGAAAACCAAGTCAAAGGACGACGCGCTGATCGCTAAACAGGATGCGATGCTGCCAAAGGGCGGCCCGGATCCGAAATTTAGTTTGCCTGCTATCGAGAAGACAAAGCTCGCCAATGGGCTAAGTGTCTGGCTCGTTCAGCAGCACGAGCTGCCTATCATATCGATGGATCTTGTCATTAACGCCGGCGGTGTTCTCGACACGCCGGAGAAATCCGGCGTTGCCTCGATCACGGCATCAATGCTCAGCCAGGGCACGAAGAAACGCTCCGCCCTCGATATCGCCAACGGGCTGCAGTCGATCGGTGCTCAGGTGGGGCCGAATGCATCGTGGGATTCGAGCGGTTTGTCGATGCAGACCCTAACGAAAAATCTCGATCAAGCTCTCGATTTTTTCGCCGACGAAGCGACCAACCCTTCGTTCCCGCAGACTGAGTTTTCACAGCTACAGCGGCGTTCTATCGGAGCCTTTCGCCAGCGGCGCGCGAGTGCGACCGCCATCTCCGGTGTCGTTTATGACAAGGTTTTGTATGGTGATCAGGCATACGGCCGTCAACTCTCAGGCGACGAAAAAACCGTGCAAGCGATCAAACGTGACGATTTGGTGAAGTTTTACGAAGACTATTATCGGCCGAACAATTCGACCTTGATCGTCGTGGGGGACACGACGTTGGCCGACATCAAGCCGCGGCTTGAAAAGGCGTTCAGCGGCTGGCAAGAGGGCGGCATGACGCCGTCGGCGATCAGCGAACAGAAAATGGCGGCGAAGCCGGGCATCTATCTCGTCGATATTCCCGGTGCTGCGCAGTCGTCAGTCTCGATCGGACAAGTCGGGATCGACCGTGCGAACCCGGATTATTTTGCCGTGCAGGTGATGAATTCCATTCTCGGCGGCGGCGGTACGGCACGTCTTTTCATGAACCTTCGTGAAGACAAAGGCTATACATACGGTGCCTACAGCCGGTTCACCTATCGCAAAGGTGCGGGCCCGTTTGCGGCGTCCGGCGAGATCCAGACGGTTTCGACGAAGGAAGCTGTCCAGGAATTTCTAAAGGAGCTGAACGGCATTCGCGGCCAACGGCCGATCACAGCGGCTGAGCTTGAGGTGAACAAGCAGTCGTTTATCCGACGGTTCCCAAGTGGGTTCGAAACCGTTGGTGGCATCTCGGGACAGCTCTCAACACTGGTGACCTATGGCTTGCCCGATAGCTATTTCAACAATTACATTTCGAAGATCAACGCGGTAACGATCGACGACGTGAACCGGGTTGCTAACAAATACCTCGATCCATCAAAGATGGCGATCGTAATAGTCGGTGATCGAAAGGTCGTCGAACCGCATTTGAAGGAGCTCGGCATGCCGGTGATGATAATAGACGCGGACGGCAACCCCGTTTCCGAATAAGGTTTTCATAACGTTGCATTTCGGGTAGGGTTGAAAGGCTCTGCCCCTTTTTGTATAACTTGGTGAACGCCGTATATCGAAGAACGGAACAAGGGGACAGGAAATTGGAAACAAAGAAGCCGCTCTTCGACATCCAGAAAGCAAAAGCTGCAATTGAAAAGGGCCGCCGGTCAAAGTGGTGGATCAGAAGCGGTTCACCGAAGCGAGGATTTGCCTATCTCGACTCCGATGGTAAAAAGTTAACCGACGCGGAACAGCTGGAACGGATCCGACTACTCGTTATTCCCCCGGCTTGGAAGTTCGTCCGTATTGCTCCATCCGCCACCAGTCGGGTTCAGGCCGTCGGAATGGACACTACCGGCCGCGTTCAGTATATTTACGATCCGAAGTTCGCGGATCGGCAGCAGCGAAAAAAGTTCTCCAAGATCGAAAGGTTCGGGGAATTCCTCCCTTCCCTTCGCAAGATCACGAACGAGCACATTGCTCTTGAGGGCTTTCCCAAAGAGAAGGTCCTCGCGATCGTGATGCGGCTGATCAATTCGCTCTATTTTCGAGTTGGCACGGAGAAAAGCGCCCGTCACTATAAGACCTACGGAATTACGACTCTCAAAAACCAGCATCTGAGCATTGGACGCAAAGGCGAGCTTATTTTCGAATATGTCGGGAAGAGCCACATCAAGCATCGCAAGGGTATCGTCGATGC
>JBDTZW010000354.1:0-13328 GCA_040004905.1 Acidobacteriota bacterium
CGCTAAGGTCAGGCCGCGATAAGCATGTATCAATAGATGAGGCTTCGGAACAGGGTAAAAGGGAATTGGCGGCGGCAGAGGTAGATGGCGATAAGGAGTTAAAGGAGAAAATGCTCAATTGTCTCGACCATTGCACTAGCAACTTGGATGAACCTAGCCGCGACATAATAATCCGTTATTACCACGGAAAAGAACGCGAAAAGATAGATAACAGGCGGGCAATGGCCGAAAGTTTGGGCATTTCAGTCAATGCCCTGAGCATTCGAGCATGCCGTATCCGGGACAAGCTAGAGGCCTGCGTCGGAAATTGTGCAAAAGAGGTATGAAACGTTTTTATAGGGTTGTCTTATCAAAGTGAGACCGGCCGTCTCACCTCCTATAACAAGATGACTAACAGCAACGACAACCAAACACTTTTTGCCTATCTTCTCGGCGGACTTCCCGATTCTGAATCGGAACGCCTTGATGAGATGACGTTTACCGACGGCGAGTTTGCCGAAGCCGTAAAAATCGCGGAAAAAGATCTTGTTGACTCCTACGTTGGCGGCGAACTGTCAGGCCAGATGCTCGAGCAATTCGAGTCGCATTACATGGCTTCGCCCCTCAGGCGTGAAAAGGTCGTATTTGCGCGGGCTTTGAATAAATTTGCTTCCCATGCCGGAAATGCCCCGGACCCTACGCCAGCGCCGCTGCTCGTGGCCGAGACTAAGCCCAGTAGCGGATGGTTCAAGGAATTATTGGAATCTCTCGGATTGCTGGGCGGTGGAAATCGAGGGTTTGCGTTCGCCGCCGCTGCGGCGATACTCTTGCTCCTGCTCGGAGGGGGATGGCTGATATTCAGAGGATTGGCCGAGAAGCGAACGTCCGATATCGCTACTGGCGTCAATAAGATCGAGAATCCGCCGCTGCCGACAGCGACTCCCTTTCCGGCTGCGACCAGCGTTCCGATCACCGTTCCGACACCGAACACCAAGCCGACGATCTCGCCGACCCCGGAAGTTACGCCGACGCCGAAACGCACCGTCGAGCCGTCGCAGCCGATGGTCGCAATGTTCGTTCTGCCGGCGCCCCTTCGAGGAGCAGGTCAGCTTACGCAGGTCAAATTGGAACCGGAAACGCAGTTCGCCCAATTTTCCATGGGCCTGGAGTCCAATAACTATCCGTCTTACCGCGTAGAGCTTCACGCGGCAGGCGGCGGGCCTGTCCTATGGAGTTCTGGAAAGATCCTGTCCCGCGGAAAAGCTGCATCGATTACCACAAAGGTTCCAACGAAGCTTTTAAGATCGCAGATCTATGCGTTCACTGTGTCGGGTGTAACGGCCGCCGGTACGGCAGAAAACATCGGTGACTATTCGTTTCGAGTTATGCGATAATCTCCCTTAAAGGGCTTTGGCGAGGGCTTTTCCTCAGTTTTGCTCGCCGGAGGATTTTAGGGATGAAGTGGTTCTTTGGTATTTCCGTAATATTCGTTTGCTTTGCTCCTCAGGTTTTCAACGGCCAATCGAATGAGACACCGGTCTTAGCGGTTGGCCATTCTGTAGCGCGCGATATCTCGAACGCCGAGAAAAACAGATATAAGATCGATCTCGAGAAGGACCAGTTTGCGTCCATTGTAGTTCAGGAAAACAAGATCAACGTTTTCGTCTCCATTTTGGATTCGGCCGGAAACCAGATCGTACCGCCCGTTCATGAGCCCGGCCGCGCTCTCATCGATTTTATTGCCCCAACATCGGCCCAATATCTAATTGAAATTATCCAAGGGCCGCCAGGTGTCAAGGCTGACGGGCAATATTCAATTCTTCTGCAAGACGTGCATGCGGCGACCGAGAACGATCGAACCCTTCAAAACTCCAACGAGCTTCGCCGCCAGGGTCTAAAGTTTTACGAGAGCGGCAAGTACAAAGACGCGATCGACTCATCGAAGCAATCGCTGGCAATTCGCGAGAAGATCCTCGCCCCGGATGACCCTCGCATTGCGCAAGTCTTAAGTTCGCTCGGACTGCTTGTGCAGTTCACCGGGGACGACGATGAAGGAGAGAAAGACCTAACTAGGGCGATCGATATCTACACAAAAGTCTACGGTGCGGATGATATGGCTCTCGCCAGCCCGCTTAGCAATCTTTCACAAATTTATCGAAATCGCGGTGAGATCGGGGCGGCAGAGGATGTCATGGTTCACAGTGTGGATATCCGCCGGGCGAAAATGGGCGACGATAGCCTTGATTATGCCCTCGGCCTGAACAATTTAGGTATTGTTTATCGCCTTCGGGGTGACTTTGCGAAAGCTAAGGAGGCCTATCAGAGAGCGGTTGATATTCGACTGCAAAGACTTCCTGCGGATGATCTGTCGATCGTCTATCCGCTATCGAACCTCGCCTCTCTGTCATTTTACTTAGGCGATTTTGCGACGGCGCTTAAGTCCGATCTACAAGCTGAGGGCATCCGAAAGGCAAAGCTTCCGCCTGATCACCCTGACATCGCGGTCGTCGAAAGGAATGTCGGCCTGGTTTTGACCGAGTTAGGAGATTATGCCGGGGCTGAAACTAAATTTAATGAGGTCCTCACGATCAAAGCGAAGAACCTTGGGGTTGATAATCTTGACTACGCACGCAGCCAGTTGGACCTGGCGACGATGTACTTGAAGAAAGGTGATTTCGCGAGCGCGAGACCTTTGTTTGAGCATGCACACGAGGTAGCGGAGAAAAATCGGCCTGGTCATCCTTTGGTCGCCGCGACGCACGCCGCAGGCCTTGGCGAACTCTACATGGCTACCGGCAATTTAGATGGAGCGGAACCCCTGCTTATTGAAGCGCTGGATATTCAAAAGAAGGTGCTGGGGCCTCAACACCGGGAAGTCGGCCTTGCCTATGGTGGCTTGGCCAAACTGTATATTCTTAAGGGCGACCTTGCCAGAGCTCTCGAATACCAGCAGCTTGCCAATGTTATAAACGAGCAAAATATCGCGTTAAATCTTTCGCTTGGTCCTGAGCATCAAAAGCTGGCCTTGATGAGAAATGTCTCCGGTGCCCTTGATCAAACCATCACACTCCAGTCCTTGTTGTCGCAAGACAACAAGGCGATAACAAACATGGCTACGACCGGCGTGCTTCAGCAGAAGGGTCGCGTGCTGGATGCCGTGAGCAGCAGCATGGCAGTGCTACGCGACCGTTTGTCCGCAGATGATCGCCAGCTATTCGCGAAGTTAAATGACACTAATACCAGACTCTCCGAAGTCGAGCTTAGAGGCCCGGGTGACGATTCTGCGGACAAATATAAGAAGGATGTTGACGACCTTGCTAATGATCGGGACAAACTAGAGGAATCGATAAGTAAGGTTACGGCTGGTTTTTTTGAAAAGTCGGAGCCGGTAACCCTGAAGGCTGTTCAGGATGAGATACCGTCCGACGCATGTCTGGTCGAGTTCGCGGGATACGAGCCCGTATCTGCTAAGTCCACTGTAGGAGCGAGCACGGCAAAGGATCGCCGGTATGTTGCGTTCGTTATTAGGAGCAATGCTCCCCCGCGATTTGTCGAATTAGGGCTTCGAAGCGAGATCGAAGGGATGCTCTCTAAGTTGCGCACTGCTTTGCGTGATCCAAAACGAAACGACGTGAGATCGTTGGCACGCGATGTAGACAAAAAGATCATGGAGCCGGTCCGAGCCCTCGCGCAGGGTTCGAATCACTTTCTAATCTCTCCTGAGGGCGAATTAAGTCTCTTACCTTTCGAGGCGCTCGTTGACCAGAACGGCAAGTACCTTATTGAGAATTATTCATTTACCTACCTGACGAGCGGACGCGATCTGCTTCGAATGAAAACGAAAAGGGGCAGCAGGGGCGGCCCGTTTCTGATGGCGGATCCCGCGTTCGGCGTTCCGGATAATACCGAGGTCGCGAGTCTTGCGGTGGGGAGATCCGCGCTGCGCCGGCGTCAGGCCAGACGCCGCGGCGTAACTAGCGTCAGAGACATCTCGGAAGCCTACTTTGCTCCATTAAGCGGAAGCGCCGCAGAAGCCCGGGCCATCCAGACACTTTTCCCCAATTCAAAGCTACTGACCGGAACCGCTGCTAGCGAGACCGCGCTCAAAAAAGCCGCAGCCCCGAGCATCCTACATATCGCCACACACGGGTTTTTTATCGATGGTGAAGAGGCGGGAGCGTCGGGCACCACTCGAAATGCTTCTCCTGGGCGCCTGGATGAAAACCCGCTGTTGCGATCCGGCATCGCCCTCGCCGGGGCGAATCGGCGAAGTTCCGGCGCCGATGACGGCATTCTGACTGCGTTGGAGGCGTCCGGCCTCGACCTGTGGGGTACGAAGCTTGTTGTTCTTTCGGCCTGCGATACCGGTATAGGCGAGGTCAAAACCGGTGAAGGAGTTTACGGGCTCCGCCGCTCGTTTGTCGAGGCGGGTGCCGAATCGCTGGTCATGAGTCTATGGCCGGTCAGCGATACTGTAACTCGAGATCTGATGATCGAATATTACAAGAATTTGAAGCAAGGGTTTGGACGCGGGGAGTCACTGCGCGACGTTCAACTCGGAATGCTTAAGAATTCAGCTAGGCGGCACCCGTTCTATTGGGCTAGCTTTATACAGTCAGGCGATTGGCGGCCGCTCGGCGAACCTCGATAGCCTAATCGTGTATCTCTAGACTCTTCCCCGTAGTTTCGTAATTAATCTCCCGCCTTTCGGCAACGAACGGGGTCGTAAAGCATCTAAAACAGTTTATTTCGAATAGCGAATTTAGCCGAGGTTCTTTTTGATGGTTTTTAGCGAACGGAATTTAAGAACGAATGAGCGAGTTTCAAAAGCTTTCTTAGTGGTCCTTTTTTTCTCGAACCTGCTCTTTGGGACTAGTGTTTTGGGGCAGGAGCCAACCGCTGACGCGTCCAAGATAACTGACCTTGAATTGGATTCGGCAATAGCTCGGAAATTTGCCGGCAAGCAGAACGACAGTTTTCAGGTCCAATTGTCGGCAAACCAGTATGTAAAAATTCTTTTGGAGCAACGTGGGGTAGACGTTGGAGCGCGGCTATTTGATATCCATGGCGGACAAATAGCCAATTTTGACGCCAATATGACTACCTCGGGAACGGAAACGATAGAGTTTGTTCCTTCCATTGCCGGCGTTTACAAGCTTAGCGTGCTTACCAGGTACCCTCTCCTTCCTGGCGGCGAATATCAGATTAAGATCGTTGACCTTCATGCCGCAACTGCCAGCGATCTTCTGCGGCAAGACGCACGTACATCGTTCACTAATTCTTTGAATCGCTACAATGCCGGTGAATATGACAACGCTCGAAAAGCGATTGAAAAAACTGTCGAGATCGACAACAAGGAATTTGGTTTAGAAAGCGTTGAAACGGCGTCGTCAATGACTCAGCTTGCCCGAGTGGTTGATGCTCTCGGTGATTACGATGAGGCTTTGACCATCAACACTCAGGTTTTGAAGATCCGCGAGAAGGTCCTTCCTCCGAATCACCCCGATATTGCTAACACCCTTAATTACATTGCGGTAGACAATAATCACAAGGAAAACTTTCAAACGGCGATCGACTTTCATAAGCGAGCTCTCGCGATGAGGGAAACGGTGCTAGGGCCGGATCATCCGGCCGTTGGGATCAGCCTTTTGAACCTTGGAGTGGTTTACAGCAATCTTGGCGATCGCCTAAAGTCTATTGATTTCTATGAAAGGGCCCTGGCGATCCAGGAGAAGTCGATCGGACTAGAGAATTCCAACGGCGCCACAATGCTTAACAATCTCGGCCAGGGATACGACTACCTTGATCAATTCGACAAAGCTAAACCGTACTTGGTTCGATCGGTTGCGATCGTGGAAAAACTGTATGGGCCTGATAATCCACGAGTGGCGGACGCTCTGACCAATCTTGCGTATTGCGCGGTTGGCCAGAAGGATCTGCAAAAGGCCGAGTCGATCTACCTGCGGATCCTGGCCATTCGGGAAAAAACTGTTGGGCCGGATCACGTGGTCACTGCGCATGTTCTCTACAATCTCGGCAATCTTTACACGATCAACCATGATTTCGCGAAGGCAGAAAAAATGTATCGCCAGGCACTTCTGATACGCGAAGACAAAATAGGTCCCGAAAGCCCTGGCGTCGGCGAAGTACTGGGTGCCCTTGCTCTGATGCTCGCCGAAAAGGGCGATCCGGACCAGGCACTTCAGGTACAGGCGAAAGCCAATGACATCGACGAACGAAATATCAGCCTAAATCTCAATATCGGCTCGGAACGACAGAAGCTCGCGTATCTAAGCAATCTTGTAGATCGCACGAGTCAAAGCGTTCTTTTGCAGAATAGATTTGCACCCGAGGACCATATGGCGATCGATCTCGCCGCAACTTCTGTTCTTAGACAGAAAGGAAGAGTCCTTGACGCTGTCTCAAATAGTTTTCTCGAATTGCGTCGGCGTTCGAATCCGGGGGACCAGGAACTTCTCGACAACTTAGGTAAGTTGACCCAGAAGATCTCGGAACTCATCCTCAATGGCCCTGAGGATATATCTCTCCAAGACCATCAAGCCAAGATCAAGGACCTCATGACTGAACGCGAAAAGCTAGAGGATGAGATAAGTCGAAGAGCTGCGGGCTTTTATCAGAGATCCAATCCAGTGACTCTCGACTCCGTTAAGGCGGCAATACCAACAGATGCCGCGCTGATCGAGTTTGCCGTATACGATCCGACGGTCGCCGACTCGTCGAAAAATGGCGATGTCGATGAGCCTCGTTATACAGTTTATGTGATACGCGATCACGGCGAGGTTACCTCAAAAGACCTGGGCGGGGTAAAACCGATCGACGACGCTATAGCTGCATTACGGGAATCTCTGCGGGATCCTGAGAATAAGAACTTCCTGTCGCGGGCAAAGGCCGTTTACGAAAAGATCTTCAAGCCGATAAAAGCGCTGATCGGAGACGCGAAACATCTTTTGATCTCGCCCGATGGCGAATTGAATTTGATCCCGTTCGAAACGCTCTCTGACGAGAAAGGCCAGTTTCTCCTGGAGGCCTATTCGATCGGTTATTTGACCAGCGGCCGTGACCTACTTCGCATGTCAAATCTGCCGCCGAGCCAGAGTGGTCCACTGGTCGTTGCGAACCCCGAATTTGGCGCTCCGAGGGAGAAACCTGTTGCAATTCGGTCTCGGCGTCAAAGCATTAACGTGACGAGAAACTTGTCCGACACCTATTTTGCTCCACTAGCCGGAAGTGACGCTGAAGCAAAAACCATCAAAAAGCTTTTTCCTTCGGCTGTTTACCTGACCGGACGCCAAGCCAGTGAATCTGCCCTGAAACGTGCCCATTCTCCCAATATCCTGCATATCGCCACGCATGGATTCTTCCTTTTAAATGGGCCGATAAGTCAAAAGAATCCCCTTGGATCAACCACGCCGACCGCCACAAAGAATCTGTTAGATAATCCTCTTTTAAGGTCGGGACTGGCTCTCGCCGGCGCAAATCAACACAATTCGTCGGCAGATGACGGAATTCTCACTGCCTTTGAGGCATCGGGACTCAATCTTTGGGGAACGCGGCTCGTCGTGCTTTCGGCGTGTGACACGGGGCTTGGGGAAGTTCGCAATGGCGAGGGTGTTTACGGCCTGCGGCGTTCGTTTCTTCTGGCCGGGGCTGAATCGCTCGTGATGAGCCTTTGGCCGGTGAGCGATAACGTGACGCGTGAATTGATGACGAGCTACTACACAAATCTCAAACACGGAATGGGCCGCGGTGAGGCTTTGCGACAGGTGCAACTCGAGATGATGAAGAGGCCGGAACGCAGGCACCCCTTCTATTGGGCAAGTTTTATTCAAGCCGGCGAATGGGCTGATCTCGACGGCAAGCGTTAGGCGGAAGTCTCAGTTCCTGAATCCAATAACTCCCTGACCTTTTTCGCGAGGGCGTCAAGTGTAAATGGCTTTTGGATAAAGTTTGCATCTTCTGCTAGTATGCCGTTCCGCACGATTCCATCGTCCGTGTAGCCCGAGGTGTACAGAACCAATATCCCCGGATAGGCCGCCGTCATTTTTTCGGCTAGCTCACGGCCCCCGATCTGCGGCATAACTAAATCGGTAATGAGCAAGTCGATCTTTTCGGGGTATTTAGAGCTGAACGCCAGAGCATCTACTCCGCTTCGCGCTTCGATAATGGTGTAACCACATGATTCGAGTACCTCTCGGGTGAGGTTGCGCACCATGTCTTCATCCTCGACTACGAGTACGGTCTCAGTTCCCCAGAAAGTGCCGGCGGTGTCCGTTTGCTCTGTTTGTTCCTCGGTTTCTTCCATGACCTGGGGCAGATAGATCTTGAACACCGTTCCTTTATCCATCTCGCTGTAAACCCAAATATTGCCGTTCGACTGTTTGACGATACCGTAGACGGTCGAAAGGCCGAGACCGGTTCCTTTCCCGATCTCTTTTGTTGTAAAGAAGGGCTCGAATATCTGCTGCTGCGTCTTCACGTCCATTCCCGTTCCGGTATCACTCACCGACAGCATGACATAAGGACCTGGCTTGACCGCGATGTGCTGTTTCGCGTACGCCTCGTCGAGCAGCACATTTCTTGTTTCAATGGTGATGGTGCCTCCGTTTGGCATCGCATCGCGCGAATTTACCGCGAGATTCATCATTACCTGCGATAGCTGGCCTGGATCGGCCTCGATACTTGCCACCTGTGGATCAAGGATCGTGACTAGTTCGATATCCTCTCCGATCAGGCGATCAAGCATCAGGACGGTATCCGAAACGACACGGTTAATATCGAGGATCTTTGCCTGGAGCATTTGCCGCCGGCTGAACGCGAGCAGTTGACGGGTCAATTCCGCCGAGCGCTCGCCCGCTTTCTTGATCTCTTCGATATTGGACCGGAGCGGGTCATTGTCATTCAGACGGCGAAGGGTCAATTCGCTATAACCGTTGATCGCCGTAAGCATGTTGTTGAAATCATGGGCGATGCCGCCGGCAAGACGGCCGACCGACTCGAGTTTTAGCGATTGCCTCAATTGCTCTTCGCTTTTACGAAGCTCTTCTTCCGCCTGGACGCGTTTAGTGACATCGTTAATGAGAACAAGCCGCGAGTTCTTTCCGTCGAAGATCAATTCGTGGGAAGTAACCTCGACAACGATCAGTCTGCCGTCGTTCGTCCGGTGCACCCACTCGTCAGGAAGATCAAGCTGCTTTACAGGCTTTCTGAGATTCTCAAGAAGCTGCGGGATCTCGTCGACCGGCCGGATATCTTTGATCGTCATATTTCGGAATTCCTCTTCCGAGTATCCGTAATGCTCGATCGCCGCGGAATTGACAGCAAGGAAGCGAAGAGAATCGAGATCGTATACCCACATCGGCAGCGGGTTTATATCAAAGAGGAGCCGATACCGTTCTTCACTTCGTCTAAGAGCCTCCTGCGTTTCACGCTGAATTTTCCTATTTTTTGCATCCTCGATACCGCGCTCGATCGCGGGTGCCAACCGACTAAGATTATCCTTCATGAGATAATCATGGACGCCCGCAAGCAGAGCCTTGACCGCTGTTTCCTCGCCGATCGTGCCGGAGATCATGACAAACGGGATATCGAACCCGGTTTCTTTCAACACCTCGAATGCCTCGAGCCCGCTGAATTGGGGCATTCTATAGTCCGAGATGATCACGTCCCAGGTCCGCGACGCCAGAGCGGCACGCATATCTTGGCTTGTCTCGACTTTTTCTGAGTAGACCTCGTAGCCGGCTTTTTGCAAATGGTGCAGGACCAGTTTGTAGTCCGCGTCGGAATCTTCAACGCTTAACAAAGCGATTTTCTTCATATCACCTTACTTTATTGCGATAGGTCGACGAACGCGTTGTGGCGCCATCGAAAGCGTCACTTCCGGCCGATCGTGGTTTACATAGGTTTTTGTTCGTTCTAAGGAGGCCGACCATGGGTAGAAGGTCAACGATGGGTCAAGCGGTACCGCAGCGCCGGACGATCGCGAAATGTCCGGAGTTTCAGAATGCGGGAATATTTCTTTACCTTCGACGGTCATGGAAGTAACCCGCCAAGGTGCGCCAATATCCGTCCTGCGTTGTGGACTCAACGATCGGCCTAACTCTAAAGCCAGACTCGGATCGTCGTGGACGAGACCGATTGGTTTTATCTTTGTATCGAGGGGAGCAAGGAGGGCCTGGATCGTATTCTCCAGCAGAACCCGTTACGCGTTTGATCCGATCTATACCCAAGCTTGATTTCTAAGCATGAAAAATCAAAAGCGAGGTTCATCTCCAACCGATCGGAATGATCCGAATTGCCTCCCGCGACAAATTTCCCGTCCGTCTATCCGCCAAAGGGCGGACGACATCGAAACACCTTCTTTACTTAAAGACGTTTATACAACAACGAATCGGAAAAGAGAAGCAATTTATTTTGCTAAAGTGCTCATTTCTTGAAAGAAACAGCCACATGAGGAATTCCCGCTCATGCTATAATTCTTCCGTGAAAGCCCTCCTGAACGCCCTTGTAATTGATGACGATGCCCAGGTAAGTGGTTTTGTGGCGGAGGTTTTGCGCTCGGACGGTTGGGAGGTGCAGGAATCGCACTCGGCCGAGCAGGCATTTGATCTCCTTCAGAAGAAACCATGGTCGCTCGTTTTTTGCGATGTCGTTCTCGGCGGAGCCGACGGCTATCAGGTCCTTCGTCGATTTCAGGAGGTTCGGCCGGAGGCGGCGTTCGTGCTGATGACGGGTTATGGTTCGGCGGCCGGCGCAATGGATGCGACGGCCATTGGAGCTTACGATTATTTAATAAAACCATTCACGATCGACGATCTTCTGCATGTAACGAAGCTTGTGAGGGAGCAAAACAAGCCTTCGTCAGCGAAAGAACGATCGGAAGAAAAGCTTTCCGCTGCCGGATACACGTCGGATATACCGCTGATCGGCAAGAGCCCTAAATTTGTAAACTGCATGAAGATGGTCGGGCGCGTGGCACCAACTGATCTTCCCATTCTGATCTCGGGCGAATCGGGAACGGGTAAGGAGGTGGTCGCGAAGGCCATTCATCAGCGAAGCAGCAGGAAATCGGGGCCATTTATCACCGTGAATTGCGCGGCGATACCCGTCGAGTTGATCGAGTCGGAACTCTTCGGCCACGCGAAGGGATCGTTTACCGGAGCTGACCGCGAACGCTCCGGACTCTGGGAAGAGGCGGACGGCGGAACGATCTTTCTCGATGAGATCACTGAAACCAGCGCTATGTTTCAGGTAAAGCTGCTGCGTGTGCTCCAGGAAAACGAGATCCGCCGTGTTGGATCGAATAAGACGATAAAGGTGGATGTTCGCGTCATTGCCGCAACCAATCGCGAGATCGAGACCGAGGTCGGTGAAGGGCGTTTTCGTCAGGATCTGATGTATCGTCTTAACGCCGTTACGATCCAGTTACCGCCTCTGCGCGAACGCGTTGAGGACATTCTGACGCTCGCCCAGCATTTTGCCAAACAAGTACGGCTTGCAGACGCGCGCGCGATCAAATTTTCTACCGAGACCGTGGAAACGCTGAGAGGATATCCGTGGCCTGGCAACGTTCGGGAACTCGAAAACGCGGTGCTCCATGCGGTTTCGCTTTGCGAGGATGTCGTCCAGCCGAGGCATCTGCCCGACCGTATGCGCTCGACCGAACGGGACGCGATGACCGATATTGGCGGGGCTGACGAGAGTCCTAAAACCAACGCCGACTGGATTTCGCTTTCCGAGATGGAGGGTAGATATGTAGCCCAGGTCCTTGACCATACGGGCGGAAATAAGCAGGCCGCCGCACGCCTGCTCGATATAGACCGCAAAACTCTAAGCCGCATTCTTGAGCGAAATTCTCCTGAAAAATAAATGTGACCGATCTAGTTCGGATTTTGGGGAAAAATGTCGCGCTTAGGTAGAATTTTCCTAGGCGAATTTCCCATCCCAAATTCCTCTCATTGGGTGAGACCATTGTTGGACAAGGAGTTAGCCGAACCCGGCAAACGGCACACACTTTGCAATTCCTAACCCGCCTGTTCGAGTTTTACTCTGCCGATCGACAGGTTCTGAGCGGAGGAGGCCGATAGGCATCTAGGGTAGTCCTATTTTGAGCTAATATCTTTTTGCCGAGTCGGCCTTCCTCCAAACATCCCCAATAATTTTCCACGAAATGAACTTAATTCCTTTGCTTCCACCTCGAACGAATGTCCTTTTCGTCGGCGACAACGTCGGCAAGCTCAAGGCTATAGCATTCGAATTGCAGCGTGCAGGGTGTAGCATTCTATGGGACATCAAGGGTGTTAACGGTATCCGCACCGCGGGGATCGAGGTTCCTGACCTGATCATCTGCGAGACTGATCTCGCGGAAATTTCCGCCTTTGACCTTTGCCAGCGTGTAAGAGCAGATTCCCGGTCACGACACATTCCCATTATCTTGGTTGGTGAATCGGAAGCTCAGGAAGCGAAGCTGAACGCTTTTGAGGCTGGGGCAGACGAGTATTTCCTTTTGCCGCGGGATACGGATCGCCTGTTGGCAAGAGTGTTCTGGCTCGTCGAGGGCGGCTACTCAAAACCATTGATCGGCGGTTACTACAACAAGCTTCGATCGCAGCAGACGCATTTGTCGAGGATCGTAACGGAAACCGCAGACCTGCTTAAGGGGCTGGGTTTCGACCGCGAAGATCGCAGTGTCGGCCTCGGACGCGGGCGTGCCCCCGAAAAAGAAACCAGTATCTACGACCGGATCGATCTTGGGATGCATCTGATCGGTGTCGCCGCCGACCTTTTCGAAGAAGAAGTACGGGAGCTTGACCTGACGGAAGCAGAAACCGTCGAAGCCATTTCACTAAGCCGATAGTTCGGCTGGAATTCAACTCAAACTAAATTGCTAAGGGGCAGAAATCCCGGGCGGCAGACTCGCGCCTGTCCGCAAATGCCCCGAAAAAGAGTGAGTAACTCTTTGGGCCTTTTAGCGCTCGGGCCTCTAAATCGTTATAGGAAAACGACTAAAGGTAGGGAGCCCAAATTTGCACCGGTCTGGCACGCAACTTGCAATATTAAAAAGCGTGATAGAACCCGGTCGCTTTCAAAAAGTCTCTCGCAGGATCCACGCAAAAGATCACCAGACGATTTTGACCGCGAGATAGTCAGTCCTACAGTCTTTCTACAATTATCTCCTAACGGCCCACGCCAAGCCCACCTCTCTTCTCTTCTCTTTCGTCTCCACCCAAACAGGCTATCTCGCCGGTCCCTGACCGGCCTTTTTATCTACATCGCTGCCTTAGCGTAACGTTCGAGCTCGACCTAATCGTCCGGCCGGCACCAAGGTCATC
>JBDTZW010000224.1:0-3894 GCA_040004905.1 Acidobacteriota bacterium
TGAGCAGCTCATTATTTCGCACAAAATCCATTTCGCAGATCCAGGCAGATGCCGCCGCGGGCTTGTCCGATCATTTGGGCGATGTCGGCAGCGGGACCGAGGCCGCACCGCATCTGCGGCGTACGTTGGGCGTTTTTGACCTGACGCTGATGGGAGTTGCCGCCATTATCGGCGCCGGCATATTTGCGATGGTCGGAAAAGCGTCGTTCAACGGCGGGCCGGCGGTCGCATTACTCTTCGTTTTCACTGCGACGGCTTGTGCGTTTTCCGCTCTTTGCTACGCCGAATTTGCATCGCGAATACCGGTTGCGGGTTCGGCGTACACCTATGCATACGCGTCGATGGGTGAGCTGATAGCGTGGATAATCGGATGGGACCTGATCGTCGAGTACGCGATCGGCAACATCGCTGTCGCGATCTCTTGGAGTGATTATTTTACAGGGATGCTTAAGGGTTACGGGATCGACATACCGCTGCATTTCACGATGGATTTTCTCACCGCTAAACGCGGTTACGCCGCGGTCGCGGATGCATTGGCGGGAGGAGCCACGGTCGAGGCTTTGAACAAGACGTGCGACGCTGCTGACGCTGCAATTAATTGCGGACAGATCGATGGATACACCGCATGGCTGAATGCACCGCACCTCGGGCCGCTGCCGATCGTCGCCGATATTCCGGCTCTGATGATAACGCTCGTTATCACGACACTGGTTTACATTGGAATTCGGGAATCAAAATTTGCCTCGAACATAATGACGATCTTAAAGATCGGCATTATTTTGCTGGTCATATTCCTCGGATTGAATTATGTTCATCCGGCGAATTGGTCACCGTTCGCCCCGAACGGGATAGCCGGCGTGTTGAAGGGTGTATCGGCGGTATTCTTTGCGTACATCGGTTTTGACGCATTGTCGACAACGGCGGAGGAATGTAAAAACCCGAGACGCGATCTGCCTATCGCGATGATCCTTTCGCTCATAATATGCACCATTCTTTATATAGCCGTCGCCCTGGTTTTGACGGGAATGGTCAGTTACACGAAATTGGATGTCGGCGATCCGCTGGCTTTCGTGTTCGGGCCCGAAGGAGCGAATATTCCTTGGGTCGCCGGGATCATTGCGGTTAGTGCGGTCATTGCATTAGCAACCGTATTTTTGGTCTTTCAGATCGGGCAGCCGCGGTTGTGGATGGCGATGAGCCGCGACGGACTGTTGCCAAAAGCGTTCTCCTCCATCCATCCGACGTTTAAGACACCATGGTTCGCAACGATAATTACGGGCCTGGTAGTCGCGATCCCTGCTCTGTTCATGAATCTCACCGAGGTCACGGACCTCGCAAGTATCGGAACCTTGTTCGCGTTTGTCGTGGTCTGTGCCGGAGTCTTGTTCAAAGACAAAGAGTTTAAGGAAAGCGGAACGCGCTTTGTACCGTATTTCAATTCGCAGTTTATTTTGCCGATCATTCTCTTGGCTGTCTTAGCTGGAATATACTATTTCAATCCGACATTTATCGGCGATTTCTTTAGTCTCACGCCCGAGACCGGCGAATCGAGTTTGGCGGCTTTCTCGCATAAGATCCCGATGATCTTCTTTCTGATCGTCGCCGTCGTGCTGGTGTTCTTCAGCCTGACAAAAAAGCTTTCCCTGCTTCCGATCCTGGGTTTGCTTAGCTGTCTCTATTTAATGACCGAGCTCGGCGTAACGAATTGGCTTCGGTTTGCGGTATGGCTGCTTTTCGGACTCTCGGTTTATTTTGGATTCGGATATGTAAATAGTCATATTGCAAAAGACGAGCTTCGAGCCCGACGGCTTACTTCTTATCTAAGGATCGCGTCGGTGGGTTTCTTTGTATCCGGATTGGGTTTGGCGGGTTCGGCGTTCACATTTGTCTCGGACCTTGTGGTCTATATGGTCCCGAGTGTTCCAGCGGGTGCGGTTCTGGTTACGGAACTTGGTTTCTTCTTCGTGGGAGTGATCGCGGGCATCGCCGGAGTCGTGCTGCAAATGAATGAGAAAGCCGACGCTGAGGGATAGATTTACAATTCTTTACAGATTTGTCCGAAACTAATGGGTGGGATTGGGCGTCTAACCTTGCGGACAATCTCGAATATTCTTTCAGGAGCATAAGTAATGAAGATTAAGTTTGTTTTTGTGGCTGCAGCTTGTTTGATGCTGGTTGCGGCTGCGTTTGCGCAGGACAAGGCACCCAATTTCTCGGGCCACTGGGAGCTCGACGCGACAAAGAGCAAGTTGGATGAACGGGCCCGCGTACAGACCATGTCGCTTGACGTAACGCAGACGGCGGCCGATGTTAAGGTAGCGACCAAAACCACGCGCATGCCTCGGCCGGAAGGATCGGCTCCGGGCGGACAGGGCGGAGGCGGCGGAATGGGACGCGGCGGCGGCTTCGGCGGTCTCGATACGACGATGACATATACGCTCGACGGCAAAGAGACGAGCATTCAGCAGGACGGACCTAACGGACCGACGCCTGTAAAGCTCAAAGGGAAGATCGACGCAGGGAAACTGCAGATCTCATCCTCGAGAACGTTCACCACGCCGAACGGCGACATAACGACCTCAAAGAAAGAGACGTGGAGCCTGTCGTCAGACGGAACGACACTGACCATCGAACAGGAACAAACGAACCCGCGAGGGACTAATACGTCCACGCTGGTTTTCGTTAAGAAATAATCCGGGTTTTCGAGCAAGGGGAAGGTAGCCGTAATCATAGGCAAATAAAAGAGGCCTTTTCTTCATTCGTGAAGAAAGGCCTTTTTCTATTCGGGAAACTGAAGCTCGTCGATGATCTCCCGCATATATTTTTTTCCCAATTCCAGATCTTCGGGTTTTAGGGATACTGCGCCGACGACGGCGTGCCCGCCGCCGCCGTACCGCTCGCATATTTCCGCAATATTATGAGTACGCGGGCGCGGTGCCCAGGGATTTGACCCAACTGAGATCTTTGTTCGAAAACTGCTTCGGGTCAGAGCGACGTTGTAGGTCGTTTCGGGGTAGAAATAATACGGAATGAATTTGTTGTAGCCGTCGATCGATGTGTCGGTCAGGTCGAAGCTGACGACCCCACGTTCGTACTTCGCCCGCTCTTCTATTAGTTCCACGGTCGCCCAATGTCGCTCGAGCATCGGTTTAAGCTTGGCCTGGATTTCGTCGCTTGCCACGAGATCGTCGAGCGAAGTTGTGGTAAGCGCTCGGATGATCTTCTCGACAAAGGCAGGATCCTTTTCGACCTCGATCACCTGCATTAGTTTGAGAGCCGAAGATCGAAGCTCAACGCACTGGGCGGGCGATTCGTAAAAGGCCCCGTCGATTATATGAGCCCACTCGATCAATTCGGCAAGCGATGCGTCTTCAAATCCAAATTTCTCCTTCGCCACTCGAGCAATAAATTCGGCGCAGGACGGGCTTTTTGTGTCGAGGAACTTCTTGCCGGATGTATCCGCGAGGAAATTTTTTTCGTCCGATCGGGATAAAAACGCCGACTGATGATGATCGAACCACCAGGTAAGACGCTCGTCGGGCGAATATTTGAAATCGACGATCGCGTTCTCGTCACCGTCGAATTGATCAGCGTCGAATGCGTTTCCGGCGCGATGCATCGTGGGCGTGTAGACGATCTCAGCTTCGGGGTGGACGGCGGCCTGATAAAACTTCGAAAAGATCGCGGCCGACGAGACGCCGTCGAAACAGTTGCCGTGATAAAGTATCCTTAATTTCATAGAGTTACGGCTCCTTTGCGAACCGTCCGGACAAAACATTTTAGGCTAGAGGACGAAATGCTTTTCGTCAAGCACCAAGTTCAATAGCTCGTATCTCAAAATGAATATTAGAACAGCACACATATCGGACATAGACTCGCTGGTGGAGTTTAATC
>JBDTZW010000379.1:0-3858 GCA_040004905.1 Acidobacteriota bacterium
CGATCCATGTTGGGTAAAAACCCTTGGGCGATCCGGTCGTTTTCGATCACGGTATCAAACGGTCCGGGAGCAGGCTTGCCGCTGCCATCGATCACTGTCGCTTCCCTAATGACGATCCGCTTATACCGCCTGCCGGAGAGCGACGATGGATCGAGTTGGGCGAAAACAAGGGAATTGAAGAGCAAAGACAGCAGGACAAGGATCGATAGTCGACAAATGGTCTTCATGATCAATTTTAAGTGCTCTTCAGAATCACGAGTGAGCAGCCGAAACGTTATCGCCAAACACTTTACAAAATCAAACACATTATCGACGGCCTGCCGTGACAAGGGCCGAATATCACTTTTCGCAAATTTAAAAAACAACTTGCTTTCTACGGGCCTACAGTGCATCATAAAAGCTCAATCCTTCTCTCGCGTTCGTAAATGAACGCACTTCGACTGAACGGTTTCTGGATAAGTTTGAGAGCAGGCCTCCATTAGATAATTAGAAGTAGCTCTCGTTTTTTTTGAGTATCCGGGATCGCGACCTACGTCCGACTCGAACAAACTTCTTCAAAGCATCCCGAAAAGGGAAAGGGTAGAAAAACCAAATGTCAACGAAACTTTACGTGGGAAATATTTCCTTCAATACCTCGAATCAAGACCTTAACGATATTTTTGGAGCGATCGGCACTGTCGAGTCGGCAAACATTATCGAGGACCGCGAAACCGGCCGCTCACGCGGATTCGGCTTCGTCGAAATGGCTTCTAAAGAAGATGCCGAAAATGCGATCGCACAGCTCAACGGAAAAGAAGTTGACGGGCGTGAACTCAAAGTAAATGAAGCCAAACCCCAGGAAAGCCGTGGCGGTGGCGGTGGCGGCGGACGCGGCGGCTACGGCGGTGGTGGTGGTGGCGGTGGACGCGGCGGCAATCGCGGTGGTGGCGGCGGTGGTGGTGGCTACGGCGGTGGTTCGCGCTGGTAGTTTCCCCAGTCGAAACAAACCATTGAAAGATGCCCGCCAGACCATGGCGGGCATCTTCTGTTTAAACGACAACTCGCCCGCTGCATGCTATCGTATTTTTCAGGTTCTTTGTTAGTGGAGTCTCTCCGAAATCAGCATGAATAGATTTCTCATACTTCTTAGCAGTATATCCTTTGCGATTTTCAATCTATCCTGTGGTGGGGCCCAATCATCAACCGCCGGTCAAAACGCGTCGGTTCCGACTTCGAATTTGTCGGTCGACTCGCCGTCGCCGACAAATTCGGGCGCTCCCGTTAATTCCGACAGCATTCCCGCGACGGCGACATCGATGGACTACGTGCGACAAGGCACAGCGGCTTATGTTGCACACGACTTCGCACGGGCAATACCTCCGTATGAGAAAGCTCTCGATCTTGAAAAAAAGGACCGCAGGCTCGACCGAAAGGTCTGGCTCGTGCTCGTGGACAACCTCGCCATGGCCTACGGTCTGACCGACAACATTAAAGGCTCTCTCTCCGTCCTCGAATACGGGATTTCCAAGGAGCCGACCTATCCGATGTTCTACTACCACAAGGCATGCGGCTACGGAGAGAACGGCGACGAGGAAAATGCCTTGAAGTATCTTAGGCTTGCCGCGAAATACAAGGCCTACATGATCCCAGGTGAAAATTATCCTGACCCATCGACCGACAATTCGTTCCGAAAATTCGCAGATAGCGATAAGTTCAAAAAGGAATTAGCGTCATTGAAGTAATGGCGCGGAAGATTCGTCAGCCTCTTTCTATTCACCCTCAACCTCCAATTGATCGCCTTAGCATGGCGTCACCTGTATCAAAACAATTCATTTTCTTCCGCGTTTTCTGTCTGAACGAGGAATGGTTGTGTGCCGATCCGCAGCCGCGCGTTTAATCGACCGATGTCTAACGCCAGAGACTTCTGGCACAAGCCTTGCGATATTCTACGCGGCTGAAATTTTTGTACCGCAATCGTACAGCGGGACGGAATCAAAGGAACTCTAAGCGGAAATAATGGGTTCGATAAAGGCGTGTTGAGAGCCAGGGGCTTTCTCACCTGATCGCGAGGGGGATAAATATCAAGGCGGGACAAGGCGGGGACAAGGGGGCACATCCTCTCGCGATCTTTCGACCGTAAGTTGTGATTTAGAAGATCGATAAACTTTTAATGTATTACTTTTCGGTTCAACCCTACAGGATGTAGGTAAATATTAAGGGAAAGGAAATAAAAATGCTTTGGACAATAATAGTGATTCTTTTAGTTCTGTGGGCTCTTGGGTTTGGGTTCGCAGGGGCGGCGGTTGGAAGTCTCATACACATATTGCTCGTGGTGGCAGTTGTTTTGCTCCTGGTTCAGTTGATCACAGGCCGTAGAGCGGTTTAATCAGACTTTATCTCGCAAGCAGTTTCAGCCGAGAGGCGGTCGTCCTAACTCATGGATGACCGCTTAATTTTTTAGGAGTGGATAAAAACATATGGCGCAAAATAGCTCTTTATTTACAAAGTTTGCCAACGTGACGGCCACAGCGGCAGGCAGGCCGGCGACGTTTATTGTGGCGTTCCTTACCGTGATCATCTGGGCTTGCTCAGGACCGATTTTCGGCTTCAGCGACACATGGCAGTTGGTCATCAACACCGGCACTACGATCCTCACGTTCCTAATGGTATTCCTTATCCAGAATACCCAGAATCGAGAGGCGATCGCCGTTCAGCTAAAGCTTGACGAACTGATATGCGCTATTAAGGAAGCCAATAATGAGGTTCTGGATATCGAGGATCGCGACGACAAGGAGCTTCGCTTAAAGCGCGATGAGATGATCGAGCGAGCAAAAGCCGCTAAAGATTCGACTGCCAAAGTCGATGAGGAAACTTCCAAAAAAAAGGAGGTTGGAACGGGAAGATGAATCGTTCCACGGATTCGAACTTGGCAGGCACCGTCCATCCGTCAGCCTATGAGAGAAGTTTATCGCAAATTTGCCGCCGGCGTTTCGAACGCAGTTGGTTCCCCTTGGGCACTGGTGATTCTTATCGCGCTCGTACTCGGAACGGGTGTTTACTTCGGTTTCTCACCTGCGTGGAAGAGCAATACTAGTTTTCTCGCGACACTTGCCGCACTCGTCCTGCTCTGTTTCCTACAGCATTCGCAGAATCACAGTGATAAAGCCGCTCACTTAAAACTCGACGAATTGATCAAAGCCAGCAAACGGGCGCGCGACGATACCGCCTCGGTCGAAGAAGGCCCCGAATCTCGAATAATGGAGCTGAAGCGAAGTCACGCTGATCAACGTTAAGGTTTCAAAGAATCACTTTTAAAGGCCGGGATCGTCGAGGAATTTCAGAAGTTCCATGTGGTTGACTGGTTTGACCATGTGCAGATCGAATCCAGCGGCCTTTGACCGGTCGCGGTCCTCTTTCTGGCCCCAACCCGTCATAGCGATCAGCGTCATCGCTTTGCCCCACTCACGCTGACGTATTTCGCGGGCCGCTTCATAGCCGTTAAGGCGAGGTAATCCGATATCGAGGAGGATCACTTCGGGTCTCATCGCACCTGCTTTCTCAACGGCCTCGATCCCATCTTGGGCAGTAAAAACTTCATGACCGGCGATCTCTAGCAGCAGCTTAAGTGATTCGGCCGAATCTGCGTTATCGTCGACAACTAAAACGCGTCGCTTCGCCTTTGCGGCAAGGCCGGAAGAGTCGTCTTCGTGATCCGTTTTCGAATGCCCTCCGTCGGCGGAAAGCGGGAGGGTCAGAACGAATTCGGTACCGTGGCCGGCACCTTCGCTAAAAACCTCGACGGTTCCGTCATGCATTTCGATCATCTTCTTGACCAGGCTGAGTCCTATCCCGAGGCCGCTCGTCGATCTCTCGAGGGAC
>JBDTZW010000433.1:0-13012 GCA_040004905.1 Acidobacteriota bacterium
GACGATGGTAACCGACCCGGCGGACCCATCCGCACGGCCGCAGCCGGTGCGTGAGTATGTGAGGCAAAAACTATCTAAGGCGAAGCAGAGAAAGCTGATCGACGATATTGTCGCGGCCAATCACATTTCCGTTCCAGCCGATTTCACAATCCCCATAATACCCGGCACTGCACCCGTGAAAAAAGCTCCTGCCGCCGCGAAAAAAACAACGATGTCCAGACGCAAAACCGCCGTAAGCCGCAAACACAGGCCTCTGCGAAAGCGGACATCGAAATAGCCTCGACATCGGGTTAATTCGTTCTTTAAGGCCACTGCCAGGTCAGGCTGATATTTTGCCCTCCCGTGAAAGGTTTTTCGGGTTTCATCTTAAATCGTCGAGTCAGGAGGAATTTCACCAAAAATGAAGAGAAATTTTGTTTACCCAGCGACACTTGCCACTTTATTTCTGCTCGCCGCGGCGGCCTCGGCACAGTTTACGATCACGATCCCCAAGATCCCGAAGATCAAGAAACCGGTCGACACGCAGAATCAAAACAACACGAACAACAACAACAATAACAACAACAACGATCAGCAAAACACCAACAATAAGAGCAATAACAATCAGACCTCGAACGCCAAATCGGGCGGCTGCGATCAGTACAGCTTTGTGATCGGCGTGTTCGTCGATGACATCAAGAAAAAGCAGGAAGAAGCAAGCTCGTACACCGGCCCTCAGGACAAGATCTACTACGTGGCGGAAACACAGGATGACTATATTCGCCTGGCAGTATCAAAGAGCCGACGCGATAAGTGGTTTGAGGACAAGAAGATGACGGACTACCGTCGGGATACGGCCTGCAACAAGGTCGATCCGGCGCTGGATGAACTGGCGACGGCAGTCGCGAAAACTATTCGTCTTTACGTGCCTGAAGCCGGAAAATTCGCGGCTCGCAACCCTGCGGAAGAGGCACTGATGAAAAAGCAGGTAACTGACCTCGGAAATGATAAGATCTTCAAGATCGGCCTAGGCTCAGCAAATTGGAACATCGGCAAGGACGATTACAATTTTCCCATCAACCGTTATAAATACGGCTTGATCTATTTGAAACCCACCGGTACCGACGATCCGTATTGCCGAATGATATTCGTCAATGTGATCCAGGATTACGCTGGAGGCGGGACGTACGGGGCAACTTATGGGCGGTTTATAAAGAGCGAGATCGCGGGATGTCCCGCAGGGCAATAAACGAGTCCCGAGCAAAGTTAAAATTATCAAGGCGGTTCATCTGAGCCGCCTTTTTCTCGAAGTGAGCGAAGCTATGGACGACGAGTCCCTCGTCATTTGTCAGAAATGCATGGCACCCAACCCGGAAACAGCCCAGATCTGTTCGGAATGCGGTGCAAACCTGGATCTGATAAACAATCTTGACCCGATGAGCTCTATTTACTCAGAGGGGGCCGTGATATCCAAGGGAGTTCACCGACCGCTGCGCCCGATCGTCTTGATCATGACATGGGTGATCTTTTTGCCGTGGCTGCTGGGTGCGGCCTTAGGAATGTTGTCGAGTCTCGGAATGGCGGGAACGAATGGTTGGCTCTTCTTCTGGATTTTTACGGGGAATGCCGTTTTGGCGGCGGTAGCTTTATTTAAGGTCACGCGCAATTATCTGAACCGGCCGCGTCCTAGCTAATTAACTCTGTTCCAAGGGCAAATCAGTGAATACTTACATAATCCTTATTATCAGACGCAGATAGTATATTGGTCACGAACCGAAACGGCTTGGGTTTTGGCTGTTTCGGATCACTGCTGCCAACCACCTTCCCTTTTGCGCCGCCAGATATTATGTCAAATATCTTTAACTGCCTGAGCTGCATACGCTTATACCCCAACTATCATTAGCATTAGCGGTAGCCGGTGTCGAAAACGTACAATTTGGTCGAAACCGGTTCGAAAACATTACGGAAGATTTTGACTAGCGAGCCTCTACAAGTTAATATTATCGTTTTGTTATTGGACTTGCTTTCAATTCGTATAACTATATAAGGAGTTACAAATCGCTTGAGTAATGGAAATTTTTTGTTCACGTCCGAGTCGGTCACCGAAGGCCATCCGGACAAAATTGCTGACCAGATCTCCGACGCGGTCCTTGACGCGATCCTCGAACAGGACGCCACGGGCCGAGTTGCGTGCGAAACCCTCGTCACCACGGGTTTAGCGGTCATTGCCGGTGAAATTACAACAACTGCGAAGATCAACTATAAGCAAATAGTTCGCGACACGATCCATGAGATCGGCTACAACGATGCTTCGTATGGTTATGACGCAAATACCTGCAGCGTTATCGACGCGGTCGGTACGCAATCGCCTGACATCGCACAAGGAGTTGATACTGGGGGAGCTGGGGACCAGGGTCTGATGTTCGGGTTCGCTTGTAATGAGACTCCGGAGCTGATGCCGATGCCGATCCAGCTTGCGCACAATCTGACGAGGAAGCTCTCGGATGTTCGCAGGAGCGGCGAACTCGACTATTTGCGGCCGGATGGAAAATCGCAGGTGACTATCGAATACCGCGACGGAAAGCCATTCCGCATTGAGGCGATCGTTATTTCGACGCAGCATTCTGACGACGTGACGACCGAGCAGCTTCGCAAGGACGTGCTCGAGAAAGTCATCAAGTCCACGGTGCCTGCGGACCTTATGGACGATAAAACGAAATTCCATATCAACCCGACCGGACGTTTTGTGATCGGGGGTCCGATGGGCGACGCTGGTGTAACGGGACGCAAGATCATTGTCGATACATACGGCGGTTACGCACCCCACGGCGGCGGAGCGTTTTCGGGCAAGGATCCAACGAAGGTCGACCGGTCGGCTGCGTACATGGCCCGCTATATCGCTAAAAATATCGTCGCGGCCGGTCTGGCCGACAAGTGCACGGTCCAGCTGGCGTATGCGATCGGTGTTGCCGAGCCTGTTTCGGTTTATATCGACACGCACGGCACGGGACGAGTGGATGACGTCAAGCTCGCTGAGGCGGTCCGCAAAAACTTTGAACTAACGCCAAAAGGCATTATCGAAGCTCTCGATCTCAGGCGTCCGATCTTCAAGGAAACTGCTCGATTTGGGCACTTTGGACGGACTGGCGACGCATTCACCTGGGAAAAAACCGACAAGGCCGAGGCCCTTTTAAGCGCTTTGAGCGACGCGGCAACGGTTTAAGAGAGTCGGGCGAGTTTTGACAGTCTGGCGAGTCGCAGAGTCCGCGAAGATTAGCAAATTCAATGACTTCGGATAGATCTCTTCTTAGGCTTGCTTAAAGGTCAATTGCTGCGGCGACGAAGCGGACTTTCCAGACTTCTGGACTCGGTAAAACTTTCTAGACTTTAATCATATGGCAACTGAACAAACTTCAATTCAATACGATATCAAAGACATTAGCCTGGCTCCGCAGGGGAAACAGCGCATCGAGTGGGCTGACCGTGAGATGCCCGTTTTGCGGCTGATCCGCGAGCGTTTTGAGGCTGAAAAGCCTCTGACGGGCGTTAAGCTCGTAGCCTGTGCTCACATCACGACCGAGACCGCGAACCTTGCCCGCACCTTGCAGGCGGGCGGAGCGGAATCTCTGTTGATCGCCTCCAATCCGCTGTCGACTCAAGACGACGTTGCGGCTTCCCTCGTTGCTGACTGGGGTATACCGGTCATGGCGATAAAGGGTGAATCCATAGAGACTTACCTAAGCCATGTTCGAGCAGCACTTGATGCAAATCCGAACATGATCATCGACGACGGATCAGATGTCGTTGCGACGATGCTTAAGGAAAAGAAAGAGCTAGCTGCGACACTGATCGGCACGACCGAAGAGACGACCACCGGTATCGTTCGACTGAAGGCGATGCAGACGGCCGGCGTGCTTAACTTCCCTTCCATCGCGGTCAACGATGCTCAGACCAAGCACTTCTTTGACAACCGATACGGCACGGGCCAGTCGACACTCGACGGTATCATCCGCGCGACCAATATTTTGCTGGCCGGCAAGACGATGGTCGTTGTTGGATATGGCTGGTGTGGAAAAGGCGTGGCGATGCGTGCCCGCGGCATGGGTGCCAACGTTATCGTCTGCGAGATCGATCCGATCAAGGCCATCGAAGCGGTAATGGACGGAATGCGCGTCCTGCCGATCAAGGATGCGGCGAAGGTTGGCGATTTCTTCGTCACCGTCACGGGCAACCGCCACGTTATCGACAAGGAGCATTTCGAGGTAATGAAAGACGGAGCGATCGTCGCAAACAGCGGCCACTTCGACCTGGAATTGAACCTCGATGCCCTGCGTGAAATGTCGGCCGACGCCGTCAAACGTCGCCCGTTCGTCGAGGAATACATTGGAAAAGACGGCGGCAAGAGCGTGATCGTGCTTGGCGAAGGCCGCCTGATCAACCTCGCCGCAGCCGAGGGACATCCCGCTTCGGTTATGGATATGTCGTTCGCCAACCAGGCCCTTTCAGCAGAGTATTTGGTCAAGCAGAAAGGCAAGCTTCCGAATGGCGTTCACATCCTGCCGTCCGAGGTCGATCAGGAGATCGCAAGCCTGAAGCTCCACGCAATGGGAGTAAAAATGGACGTCCTGACCCCGGAAATGCTCGAGTACATGACGAGCTGGGAAATGGGAACGTAAGGCCAGTAAGCAGTAAGCAGTAAGCAGTAAAGATTACGGGTGACGAGCGAAAGTCTTGTCGCCCGTTATTTGTTTGCCGTCGTCGGAACCCGCCCACCGTATTAATTTCTCATTTTCTCATTTTCTCATTTCTCACTTTTCACCTCTCACCTTTCCTTCGCCGAACCGTAAACGCAGTCCTCGACCGCATCCGTCAGGTGTCCCGGATCGATCGCTCTACAGACTTTCGTCGTGCCGCGTTAAGAACGACGGGTGGATGGTGAAGAAGTTCTTCGTTTATTGCTATTGCGATCGACCGCTCCGCGTTCGTCACGGTGAAGCCACGTCTCGTAACACCGAAACGTAAAGAAAACTGCAAGAGGGATGTCTGTGTCGTTCCACATCACTTGGTACTAGAGGTCTAAGAACGCAGTCGCTATCGGTTCTGACCCGGCCCACCAACCTTATGGCGTTGGCGATGCACGAGTATCATGCCCCTGTTTCACGAGCCACTGATAAGTCGCGATACTACAAGAGCGCTAAGCTCGGCGTCGTCAGGGTTTGAAAAGCCTACAGTGATCGGCCGCTGACGATTAGTGACCGAATATTGGATTGCGTTGGAATAAACCTGGAAATCAAGCAACTTCGCAAATGGAGATGAAACCGATTTCTTATTTCCCGAAAACACCAACCTTTGATTCGTGGCGATAAAATATCCTTCGCTAATCACAACCAATCCGCGTTCCGACTCAAGATGTCCGCGTTGCTGACCAACTCGATAGCTGAGTCCTTTTGCAATACGAATGCTTACTCCGTGCGAGGCGCCTTTATAGGCGCTCCTTATTACACGTTCCTCGGATAAGGTCGCGGGAATGCTCAAATGGCAAAGTTCACCCTTCCGTAAATTAAGATTGCTCGGACTTCCCGTCGGCAAATCCCCTCCGGACTCGATCTCCGAAAAGAGACGGAAATATGCGATCTTTTCACGCGTCCATTTTTGCAATTCCAAAGGAAGATCGAAACGGCCTGCTATTTGATCCAATGAACCATATTCAGAATCGGTGATGCGTCGATCTCGTATAGCCTCATAAACGATCTGAGTAAAAACGTCGCTCCGGGCTTTGTTAAATTCCTCGGTCGTTAGCTCGCTTTGCGAGAAAAATGAATTTATACGTTCTAGCTCGGTTTCATCGATCCTGCCATCAGCCACCGAATCCCAAAGTATTTTTCGAATTTCCTCTAGTTGTCCTTTTTTTAATTTTCGGGCTTTGAAAGGCTGTTTTATCTTGTCGAAGAAGTTCATTGTGTTCGCGTGCTTGTGAGGCAAAGGCTTTATTCTTTCAGCTTTACAAATGGAAATTCATACGTTACCGTACCGATCTTTATTGAAAGCACGGCTTTCTTGGGACCTTTGCCGTCAAACCAGAGATTTCCATCAACTACGTTTCCCGGCAGAAGCGTGTCGACCCGCAAACTTGAAGTTCGAACATAAGCCCCGGCCGATTCCAGAGCTTGTTTCTTTCTTCTTCCATCTCTCAAATCCCGTTGGACAGCCTGCGCATCCTGCCTAGCCACAATCGTTTCTAGTGGACCATCTGTACGCGTAATTGTCGCATTTTTTGAAACAGACTTATTTCGAAGTTGGTCACGCGTTACGGCATCGGCTCCACGTTTGACGAGCGAGCTGGCAAGCTCTTCCGGGTCTTTAGGTCTACGAATCGGATTCGACCCATCCTGAACGCTAAGAAAGCATTCGGCTGGATCGAAGTCGAGGCGGGCCGAGCCTGTATTTTCGATCGTCAAGTAGGCATGAAGAATTCCCCCCTTGCGTTCGATCAGCGATGCAGAAAGCCGCAGGCCTTCGACGGTGATAGTTTGATTTTCAACCCCATCGTCAAGGGAAACTGTGGAGTGCTTCGCCCCGTCTTCCCATTTGATCACGGACTGAGAGTAAGCGTTGACCGAATACAGAGAAAAAAAACCGACAAGAATAAGAACGATCACCTGAAATCGCTGAACCATTTGTACCTCTGGATGCAAAGAAATTATATGGAAAAAATTGACCCCCGAAAACACTCAAAAGATAGCGCAAGAAAAGAAAAATGGAAAACGTAGTCAAGGGAATGATTTTTACACCCGGGGCTACAAGTATTTCGCTGCTATGCAGCTAAGAAAGAAACGCCCTCAAATCAGATGCTCAGAAATTTCCAACGATCATCAAGTAATTTTATGTGCGGTGCGATGAGGTGATCGACGCGTTCGTGTTCAGCCTTGGTAGTGATGTGGGTAACTTGAGCTAGTCCATCGGATCAGACGTTCGCGGGCTTGACCAATTTGAGGAAAAGGCCGGTGAAGTGGTGTTCGCGTTCCTGGGCTACTGCCGAGAGAATGGCGGAGCCGAAAACGCTTCCAAAGACGATAAAATTAACACCGTCTATCACTCCGCCAAAGAGGAAGCTTGCGAGCATCATGATCTTAAGCAGTAACCACAAAAACATGCATCCGATCAGCGGAGCACCTGCCAATTTGTGAAAAAACGATGCTTCAGAATCTTTTACAAAAGCATAGCCGATACCCAGCGCCACAAGGGCTACGAAGATATTGAACCAGCTCTCCGCCCAGATTACGCCAGCCGTGTAAAAAACTCCCGGGATCAGACGCCAAAGAAAAAAAGCGGTCCCGTGGGCCGTGATAAATTCCCCGTTGAAAATATAGCCAAACGTGGTCGTCGATCTGGCCATTGCATAACCGGAGACGTAGCCGAAGTATACTCCCGCCAAATTCCACGGATCGACACCCTCAAGGCTTTTTGCAAACGAGGCGTTGGCATTACTCAGAAAATCAAAGCTGTCTTTTGAAAAGAATTCGATGACCCGATGGAACACTGAGCCGATGAACGCGATTACGACGACATCGACGACATAGTCAATAACCTTTCGCGACCCGGATCGCTCTTTTACCGGCGGCGGCTCTTTCGCGATAACCTCGTCGATCGGGCGCTCGTCGTTATTAGGTTCTGGGGTAGGATCGGTCATATGGGCTTGGAAAAATTTAAGGGAAGAGTAGCGCGTTCAATGGAAAATTGAAAATCGAAGGGCTGGCTTTTTTGACATGGGGCGTTCTAGTCGCGTATCTTCAAAGTTCAAATCACAAAACAGAAGCGAGGAGTCCACTGAATGACGACAAGATCGCCGTTAGATGTAGCTAAGGAACTTGGGTTGACCGTAGAATCTGTATCGATCGCCGACCACAGCGAACCGGTCCATCGAATTCTAAAGGGAGTGAATCAGATCTTTCAGGGAACGGAAATAGAGCTTTCGGCTTTCCTGGCAGAGTACGAAAAGGATCGGCCGAAACCTTACGAAGGCAGTGTTTACGGGTACAAAGAGTAGGCCGGATTCTGCGGTCAAGTGCGGACTCGTGAAAGAAGCACGAGGCCGAGCATTGAGAAAATTACGAGCGGGCCCCAGATGGCGAGCGATGGGGCGAGGATGCCGTTGAGGCCGAGCTGTTCGAAGACCCCGGTCACACCGGTGTAAAGAAGCCAAAGACCGACAGCGTATCCGACGGTGACCACTCTTCCCTTTCGGCTGAGGCTCAAGGCGAACGGCGCTGTGAATAACGCGATGATGAACGGGAGAACCAGTGTCGAATATTTCTTGTCGAGAGCGATAAAGAAGGCACGCCGCTCCTGAGCCGATTCGCTGGTGGCTATCTGATCCTTAAGCTCGGCGGCGTTCATGTGGCTCGGTTTGCGGCGGATCTCGAGGAACGGATTTACGGTCTCGGGAATGCCGCCGCCAGTGCCCTTTGAGATAGTTCCCTTTCCATCCTGAATATCAGTTTTCTCGACGTCACCGGTGAATTCGATGTGATCGGTCTGCCAAACCGCGCTTGAGACACGGTACACGGATTGCAGTTTTGTCTTGTCGCCGTTGAATTCAAAGATGCTGAGGTTTTTCATGGGACAACCAGTCGAGCAAGCGGTGATCGCGCGCTTTGCGTTATCAGACGCATTATTATCCATCTCAAAAGAATAGATCCGCTTGTCGTTGGCGATCCACAATTTGCCCGAGACATTGTTGGCCACGCCCCGGCTTCTGATCTGTTCGCGAAGAACATCCTGTATCTGATTCGACGTGGGAGCGATTCGTTCTTGAATTTCCCAATTGACAAAACCTAGAACCAACATTAACACAAAGCATGGAAGCAGCAGCCGATAAACGCTTTGGCCGGCTGACGTCCAGGTGACGATCTCGTTTTGACGCGATTTTATGACATAGGTCGCCAGAGTGCCGATCATCGCCGCTGATGGAGCGAGCTGGAGGTAAACGAACGGCAGTAAATAGAAAAGGTACTTAGCGAGAAGAAGAATCCCGCCGTCGATCGTGCCTGCAAATTTCCACAGCTCAAACGCAGTAAAGATGACGAAGATCGCCGTCAAAAAACCTAGAGTAAGAAGAAAATATCTCAGCAAGTTGACGAGCAGATCCAGGTCGCGAAGTCCGGTGGTCAGATCTACCAAGAAATTTCTCGTCTGGACCTTTTCCGGTGATCGTTTTAGGCGGGCCGCCGCATTCTTTATCCGCTCGAGCGTGGCGCTCCAAAAATCGAACCGCCTGGAGAAAGTGAAAAATAGGATCGTTAGCACGCTGGCCGCGATCGGGATCAGTCCTCCGCCCAATACGCTTAGCCTTCCCGTTCGAGCTAGTTGCTCGCCGAGGAACGCAAACAGGTAGTAGCCGATCAAGCCGCCCAACGCGAGGAAAATTCCAAAGCCTCGGCCGCCGCGATTGAAACGAAGCAGCATCGCCGATCCGAGCAGGCAAAACAAGAGTGGCGTGAGGGAAAGGATTATTCTTCGCTGCCAGAGGATCTCGGCTTCGACGCGGTCACTTCCCTGCTTGTTTTGCGCGTAATTCGCGAGATCCGACAGGCCGAGCTCTTCCGGAGTTCCCTCGGCCGAGCTAAGTTTTTCGATCAGCTCAGCTCGTCTGGTCTTGATCGCAAACCGGACCTCACCGATATTTTCGGAAATAAACTTCCCCTGCCCAATGGCTTTGGGAAAGCTCGAGACCGTGGCGTTTTCGAGAACGAGTTCGGACGATTCGCCGGTAACGTCGATGCGGCCATTCGTTGACGTTATCAGACGCACGAGTCCATTGACGTCGTCTTCGTTGTAAATGAAGATGTTCTTCCACTTGCCGGTCTGAAGATCACCGCCTTTTACATAGATCGTATAGCCCGCGACTTCGCTGTTAAAGACGCCTGGTTCAATGGGAGATTCAAGCTTTTTGATCGCTGTTTGAAGAGCTACACTGCGAACCATTCTGGCAGCGAACGGAACGCCTTTTAGATTCACAAAGAATGCAAAAACCGACAGGAGTATCCCGAGCACCACGATCGGAACCGTGATCTGAAAATTACCGACGCCCGCAGCTCGTATCGCGATGAGTTCGCTGTCGCCCTGCATGCGGGATAGCCCGATGATCGTCCCGACCAGGATCGCCATCGGACAGGTGAACGCGATGACGTTCGGGATCAGAGCGAGCGTTAATTGCCAGATGAGGCTCGGGGGAAGATTGACGCTGAAGAAAATGTCCGAGTATCGCGTCGCTTGCTGAGCAAAAAGAATGACGCTGAGAAGCAGCCACGAAAAGGCAAAATACGGAACGATCGCCTGGAGTAAATACCGTGATATGAGGATGCCGATCCGTTTCATGCCGTGTCAGTTTCCAATTACCAAACTCGTTTCACCGACGATATTTTTCCCGCTTGCTTGAGAGAGAATTCGTCTGAGGACAATGGAGATCTCGCGGGCGGTTTGGGCTCCGTCGCCCGAGCTTTCTGCAAACGCAATTGGCGCAAGTCGAAGTGCCTCGGCGAACAATCGCCGCATCTCTCCGGTGATCATCATTCCACCCGTCGGCCGTTTGCAGTTGGTGCAGATGAGCTGAAAATTCTGTTGCAATACTCCCGCTTCCGGAGCACCTATCTCGTTTCGACATTTTTCGCAGGTTCGCCAGTCCGGTAGATAGCCGCCGAGCCGCAGCAGCCACAGCTCGAAATACATACCGATGTTATCGATCCGCGAAGGGATCTTGGCGGCTGCATTGAGGCAGGCCTTCACCATTCGGTAAAGGTCGTGGTTCGGATCGTCGGGCGGTGTTATCGATGTTAAGAGATCACCGAGGTACGCGAACTTTTGTAGGAACAGCGGGTCGGCGGACAATTCAAAATATGATTGAAAAAGCTCGACGTTTTGTATGGAGACCAGTTCGACGGAATCCTTTTGAAAGTAAGTCAGCTTTACGATCGAGAACGGCTCGAGAGCGCTGCCGAATTTGCTTTTGAGCCGCTTGGCACCTTTTGCAACGCCGCGCACCAGACCGTGGTCGCTGGTCAAAAACAGGACGATCCTGTCAGCCTCGGCAAGATTATAGCTCCTAAGGACGAGGCTTTCGGTTTCGATCAATCCCATGGGTTCACCGGGGAATGAAGTAGAGGATCCAGGCCAATACCAAGCTGATGACGAGAAATTGCAGAAATGTCTTTCCGCCATAGATCACTCGTTCGCGAGTTGTACCGGTCGAAAGAGCTCCGAACGCGGTCGAGACCAGAGCGGCAAATGCCGTGAGATAAATGAAGTGGATCATTTCTTCCTCCCAAGGGAGATATCGACGGCGTCAAGCATGGCTAGGTAGTTCAGAAGGCCCGCGGTCTCAAGAAAACGTCCGGCATATTCAAATGTCGCGAGTGCGGCCACGTTTGGGTTAGGCGTTCCGGCGATCCAGTAGCTTATGATCGCTCCGATGCCATTACCGGCGCGGGCGAATATATTAAGAAGATAGAGAAGAGCGCCGTCCTTAAAATCAAAGCCAGGGTAATATGCTCCGCCGCCTATGATCGCAATGATGAACATCGCCCAGATCACACCGGCGATGGCCAATCCACGCTTCCACTTTCTCTGATAAAAGTGGCCCGCACCGGGCACGAACCACGAAATTATTCCAATTACTATCGGATTATCCATTCTTGTCCTTGAAAATCAGCTTGATAAGATACATTAGATGTTGGGCATTCGACCTCTAGAGTTCAATTTAGTGAACCTCGGTAAATCACTGTGAGATAAGCATTTGAACGAGCAATTCATGTTTTACATAAGAGACCTTGCTGCTCATGCTATATACTCATAAATGACTAAAACTCTATATCTTAAGTCACTCTAAATAGTTGGGTTAACAATCTCAACCATTACTTTAATTCCTACGAACGCCTTATGCATTCATTCACAAATGCCTCGAATAAGTCACGCGAAAGCTCATCGGTCGCTGATGAAAGCTCTGGGTGCCACTGGACTCCGACGACGAAACGGCCATCACGTGTATCTTCGATGCCTTCTATCACGCCGTCATTTGCCCACGCGGTCGCCTTGAGATTTTCTCCAACATCTTTTACGGCCTGATGATGGTGCGAGTTCACTCTAACTGTTCCGTTTGACGACCGAACAGCGGGCATGGCGGCCAGCATACTTCCCTCTTCTACCTCGATGCTATGCGAGCTGCGGTCACGTGGAACACCCTGCTCGTGCTTAATGTAATTTTCAACCTGCGATTCTATGTCCTGAATAAGGGTGCCGCCACGCGAGACATTCAGCGACTGCATGCCGTAGCAGATCGCCAGGATGGGCAGATTTAGCCGCTCGGCTTCCGCAAGGACCAATAGATCGGTCTTGTCTTTTTCAGGCACGACGGGGCCAAGTTTCGAGTGCGGCTCCTCGCCGTATAAAAATGGATCGAGATCTGAATCGCATCCGGGCAACAGTATTCCATCAAGTCCGTCGACAGCCGCCGAAATATATTCCTCGGTCGGGATCAAACTCAAATGCACGGGAACGGCCCCGAGCGTCTCAATCGACTCTGAATAGTCGCGCGCGAGATAAAAGCGGCGGGTCGCCAATTCGAGGCGCATTGTGAGACCGATACGCGGACGTTTTGCCATAAACATTTTATGTTCGGGCAATTGGCGCCGGAATGTCAATTTGAGCATTTGAAATTAAACCTTTATCATCTTGTTTTTATGACGGAGAGACAAGAAAGCGGCCGCATTCGGTCGACGACGGTTCTACTGGTCGAGCGCGATGGCAAGATGGCGATGGCCGGCGACGGGCAGGTAACGCTCGGCGAAACTGTTATAAAAGGCAACGCACGCAAGGTGCGGCGGCTCGCGGGCGGCAAGATCCTGGCTGGGTTTGCCGGTTCGACGGCGGATGCTTTCTCACTTTTGGGAAGATTTGAAACGAAGCTTGAGCAGTTTCAGGGACAACTTGAACGCGCCGCGATCGAGCTTAGCAAAGACTGGCGGACGGACAAATACCT
>JBDTZW010000261.1:0-3845 GCA_040004905.1 Acidobacteriota bacterium
TTGACAAATCTTAGAATTAGAATTATTCTAACTCTAGTTTAGAAATATGGCTGTCATTGAGACACAAACTTTAGGTTTGACAAAGCAGCGTGAGGTTGTGCTGGCGGTGATCCGCGATGCTCGCGAGCATCTGACGGCGAATGAGGTCTTTTCGGCGGCGAAGGAGAAGCTGCCGAGCATCAGTTTCGCGACCGTTTACAACAGCCTGCGTTACCTGAAAGATGCCGGCCATATCGCCGAAATACAGTTTGGCAACGGCGCGAGCCGTTTTGACCGGATGACGCACCGGCACGATCATGCGATCTGCACAAAATGCGGCACGCTGGTGGACATCGAGATGGAACATCCGAAAGAGCTTATAGCTAAGGCCGCAAAATATTCGAAATTCAAACCGGAATCATTGGAATTTACGTTAAGAGGGCTTTGCCCGGAATGTATTAAGTAACCAGTAAATTTGATCAAGGAGATAAAAATACAATGTCAACAGCAGCAGGAACTGCAACTGAGAGCACCGTAACTTTGGCGAAGGTCGGCAAGCCGGCCCCGGATTTTAATATGCCGTCGACCAAGAATATCGACACCCTTGGCGAAAACGTCAAGCTTTCGGATTACAAGGGAAAATGGTTGATCCTCTTGTTCTACCCGCTCGATTTCACCTTCGTTTGCCCGACGGAATTGATCCATTTCTCGGACCGCCTGGAAGATTTTCACGGCGTCGGGGCTGAGGTAGTCGGCGTCTCGACCGATTCGGTCCACTCGCATCGTGCGTGGCTGAAAACGCCGGTCGACAAGAACGGTATCGAGGGCGTTAAGTACCCGATCGCGTCCGACGTAGGCGGAAAATTGGCGAAGGCTTACAACATCCTGGTCGAGGAAGCTAATATTGCTCTTCGCGGCCTGTTCATCATCAATCCCGAAGGCGTGCTGCAGTATTCGGTCATTCACGATCTGAACATCGGACGCTCGGTCGATGAAACGCTTCGCGTCCTGCAGGGACTGCAAACCGGCGGACTCTGTGCAGCCGACTGGAAACCAGGTCAGGAAAATCTGAAGGTCTGAGGATCTGGCTGAAACACGACTTGTAGGAGTGTGCCGGGTAATTTGCGGCACACTCCCTACGGCTCATGCATCTGCCATTTAGGAGAAATACAATGCCAATGAGAATTGGAGATGCGATGCCGGCTCTGGATGGAGCGACCACGTGGTTTAATGGCTCGCAGGAAGATATACAAGAACACATCAAGGGAAAACCGACACTCGTCCATTTTTGGGCGGTGTCATGCGGGATCTGCAAAGAGAAGATGCCACAGCTGCGGGAGATCATTAAGAAGTACGGTGAAAAAGGTTTGCAGGCGATCGCCGTTCACATGCCACGGTACGAGGCTGACACCGATCTCGACACCGTAAATGAAGCGATGCATGCGAATCACATCGACGAGCCAACCGCTGTGGACAGTCTGCATAAAATGAAAGACGCTTTTCTAAACGAGCAAGGCTGGGTTCCGGTCTACTACCTCTTCGACGCCGAAGGAAAATTAAAGACGCGAGCCGCCGGCGAATTCGGCATCAGCGTCCTGCAAACGGCGTTGGATAAAATGTTTCCCGCAAATGCAGAAGCCCACGCCTAAGCGACGGCGTTAACTTCCAACACGAAATATTTGCAGAAGCCGGAGCGTAAGCGAAGGCTTCTTTTTAGATCAGTGGCTTGCTTGTGAAGATGTAGTAGAGGATCACTGCGCTCACGACGATCGACCCGAGCAGTATCACTATCAGCAGTCCGATCAGCCCGAAGATAAATAGGTAATCGCCGGTCGTGCCGTTTCCTTTGCCGGTGGCGCGTTTGCGGATGAGTTCCATGTTCATCTTGTTGGCCTTCCACACAAAATCGAATGCGTCACCGATGAACGGGATCGAGCCGACCAGGTAATCCACGCCGATATTCATCGCCATCCGCAGCAGCGTGATCTTCGGGACGCCGTACCGCACACCGGCGAACAAGATGTAGAACGAAGCGAACGATGTCAGGGTGTCGCCGACGTTCGGTATCAGCCCGATGATAGCGTCCAAGCCAAAGCGCCAGCCGACACCCGGAATTCGAAAAAGATCATCGAGATAAAACGCAAGATCGTCGAGGCCTTTTTCGATCTCGACCTCCGTATGCTTTTTCCTGGACATACCCAAGATCCCACGTTTTTCGACTTCTTCCATGATTTATTTCTTACCCCTCGTTCTGCGCGTCCTCAGCGGTGAGACGCCTTCCACGATCTTCACACTGACGATCTTATCTCCACGCACGATATTATCTACGACTTTCATGTCGTTTTCGTTCACTTTGCCGAAAACGGTGTAGCCGCCGTCGAGATGCGGCTGCGGGGAATGCGTGACGAACCATTGTGAGCCGCCGGTGTCTTTGCCTGATAAGGCCATACCCACCGCACCGCGTTCGTACGGGACCATGTTGATCTCGCATCGGATCGACCAGCCCGGTCCGCCGTTGCCGTCGCCTCGTGGATCGCCGTCCTGCATCACAAAATTGGGAACAACGCGATGGACCTCGACACCGTTAAAATAATTTCCACGAGCGAGCTTGATGAAATTATCAACCGTCAACGGCGCGTCTTCAGGCAGAAATTCGATCGTGAAATTTCCCTTCTCGGTGGTGATCACCGCCTTGACCGTGCCATTTTTTCGCGACGCGGCCCTTCGATAGTCGGCCTCGCTATTTGTGATCTGCCCGAGCTTGGTTCCAAACGCTCCCGTGTAGAGCTGTACCTGATCCTCACGCCTCGACCGCGCGACCTCAAGGCTGGTTGGAATTCCCGGAAATTCCTTTTGCAGGTCCTGGTCATCGAGCAGGTCGAACGCTTTTTTTCGGACGAGATAATCCGGCGCGTTCACCGCGATCAGCAAGGTCCCGACCGCTTCCTTTTTATCGAGTTTTGCCAGTGCGTCGAGGATCGCAAGCTGAGCATCGTCGTATTCCTTGTCGGCCACGAGCGCCCGTGTGAAGGCCTTTTTCAATTCTTCGACATTTTCCTTTGTTGCCGGCTGCTCCCCCAGTGTTTCCGCGATCGCGGCACGGACAAAAATATCCGATTCGACCTCCATCAGCGGCCGAAAAATGTTCGACGTATTCTCTGATTTGAATGCCGCGAATGAGCGAACGAGGTCCGGCCGCGACGGGGCGGTCACATCCTGATGCGGCCCCGATGTAAACCGTCTCGCGATCTCCTGCACGAGCATGAGCCGAGCCTTGAGCTTTGCCTCGGGCTCCGTCGATGCGTCCAGATTTGCCAGCTCCGCCAGCCCCTGGTATTGCGCCGAAAGGCTTTTCCAATCGGAATTTTCTTCGAACGAGTCAACGTATTTTTTCGGGGCGATCCGCGCGAACGCTACCTCGACCTCTGGTGCCTCAGCTCGTGTTGACGCTCGCAGTTTCGTCAGAAAGCTCACCGCTCCTTCATCCTTCGTTCCCTGAAAAACCCTTCCCAACGCCGAAGCTATCTCGAGTAATTCGTTTCTCTCCGGCGGGTTCCGAGTTTTTCCCGCTGCCAACTGTTTATAGAGAGCCTCACCCCGGTCGAGGAGCTTATCTCCCGCACCAGCACCCTTCAAACCGCCTAGAGCACGGATCGCGGAAACGCGAACGCGCAGGTCGGTGTCCGTCGTCGCGGCCTTGATCAATATATCGGCGGCGTCTTTGTCTTCCGCCGCACCCAAAACCCTTGCGGCACCGGCACGAACGACTGCGTTGACGTTTGTCGCAAGCAGATCGCGTGCATCGCGATTTGCATTTTTTGCCCGCAACCTCGTCAGTGTATTCAGCGCATCGCCGACGATGCCCG
>JBDTZW010000393.1:0-12997 GCA_040004905.1 Acidobacteriota bacterium
CCGATCGCGAGCGTTCCGACGGGAACGCCGGCCGGCATTTGGGCGATCGATAAGAGTGAATCGAGGCCTTTCAGAGATTTGCTCTCGACTGGCACGCCGAGGACAGGCAAAACGGTCTGGGAAGCACACATGCCGGGCAGATGAGCCGCCCCGCCGGCTCCGGCGATGATCACCTCGATCCCTCGCGTCTCGGCTGATTTTGCAAATTCGAAAAGAAGGTCGGGCGTTCGATGGGCTGAAACAATTTTGGTCTCGTGGGGCACACCGAATTCGGCGAGAACATCGGCCGCGTTCTTCATCGTTTCCCAATCGGACTTGCTGCCCATGATAACGGCGACCAGCGGTTTATTCTTCATATCAATTCTTGACGAGTTCAGACTGGATCACGGAATTGAATTTATCCCATGCTCTTACGGTCGTTCGCCAATAGAGGATCCGGCCGTCTTTGCCGATGACGATGTTGCGGGGGTAGCCGCGGAAATTGAACAGGTTGGCTATCGAGAGAGCACTGCCGACCATCTCGTAGTCAAATTTTTCTTTAGTGAGAAATCTTCGCAGTTCGTCGGGCGTATTGGGTGCAATGGCGATAAACCTGACATTGTCGTTATCACGATATTTTGCCACCAGCGCATTTAGTTTTGGCAGTTCTTCCATGCAGCCGGGGCAGCCGATGAACCAGAAATTGAGTACGACAACCTTGCCCTTAAGATCGTTTGCCGAGATCGATCGTCCGTCTATCGTCGGAGCATCGAAAAGCGGCGCATCAGTTCCCTCCTGCCGAGGGCTTGCGAGTTTGAATTGAATTGTCCCGTCCTTCAGGACCGTTCTCACTGCAGGATCTTTGTCGGCGCGATTAGCGAGACGAAGATCAACGAACTCGTTGTCGGTCAGTCTGCGGCCATCCGCATCGAGCAGGATAGTTTTCGGCGGCTGGGCAAAGGTAATTACCTGAAGCACAACGACCGCCGCAAAACCAAACAAGATATACGTTCCAAATGCTGCGATCTGGTTACCGAGCTTTGCCATAACGTTTAACATATGAAAGAAATGGGTGCGAACGCAACCTGCCGCTGAGTTCGACATTTTCTGCTATCCTTACCGCTGATCTTGTACCTGCATACGGTATGTGGACTTTTTTCATAATCGCAATTGTTATCGCGGCTGTTCTCATCGTTTCGCGGACAACGCCTTGGCTCTCATTTCGGCGGGAGCCTAGCGAGTGGCAAAAGAAAGGCGCTCTTGTCGGAACACTATTGAAGCTGAACGATTCGGCTTTCAACGATCTGATGGAGCTCTACGAAAAAGAATTCGGCCCGGGACCCGCAAGATATGCGCGGCGCACCTATCAAAAATGGCAAACCGGCAAGGTGACGGCGGCTACGCAAACGTACGACAGGTTTCTTCTACAGCTTCCAAAGGTGATGAGCTATGACTTAAAATGCGAAGTTCTCCAGCATTTTCTATCAGAATACGCGCCGAAGGCTGAATACTCGATGGATGTAACACCCGACGACTGGGAAGAACACCTCGTACCACTATTAAAGCAGATAACCGACAAGGTATATACCGCCAAACTGCCGCGAGAGGTCGAGGAGAAGCTAGCGTGGTTGAGCGAAGGGGACATGGTCGCCGCCGAAGCGATACTAAAAGCGTCGCAGGCGGAACAGTCGAAAATAACGGTCTCAAAACTCGACGAAGAGTTTGTAGCCCTCAAGAGGATCCTTGCCGAAACGAAACTCAAGGCTAAAGTGACGCACGTGATAAAATTGCCATACGGTAGTATAAAACTCAAGATAAAACGGAGTTAGAATGGACGAAGAAGAAAGCCTGGAGATCTCGCCAAAGAAAAGTTCCCTGTTTCCGGTAACGCCTGACGACATTGTAGACAATGCCCTTCAGAATCTATCCGAGAGCCAGGCTCGTCGCGTCACTGAAAAAGCGGCGGACGAGATAGTCAAGCTTGCGGTTGAGAAACGCAAAGCGGAATATCGAAATTCCGCAGCTCAAGAGGAGATGAACAATCTTATTAATAACGCAAACCTACTCGACAGACAGGTCGGCGATTACAAGATCAATAGCACGTTCGAAACAGCATCCGGCACCACCAATGTCGAGATCCGAAAATCACCCATTAATCGGGTTTTGTTGATACTAGTTGCCCTTACAGCTATCGCTCTCATAGCCGTCACCTATCTCTTCTTTAGATAGGTTGTTACCGAAAGTTCCTTGCCCTGTTCTGTTCATATACCCGGTCGAAAGGGGATCGGTTCAATTTTGACCACGATATTTCGCGACGAGATCTGCAATAGCGATACCCACCGCGTCGTAGTGTTTGAGGTTACTGCCCGACAACGGTGAATTTCTCCCGCTTGTTACATGAAATGAGAATGCGGCTCCGGCGGAAATAGCAATGTTTTCGGAAGCCGCGTCGTACACGATCCCATTGCGCTTGTCGTTCTTTATCGTATCGAATCTATTTTCGACAAAAACCTTGTACAACTTCGCTACGTCATCAGCACTCATCGTAGCCGACCACTTTTCCGGCTCTTGGCGGTCGCCTCTCAGCTCCTCGAAGTCGAGCTTGCCGCCTTCGATGGTGATCCGCTTGTAGGCGCGCAGCATTCCGCCGCCTTCGCTGTATGAGATCTGCAGATCACTGGGGAGCTGTTTTGGCAGATGCGATTGAGCCGCGCAGCTTGCCGCAAAAAATAAACTCAGGATGATCAAAAATAGTCGCATGTTTTACCTCTTCTAAGGCTCTATAACGTTCCCACCGCTAACCGGAAAACTCAGGTTTTACCTTCGCTAGCAAAAAGAGGTGAAGCCAAGAACCTCGTCCCCTTGCTCAGAAGTATAAGCACTTAGTTAAATAACATTTCTAAATATATGTTTTCACATTTGTGCCGAGCAGCCCCCGGAGTCCTTCTAAATTGTGGACATTTCTAGTTTTGATAACGACCCGGCGATCCGATCTTAGATTTCAATCCTGATGTATAATTGTGAGATGCCTGCATGGTTCTGAATCACTAATAAGAATAAAAATACTTTTAACGCTAAATTTACCTTTTGGCTCAATTTGAAATAAAAACAGGCAATAGAATGGCGGAAAAATCAAAAATCTACTACACATTGACGGATGAGGCTCCGATGTTGGCGACGCATTCGTTTTTACCGATCGTAAAAGCATTTACAAGATCCGCGGATATCGAGATCGAAGTTCCGGATATATCGCTCGCGGGAAGGATCTTGGCCAACTTCTCCGAATACTTGAGCGAAGATCAAGAAACGCCGGATGCGCTTGCCGAGCTGGCCGAATTGGCGAACAAACCTGAGGCGAATATCATTAAGCTGCCGAACATTTCCGCATCCGTTCCACAGCTCGAAGAAGCTATCGCCGAGCTTCAGGAACAAGGTTTTGCACTGCCAAATTATCCCGCCGAACCTAAAACGGACGAAGAAAACGCAATTAACAAAAAATATGCTCGCACTTTGGGAAGTGCCGTAAATCCTGTGTTGCGAGAAGGAAATTCCGACAGACGTGCCCCAAAAGCCGTAAAAAATTACGCAAAAGCAAATCCGCATCGAATGGGAGTCTGGGCTTCGGATTCTAAAACGTCCGTCGCACATATGAACACCGGAGATTTCTACGGAACCGAAAATTCGACCACGGTGGAAAAAGACGGACAATTCCGGATTGTTTTTTCAGGAAGTGATGGTTCTGAAAAGGTTTTGAAAGATCTTGCTTCACTCAAGGCAGGCGAAGTAATTGATTCGTCCGTAATCAATCTTGCGGCGTTGAGATCTTTTGTTCTGAAAGCGATGGCCGAAGCCAAAGACAAAGACGTTCTGCTTTCCGCACACTTAAAAGCGACGATGATGAAGGTCTCGGACCCGATCATCTTCGGGGCGATCGTGGAAACCTATTTCAAAGATGTTTTCGAAAAGTATAAAGACACTTTTAAGGAATTAGATATCAACCCAAACTTTGGATTAGCCACGCTTTTCGAAAAAATTGCGGGACATCCGCAGGAAGCCGAGATCAAGGCAGACATCGCGAAGGCAATAGAAAACGGACCGAAACTTGCGATGGTAAATTCGGACAAGGGGATCACCAACTTCCACGTTTCTTCGGACGTGATCGTTGATGCCTCTATGGCCGCACTTGTTCGCGGAGGCGGAAAAATGTGGAATAAAGACGGCGGCGAAGAAGACACCGTCTGCATGATTCCCGACCGGACATACGCTGGTTTCTACGCTGCGATCATTGAGGATATGAAGCAAAACGGAGCGATCGATCCGAAAACTTTCGGTTCCGTTCCGAATGTCGGTCTAATGGCGCAAAAAGCTGAGGAATACGGCTCGCACGACAAGACCTTTCAAATTTCAGATGACGGCACCGTCAAAGTGGAAGACGAAAGCGGAACTGTTTTGCTGGAGCAAAAAGTCCAAACGGGCGATATTTTCAGAATGTGCCAAGCCAAAGATGCTCCGATCCAGGATTGGGTAAAGCTGGCTGTGAGCCGTGCAAGACTTTCCAATACACCGGCCATTTTCTGGCTTGACGCGGGCAGAGCACACGACGCACAGATCATCAAAAAAGTAGAAAAATACCTGAAAAATTATGATCTGACCGGTCTCGACATCCGCGTAATGGATGTGAAAGACGCCGTGGCTGAGACGTTGAAACGTGCCAGAGAGGGCAAAGACACGATCTCGGTTTCGGGCAATGTTATGCGAGATTATCTGACCGATATGTTCCCGATCCTCGAGCTGGGCACGTCCGCTAAAATGCTGTCGATCGTTCCGCTGATGAATGGCGGCGGCATGTTCGAGACCGGGGCCGGAGGCTCTGCGCCGAAACACGTCGAACAGTTTGTAAAAGAAGGCTATCTGCGCTGGGACTCGCTTGGTGAATTTTTGGCCCTGCAGGCAAGTCTCGAGCATTTGGCTCAAACTCAGGCCAATAAAAAAGCGCAAATTTTGGCGGATGCTTTGGGCGAAGCGAACGCGAAATTTTTAACAAACAATAGATCCCCGGCCCGGAAAGTTGGGCAGATCGATAACCGCGGTTCCCATTTCTATTTGGCAATGTATTGGGCCGAAAGTTTGGCAAACCAGACTTCGGATCCTGAGATCTCCGCTAAATTCGCCCCCGTCGCCAAAGCAATGCAGGAAAATGAAGCAAAGATCAATGAAGAACTGATCGCGGCACAAGGAAGATCCCAAGATATCGGCGGCTACTATCATCCAGATCGGGAAAAGGCCGAGGCCGCGATGAGATCGTCGGCGACGCTGAACGCGATCGTGGACGGAATTTAAGGTCGCTCAATCTTGTCAATCATTTCCGATAACGCAAAATCGACATCCGTAATACCGCCGCGGTCGTGTGTCGTAAACGCGATCTCAGCATAACCCCAGCCGAACGTGATATCGGGATGATGGTCTGCCGACTCGGCGATCGCGCCGACCTTGATTACAAAATCGAGGCTCTCGGCAAAATTCCGGAAGTCAAGGCGCTTTTTCAATACGTCGTCCTCCGTCTTCCATCCCCGAAGCAGCGGCAATCGCTCGTCGATCTCCGCCATGGTCAGCTTAACCCGATCCATCTGTTTTTTGGCTCCCTGATTTTAGGTTATACTCGTGGTTTTGAACATTTTACTACACGCGGGGCGATTCCGGCGGACGTTTATAATGCGAATTCTTATTTTAGCTTTTATATTTCTCGTATCTTTTCTATTTACAGGGTGCTCCGGCTCTGAAGGGCCGGCGTCGCCACTACAGACGTTCATAACGTATTCCAAGGCTCTCAAGCAAAAGGATACGACAACGATGAAGCTATTGCTCTCAAGCGGCACCATTAAAATGCATGAGCAGGAGGCAAAGGCTCAAGGCGTTTCGCTAGACGACATCGTAAAACGCGAGACGCTGATCAGCCCCGATCAAACGACCGTTGAATATAAAAACGAGAAGATCGACGCCGACAAGGCTACGCTCGAGTTTAAGAATTCTTACGGCGCGTGGGAAACGCTGCCGTTCGTCAAGGAAGAAGGTGTCTGGAAAATAGATAAGAAGAGCTACGCGGACCAGATGCAGAACGAGATCGAGCAGAGTGATAAGAAACTCGACGATATCATCAACCAGGGCCGACAGCCTTAGAATTCGTATTTGTTGTTACTCTCTATTTCCCCATTACGTTACCAACTTCGGAGTTTTTCTAGTGGCCACAATCAGACCCTTTCGTGCTCTGCGTCCAACGCCCGATCTAGCGAGGCGAGTAGCCTGCGTTCCCTACGACGTTCTTGACGACGACGAGGTCAATGAATTTACGCACGATAATCCGTTGAGCTTTCTTCGCGTGACCCGGCCCGAGGCTGAGCTGGCTGACGATGAGAAAGCATCGCCTGTGATCGCGTTCGAGCGGGCGCGGCAAAACTTGCTGCGGCTGGTCGACGATGGCGTGCTGATCAGTGACTCTGAATCTTCGCTTTACGCATATAGACTCACAACGCAAACCAATCAGCAGACGGGAGTGGTCGCTTGCTGTTCGCTGGACGAATACGAGCGGGGGTTGATCCGAAAGCACGAGAACACGCGGCCGGACAAGGTGCAGAACCGCACCGGGCATCTGCTGACACTGCGGGCGCAGACCGGGCTGATACTGCTTGCGTACCGGGGAACGGAGACGCTCCGCCGGCTCACACATGAAGCGACAACGGGCGAGCCGCTTTACGATTTTCGGGCGGCGGATGGCGTGCAGCATACAATCTGGCGGATCGAGGGAACCGAGGCTTGGTCTGCGGCATTCGCAGAAGTTCCCTATCTTTATATCGCGGACGGACATCACCGTATCGAGAGCGCCGAACTGGCTCGGGAGCGAATCATATTGGGCCGCGGCAATTTGCCTGCAGGTGACGAATTCAATTTTGTGATGGGCGGTATCTTTCCGTCGGAAGACCTGCGAATACTGGCCTACAATCGCGCAGTTCGTGACTTACACGGGTTGACGCCCGAAGAGTTTCTGACGCGTTTAAAGCAAAATTTTTCAGTCACCGGTGAAGATCAAAAGGTGCCGGAAAGGCACGGCGAGATTTGTATGTATCACGCCGGTAAATGGTATAGACTCATTTTTAATATGGAGAATGCAGACGGCCAGGACCCGATCGAAAAGCTTGACGTTAGCATCTTGCAGAACAATATTTTGGCCCCGATCCTCGGCATCGCAGATCCGCGGACGGATGACCGTGTTATGTTTGTCGGCGGCGGTCGCGGGACTGCGGAACTTGAGCGGCTGGTAGATGGCGGCGAGGCGGTCGCGGCATTCTCGCTCTGTCCCACGACGATGGAGGACCTCTTTACCGTATCCGACGCGGGTGAAATAATGCCGCCCAAATCGACCTGGTTCGAACCGAAGCTGAAGGACGGCTTGCTGATACACCAAATTTGACCGGCCAATGAAAGTAAATAGAGAGCTCGCTTCGCTGCGTCGCGAATACGCGTTGAAAAGCCTGTCGAGGTCGTCCGCGGACAGTGATCCGTTCGCGCAGTTCGCATCGTGGATGAACGAAGCCCTTGCGGCGGAGATAAGCGAGCCGACAGCGATGACGCTCGCTACCGCGGATGAAGAAGGCCGGCCATCGGCCCGCGTCGTTTTGTTGAAGGGTTTCGATGAAAAGGGGTTTGTTTTCTTCACAAACTACGAAAGTAAGAAAGGTTCCGAACTCGACCGTAATCCAAATGCCTTCCTTCATTTTTTCTGGCCCGATCTCGAACGGCAGATAGCGATCGCGGGAACCGTGGACAAAACCTCCCGTGAGGAATCAGAGGCCTACTTTGTGTCGCGACCGGTAGAGAGCAAGTTGGGGGCATGGGCTTCGAACCAGAGCAGAATTATCGGATCACGCGAGCTCCTTGAAGAACGATTCGACGAGATGAGGACGAGCTATTCGGACGGCGATATACCGCTGCCGCCGTTTTGGGGTGGATTTCGATTGGCGCCGAGCAGCTTTGAGTTCTGGCAGGGACGGACGAGCCGGCTGCACGATCGCATATGCTATGAACGCGAGGCCGATAGATGGAAGATCTTTCGCCGCTCGCCATAAGCGTAAAATGTTTGAGACCGTTCGACTTATCATCCGCAAAATGAACAGGGACGACCTGCCGTGGCTGATCGAATCGCGCTCAGATCCGCAAATGTATAAATATCTCGGCGGCCTGGAAAGGCAGAATCCGGACGCGGTGACGCGGCGCATGGATTTCTATCTTGGGTGCTATGAGAAATTCGGATTCGGTCAATGTGCGATGATCTGGAAGGCGACCGGCGAACGGATCGGGTGCAGCGGACTGCAACCTCTGGAAAGCACGGGCGAGATCGAGGTCGGTTATAGCGTGATACCGGAATTTTGGCGGATTGGCATCGGCTATGAATGCGCTTATGCTTGGCTTGAGTACGGATTTGATAAATGCGGCCTCGAGCGAATCGTCGCGGTCGCGGATGAGGAAAATACGGGATCGTGGCGGATCATGGAAAAATGCGGAATGAAGTTTGAGGGTATTCAAGAGCACTACGGAATGCCCGTGGTCTTTTACGCATTATCAAAAGAAGAATTCAATAAATTGAGGGGTATGTCATGAAAGTATCAAGAATTGTTTGCATCCTAATGGTCCTTTGGATCGCGGCGTTTTCAGCATTTGCAGATCAGGTACCTAAAGACAATTGGGCAAAGATCGGTGATGCCAAACTCCGCTATTACGATATCGGAAATTCAAAGGCGAAGAGCGCCTTGGTTTTTGTTCATTGCTGGACTTGCAATGCTGAGTTTTGGAAGGACAGCTACTCAAAATTCCCCAATTATCGCGTGATCGTGCTCGATCTGCCCGGACATGGCAAGAGTGACAAGCCGAACATCACTTATTCAATGGAGTATTTTGCCCGAGCGGTCAATGCCGTGCTCGAACATGCAGGCGTAACGAAAGCAGTCCTTGTCGGGCACAGCATGGGAACGCCGGTGATTCGCCGCTATTTCGAACTGTACCCGCAGAAGACCATCGCGCTGGTCGTCGTCGATGGTGCATTGATCCCACTGGGGCCGCGAGATCAGATGGAGAAATTCTTCGAGCCTCTGTCAAAGGATTACAAGACGGCCGCCGCAAACATGATCGATGGAATGCTTCAGCCTGCCCAGCCGTCAGTTAAGCCGTTCGTTCGTTCGGCAATGCTCGAAACCCCTGATTACGTCGGAGCGGGAGCGGCGAAAGGAATGCTCGAAGACGCCTATGCCGAGCATGGAAAGATCACCGTCCCGCTGCTCGCCGTCATGGCCCCGTCACCATACTGGCCGAAGGACCTCAAAGAGCAATATACGGTAATTGCGCCCGCGATCGAATTTCATATGTTCGATGGTGTGAGTCATTTTGTGATGCTGGATAAGCCAAAGGAATTCAACGATGCACTCGCGGCATTCATCGTCAAGAATAAGCTCTTGTGACAAAACCCAACTATTTTAAGCTGGTCTTTGCGATCGTACTGTCGATCTATTTTTTGTGGATCGCTTATGATCCGATGCAAGGGAGCTTTTTGGATAATGTCGATCTGCCGATACACGAGTTTGGGCATCTGTTGTTTCGCCTGTTTGGCGAATTCATGATGGTCGCGGGCGGATCGCTGTTTCAAGTGATCATGCCGCTTGTCTTTCTCGGCTATTTCGGCTGGCGAAGACAATGTTATTCGGCGGCGATCGTGGCGCTTTGGGTTGGGCAGAGCGTTATAAACGTATATGTTTACGCCGCGGACGCGGTCGTAATGCAGTTGGTATTGACGAGTGGATTTACCGGCAGCGAAGGCAGTTTTCATGATTGGAATTATTTGTTGACGGCGACAGGATTGCTCGCGTCGACGAAAACCGTAGCGGGAATTATCAGATTGATCGGCACTTTGATTATAATCGGAGGAGGAGCGGCGGCAATTTATTATTCGTTTTACGGCGGCGAAACGGACGAATGAAGGTAACGGTAATTACAGGTGCATCGAGCGGTATCGGCGAGGCGTTCGCGCGGCGGCTAGCGGCAAACGGGCATGACCTCGTCCTCGTAGCCCGCTCGGAAAACAAGCTGCACGAACTGTGCGATGAGCTAATGCTCGAGCACAAGATAATGGCCCATTATGTTGCGCTGGATCTTCTGGAAGACGATGCGGACGAAAAGCTGCTCAACGAAACATCGAAACACAATTTTGAGGTAGATTGGCTGATCAACAATGCCGGGTTTGGCTCAATGGGCGATTTCGCGACGCTCGATCTGGAAAAGGAGTTGGACATCATCCGCCTGAACGTTTCGTCGCTTGTCGCAATGACCCATCGCTTTCTCCCCCAAATGCGGGGGCGAAAGCGAGGGACGGTGATCAATGTATCGTCATCGGCCGGATTTCAGCCGATCCCGTTCATGGCGACCTATGCGGCTACCAAGGCTTTCGTGACGTCGTTCACCGAAGCGGTTGCTGAGGAAAATCGGCCTTTTGGGATCCGTACGATGGCACTCTGCCCGGGTGCAACACGGACCAATTTTTTCGCCGCCTCGGACATAAAAGAGCCGCTTAAGGTAAAGGGCGAACAGTCGCCGGACGAGGTTGTTGACGCTGCCCTGAAAGGCCTGAAGAGGGGTAAGAATACGGTGATCTCGGGCTGGGCTAACTACATCGGATCTATGCTCGGCAAACATGTGCCCGATTCGGTTTCGACACGTGTCGTCGCCCGGGCTCTTCGACCCAAATACCAGGAAAACGAATGAAGTTTACCGTCCTTGCCAGCGGCTCGAGCGGCAACGCCATCCTGATCTCCACCGAAAAAACCAACGTCCTTGTCGACGCCGGATTAAGCGCGCGCGAGATCGCCCGGCGGATGTTCGAGATGGGTCTCGACATGGAGAGTCTGGATGGGATTGTGATCACGCATGAGCACAGCGATCATATAGGCGGGTTACGTGTCCTGCTCGCTAACGTGAAGTGTCCGGTCTATGTTTCGGGCGAGACTGAAGAGGCCTGCTACGACTCACAGTGGATAGGCCGCAACGGAAACTCGGAGGTTTCGAAACGCCGCGATGCGATGAAGGACCGCACGGTCGAGATCGAATCGTGCAAAGAGTTTCGCATCGGCGATATCGATTTCGAGCCGTTTACCGTACCGCACGACGCGGTGGATAATTTCGGGTTTATCGCGCGACATGCCGGCGTTAAGATGGCAACGTTAACGGATTTCGGGCACATCTCACCTCTAATGAAGAAAATGCTGAGGGGCTGTGACGCGATCGTCATTGAATCGAACCACAGCATCGACATGCTGCGAATGTGCCCGCAATATACGTGGAGCCTGAAGCAGAGGATCATGTCCCGCCGCGGACATTTTTCGAACGAAGATCTCGCCGATTGGCTGATGGCGGATTTTGACGGATCGGCCCGCCACATCGTGTTGGCCCACATATCACAGAAGGCGAATGAACCACACCTTGCTCGCATTATGGCCGAGTGCGCACTTCGCGAACGCACTCCATTGTTCCCACCGGATACCGAGATCACCGTGTCAAGCCATCGCGAACCAACGCAGTGGTTCAGCTTCTAGATAGATCTTTTTGTTTTGCAGACCACGCCGCGATCAACGCAACCGGCAAACCAACAAGCAGGGCATGTCCGAGAATGCTGTTCAACATTGAGCCGGCCGGTTCATTGAATACACCCATCGGACTGCCGCCTCTCGCAGAGAGCGGTATCACGATACACTGCATTACGTAGTTTGCAAGTACGCCGAAAATAAGCCCTGAGATGATGGGATGCCGGATAAGAAACGAGATATTCCGGCTAAATAAATAGTAGACAGCGGCGATGCAAAACGCGACAACAAAGTGCATCAGTATCCCCAGAAGAGCCGTATTCCAACCGCCTCCTCTCGCCGCTTCTTTGCCGAGAAGTCCAGACGCCGGGCCCCACCAGACGCTTTGAAAGGTGATCCCGTAATACGACGGGAAGAAAATGCTCGCGTCGAAAAAATCAAGAACTCCGATCGCCAGACCTCCGTAAACAATGGTCTCGAACGCGGATGGGCGTCCCGGATTAGCCTCACTGTCGTTCATTTTAGCTGTGTTCCTTAAAAAAGATTCGGTTAGATCGGCTGTATGATGCAGCAAAGGCTGAAAACGTTTCAAGCAGCCGAAACAAATTATGCCGGTACAGCATCAGGCAGCACACCGCGGAAGGATTTTCGATGCAGCGGGCAAGGACCATGGTTGCGGAGTGCTTCGAGATGGGTGGCTGCTCCGTATCCTTTGTGCCCGGCAAAACCGTACACCGGATATTCGGCGTCGTAATCGGTCATTAACTGATCGCGGTAGGTCTTGGCGAGGATGGATGCTGCTGCGATCGAAACGGAGATCGCGTCTCCCTTGATAATAGCTTTTTGCGGAAGCGGTGAGAGTTTTAACTGCAGGGCATCGATCAGCAGGAAATCGGCCGGCTGCGGGAGGGCTGAGATCGCGGCGAGCATTGCTTTCTTTGTCGCTTCAAGGATGTTAATGCGGTCGATCTCATCGGCTTCGATCTGGCCGACGGCGTAGGCGAGGCAGTGTTCCTTCAGTTCGACAGTGATCGCGTCCCGCTGCTGTCTGGTTAATTTTTTCGAATCGTTGATGCCGTCTGGAAGGGGCTTGGTGTGATCGAGAATACAGGCTGCCGCGACGACCGGACCGGCGAGACAGCCGCGTCCGACCTCGTCAACGCCGGCGATAAATTTGTAGCCGGACACGCGCGCCTGATCCTCGAAGAAAACACCGATCTCGAGAATCTCCATTCCGGGAAACAAAGAAACGCGGGGAGACGATTCATCCTGGAGGTCTGAATCGAGTCTCACCGCGTTTCTCATATCCGAATGATACTCTATTCGGCGGCTTTCTTGCCCTTTCCCCGCGTATCTTTTTCCTTGATGCGAGCAGCCTTGCCGCGAAGGTCGCGGAGGTA
>JBDTZW010000420.1:0-12977 GCA_040004905.1 Acidobacteriota bacterium
ACACCTTAACGGCTTGTCCCGAAAGAAGGGTTGGGCTGAAACGAGCTCCCATCGCGGCCGATTTGGCTGCCTGCTGAAGCAGAGGGTGACCGCTGACGGCAGAAGCCGAAACGACTCTCCCGCTCTCGTCGATCAGAACCTGCACGCTAACCGATCCTGAAGCTCGCACTGCACGTGCTGCCGGTGGATAGGGTGGCTTTGGAAGACTGATCGCCTTGCCGTTCAGTACACCACCCGAGATGGTCTTGGGCGGCTCTTTCTTCTTTTCAACGGGCGGCGGCGGCGGTTCATCGCCTCCGGTCGCGGCGGTACCGTTTCCGTTTCCACCACCTGCGGTCAAACCTTTGCCGTCAACTACCGTGGTCGGGTCACGCGACATGTTCTTCGAATCGTAGTCTTCGTTACCGACCGCTACCTTTCCGAAATTCGGAATGGTCTTCTGCGTCATCTTTTCGACGCTCGGCTTATCCGGAATCTTCGGCGGGGTCATGTCCATGTTCGCGATCAGTTCTTTGCGAAGCGTGACGTCCGGTTTCACTTCCTGCTTTTGTTCCGGCTTGGGCGGCGGCGGCTCATCCTCAGGCGGCGGCGGGGCTACAAGCGTCGAAAGCTCGAGGTCGCCTCCACCCATATCGAACGAATGCGCATATAGGTCGCGTCCCCATAAAAAGAGAACGACAACCACTGCAACGACCATCGTCACCAGCATGAATTCGCTTCGTCTGGTGTTTTCTTTGGCGTTACTTTTGGATTCTACTAATTGGTCAAGCATTTTAAAATTTCCTCCCTTTTTCCGGTGCCATACTAGGTCAAGGGTTACGAAACCTCGCTATTTGGATGTAAAAACCAGACCGACGCGTTGTAATCCATCGACCGTAACTCTAGCTACGACCATGGGATGCGTCGGTTTTTTCGATCTTACGTTTTTCGCCGTTTCATCAAATGAGGGACTCGGACCTTTGCTAGTCGAACATACAAAAGTTCCACGAATTCCGCTCTTTCGAAGAAACAGAAAACCGAACAACCGAACAAAACACTAAATTGACCAGCAACGATAGAAGTCTAAAAGCTAACTCGACGAAAGTCAAGAATAACTCGCGTTAAATTCAAGCAAAATATTGATTTTCGAGATGCTTGTCTCGTCTATGAGCCGCACCCGCTCACACGGATGAGCTATCTCGTTACCGGACGCCGCGCGACGGAGCGGCGCGACGCCGAGGCCATCTTCTGATCCGTTTGCGGAACCAACGCATCCTTAGCTTTGGCTTCTCCGATCTTGCCCTGCCACCAGATGGCGATCGGGCTCGCGATCGCGACCGTTGAGTAGCATCCCAGGATCAGCCCGACAAGCAGCGCGAGCGAAAAGCTTCTAAGCACTTCACCTCCGAACAGTACCAGCGAAAGTACGGAAAGGACCACGAGTCCGGCGGTGATAACCGTTCGCGACAGCGTCTGATTGATCGAAGCGTTGGTGATCGTAAACAGCGATCCCTTTCGATCCACACCCAAATTCTCACGGACACGGTCAAAGATAACGATCGAATCGTTCACAGAGAATCCGACGATCGTCAGCACGGCGGCGATCACTGTCAGGTTAACCTCCCACTGAAAGATCGAGAAGAATGAAAGGACCATCAACACATCGTGAAACACAGCCAAAACAGCTCCTGCGGCGTACGTCCAGTCATAACGGAACGCGATAAAGAACAGAATTCCGACGAGGCCGAGAAGAGTAGCCGTCACTGCCTGATTGCGAAGCTGCGAACCGGCGACAGCTCCCACCGAATCTGTACCGATGATCTTGTAGGCCGTGCCTGGATCGGAGTCCAGGGTCGTGTCGTTCTCGGCTTCCTTTCCAAAATTATCCAGTGCCTTTTTAACAAGCATGCGTCCGGCCTGCACCTGCGCCTGCTGGTTTTGCTCGTTCTGGTCCTGCGGTTCGGCCGAGGCTTCGATCAAAGGGATCTTAATCAGGGCTTCATCCGGCTTATTCGTTGAAACCTGGATCACCGGATCAGAGACGCCGACACCGTTCAGAGCCGAACGGATATCGGAGTCAGACGGGCGTTCGCGAAATTTCGCGGTTACCACCGTACCACCTTTGAAATCGACGCCGAGATTAAAAGCGTCGGTTCCGCCCGGCGTATATTGCCGGCCGATAGCCGAAACAAGACCAGCAAGCATGATGAAGATCGAGAGGCCGATAAAGATCTTGCGCTTTCCCAACCAGTCGATGTGGATATTCTGGAATAAATTGAACATTTCTAAAAAATTGAACCGGACGTTAAATACTCAGCTTCTGCAGATTCGGTCTGAGACTGAGTTCCCAGTTGAAGATCGTTCTTGATACAAATACGGCCGTGAAAAGATTGATCAGCAGACCGAGGATCAGCGTGACCGCAAAGCCGCGAATCGGTCCCGAACCAAAGAAATACAAGATCAGTGACGAAATGATCGTCGTGATATGCGTGTCGATGATCGTCACGAAAGCTCGGTCGAATCCAAGACTGATCGATTCCGCAACCCCAAGGCCGAGCCGGAGTTCCTCGCGAATGCGCTCAAAAATAAGGACGTTCGAGTCCACGGCCATGCCGATGCCCAGGATAAGTCCGGCGATCCCGGGAAGCGTAAGCGTGGATTTGATCAGCACAAGAGCCGCGATGGTGAGCACCATGTTCATTACGAGGGCCAGGACCGCATTAATGCCGGCCCCGCGATAGTAGAAAAGCATGAAAATGATGACCAAGGCGAGACCTCCGAGTGATGCTTCCACGCCTGCACGGATCGAATCCGCACCGAGGCTTGGGCCGACCGTTCGCTCTTCCTGATATTCGACCTTCGCCGGCAGTGCACCTGATTTCAGCGTCAGTGACAGGTCGTCCGCCGATGTTTTCGTAAATTTCCCTTCGATCTGTCCCGTGTCGAAGATCTGGCCGTTGATAACGGGTGCTGATTTCACTTCATCGTTCAGAACGATAGCAAGATACTTTTTAATGTTCTTTCCAGTCCATTCGCCAAATTTCTGACCGGCCGCAGGCTTTAGAAAGAATTCGATCTGGTAATCGTTCGGAGCTCCGGTCCTCGACGTTGGGCGGGCTCCGCTCATCTCGCTTCCATCGATTATCGGCGGTGTTTCAACGATCATCCAATCCTTCGGAGGCTGGTTCGGCTGTTTCGGCGTGTTCGGATCGTCATCGCTCTCGCGATGCGGCAAAACCAGCCTGTTTGGCGGTACCGTTCCCCCGAGAGATTGAACGGCGGCTTCCTTCGTCGGAAATGAATACGGGCCGTCCGCCAGTTTCATCAACATCAATTTCGAGGTTTCGCCGATGAGTTTCTTTACGCGTTCAGGATCGTCGACGCCGGGCATTTGCAGTAGGATCTGCCCGGAGGTCTTTGAACCCTGACGCTGGAGCGTCGGCTCCTTTACGCCAAAAGCGTTGATGCGGCCTTCGATGATCTTCAGTGCCTGCTCGGTCGCTTCATCCTTTAGAGTATTTTGGGCTTGAACGGGTAGCGACCAATTGATCGAGCTCCCGTTATTGCTTTCAGTCCAGGCCGTAAAGTCGACCTTTTTGCGGACCTGGTCGATGACAGTCTGGGCCTGAGCGGGATCGGTAAGACTGAGCGTGATCGAATAGTTGCCGTCGGTCGCGGTGTTCGTTACCCCGCTCACGGGAAGTTTGGCGTCCTGTGCGGTTGTCAGGGCCGATTGAGCGTCGTTTTCGGTAAGAGTCTTGAGATACTCGTCCGTCTTTACCCGCATCACTAGGTGCGAACCGCCGCGAAGGTCAAGGCCGAGATTAATATTAGCGGCTAGATTGTCCTTGACTCCCTGCCACGTCAAATCGCGACCGTTGGGGAGACGCCGCGGACCAAAAACGAAATATACTCCGACCAGCGTGATAACAACGATTATCGCAGTCCTGATCCACAATCCTTTGTTTTTCATTACAAATTTAAGTTGCCGGTCGAGGGCGATCGGTTGTAAGAAAGGCCTAATATCTCGATGGCGGATGACCGCCCGCTATTCCGCCTTCTTACCAACGACCGCGCTTTTGCCGACCTCGATGAACGATTTCTCTGCGCTCTGGATGATAAAGCTCGTATCTTTTACTTCCTTAATTTTCCCGATCACGCCGCCATTGGTAACGATCTCGTCATTGATCTTCAATGTGGAGATCATGTCCTGAAGCTGCTGCTTCTGGCGCTTTTGCGGGAGCATAACGAGGAAATAAAAGATGCCGATCATGACAAGGATCGGCAGAAAAATGCCGATAGAGCCGAACAAACCACCGCCTCCACCCTGATCCTGAAAAAATAACAGAATTATATTCATTCGATTCCGTGCCGAAAATAAACGTCAATAGTATACATTCGCGTCCGTTTTATCAAACGTCCGCCGCCTCATCTTCGTTCTGGAGTTTGCTTAGAAACTTCTTTCGGAACTGGCCGAATTCGCCAAGTTTGATAGATTGCCGGACTTGCCGCATGGTGTCAAGGTAGAACGCAAGATTGTGGTGTGAGATCAAAGTCGCGGCAAGCATCTCGCCGGCTTGGTAAAGATGTCGCAGGTATGCACGCGAGTAACGTGCGCAGACGGAACAGGGGCATTCGGGATCGAGCGGCGCTGAGTCTTCGGCAAACTTAGCGTTTCTGATGTTAAGTTTGCCGTTCGACGTAAACGCACCGCCGGTCCGTCCGTTTCGCGTCGGCATTACGCAGTCGAACATGTCCACGCCGCGATAGATCGCCTCGATCAGGTCCTCCGGCGTTCCGACGCCCATCAGATATCTCGGAGCATCGCTCGGCATTTGCGGAGCCGTGTATTCAACGACGTCATACATAACGCGCTTTTCTTCACCGACGCTAAGCCCGCCAATAGCATAACCATCGAACCCGATCTCAATGGTTCGCTCGAGACTTTCCCTTCTTAGATTTTTGTGTCCCGCACCTTGAACGATCCCGAATAGAGCCTGCCGTCCGGAAATAATCGCATCCGAGTTTAGTTCGACGCGACCCGAATCCAAGCCGTTCGTCTGTAGTGCTTCAAACCGAGCCTTCGAGCGGAGCGCCCAGCGTGCGGTCAATTCGAGGCTAGTTTTGGTCTGTGCGATATCGGCATCGCCCGGAGCGCATTCGTCGAATACCATGACGATATCCGAACCTAACGCAGACTGAATTTCCATCGAGACTTCTGGCGACAAAAACTTCTTGCTGCCGTCGAGATGAGATTTGAATTCGACCCCGTCTTCGGTGAGTTTTCGTAGGTCCGAGAGCGAGAACACCTGAAAACCGCCGGAATCCGTAAGCAGTGAACGATTCCATGTCGAGAATTTATGGAGTCCGCCGAGATTCCGTATGATTTCCGGCCCCGGCCTCAAGAATAGGTGATAAGTGTTACCGAGAATAATTCTCGCATCGAGTTCATTCTCGAGCCACTCGAAACGAACGCCTTTGACTGTCGCTTGCGTCCCAACAGGCATAAAAACAGGCGTCTCAATTTCAGAGCGCCTTGTTCGTAGTATCCCTGTCCTCGCTTCGCCGTCGGTCCCGAGAACCTTCCAATCAACAGGTTTCATCAGTTCCATTTACCTATCAACGCCCAAATGTTGACTGCTCCGACGGCGGTCTCGGACGCGATGCGCCCATTTTCGTCGACCAGAACGGCCGAGGGCGTGCCCATCATTCCAAACTTCGCGGCCGTCGCGTAATCCTTATCAATAATTATCCGTGACGACAATGCGAATTTCCGGTGGTCCTCTATTTCGCCGTCCGAGAACAGGAGAAGATTTGCTTCCTTCGCAGCGCCGTCATTTTCCCAGTTTTTGATCTGCCGCATCATTTCTACGCAATGTGGGCACGTTAGGCTCCAAAATGTGACGAGCGTAGGCTTACCGCGAAGCTCTGTCGCATCGACCATCCTTCCCTCAAGGTCCGGCATTTCGAAATCCGGAACAGTTTCGCCGATCTTGGGTTCTCGCGAACGCGGCTTTTTGGAAGCAAAAAAGAAGAAAGGGTCGTCGATGTCTTCGGCCTTTATCTTGTCGATCAGTCCACGGATCGAGGCGTCACCCGCCGCGACGTGGCTGGCTACGCGGCCGTCCGCGTTCATAAGCAAGGCGCTCGGTGTCCATTTCGCGGAGACAAGGTCCTGAAGTTCGGTGTTCCTCTGCAGCAGGAATCGGTTGATCGACGAGCCCGCAAATTTCTCATGGTTGGCTTCAATAGTTCCTTTACTAACAAAGACCAAATTGACGCGGTCACGCAGTTCTGCCCGCCACTCGTCGATATCCGGCACTAACGCTCTACATGGTTCACAAGTCGGCGAGATGAAAAAGAAAAGAGTTGGTTTCGCTTCGGCCAGTAGATGATCGAGAGTGATCAGTTTCCCATGAGCGTCAGGAAGAGAAAGATCGGGGAACACCGCTCCTATAGGCAGGCCGTCGTTAGGATCGCCCGCCTCGTGACGCTCGATCGAGCCGCCCCCAAGTGCTTCAAGGATCTCGATCCGCCGCAGAATTTCGATCTGCCTGATCGACGTTTGGCGAATATAAAGCAGCAAACTCGCGATCCCTGCAAGCATCAGAACGCCGAAAACAAATTCTTGCGAATATGTCTTCTCATCACCGAAGCCGGGACCTTGACCTTTAAGCCCCCGAACAACAAGAAATATTGCGGGAATCGAAAATATCCCATTGCGTACCAAGCTAGACACCCGAACCGGCTCGTTGTAGAGTTGCCCGAAGCAGTGGCAATCCGGCGCGTTACCCTTTGCCATTTGATACGCCATTCCTATCGTAAACCAGATCAAAAAGACCAGTGCGGCGACTGCTCCGAGCCACGAGGTCGCCAGGGGAAATAACAACAATGCGATGACGACCTCACTGACGGGCAATATTATCGATATCGGCTTTACAAGAGGTTCGGGCGTTCCGAAATCGCGGACTGCGACCTCGGAGCCTTTCAGGTCCATCAGCTTTGTAATACCGGCGACTGCGAATATAGCGGCCAGAAATAGCCTTGATAGAAGTAATATCGATTCCATCTATTTTCGTGTTTTCGATTTGTGCCGTTCGATCAGGCGGATCGGTGTTGCAAAAAATCCAAATTGCTCCCTCAACCGGTTTTCGACGTACCGCAAATATGAAAAGTGCAATCCCGCCTTTCCTCCCGAAGTAAATAAGATGAAAAGCGGCGGACGAACACCGGCTTGTGTAATAAACTGCACCTTTAAGCGTGAGTATCCGCTCTTACCCGCCGACGGAGCCGTACCACCCTTTGGCTGAAGGATCTGATCCTCGAAAAAGCGATTAAGTATTGAGGTTTGCAGTCGCCGTGTTCGGGCGTCAAAAGCTTCCTTTGCAAGCGGCAGGAGTTTAGTTACGCGTTGGCCCTTTAGCGCAGAGATCATTACGACGGGAGCCCAATCGAGAAATTTCATATGCTGCCGCAGATCGCGCTCAAATTCGTAGATCGTATTCGTTTGTTTCTCCTCAAGGGCGTCCCATTTGTTGACTGCAATAATAATAGAACAGCCCGAATCAAGCGCGTAACCAGCGATGTTCGCATCCAAATGCGTCACGCCTTCGACCGCGTCGATAACCATCACCGCAACATCGGCTCGCTCGAGGGCCTTTCGGGCCATAACGACCGAAAGTTTCTCAGCCATTTCGGCGGTCTTCCCTTTGCGACGAATCCCAGCGGTGTCTATCAACAAGTAGTCGCGTCCATCAACCGTTAGCTCGGTGTCTATTGAATCGCGCGTTGTTCCGGCAATAGGCGAAACGATGACCCGTTCTTCACCGAGGATCTTGTTGAGCAGCGATGACTTCCCGACGTTTGGCCGTCCGATGATCGCGAGCTTGATCGGCTCCTCGTCCGGCCCGCGTTCCTCTTCGTCAGGATGGACCAATACATCGAACACCATATCGAGCAGGTCCCCGATCCCTGTGCCATGCTCGGCCGAAACAGGCGATATATCAAAGCCAAACTGGTGAAATTCCAGCGCTTCGTTCTCGACCTTTTTCGATTCGACCTTGTTTGCTGCAACAAACACGGGCTTGCTCGTGTTTCTAAGGAGAACCGCTAGTTCCTCATCAAGCGGCGTTATCCCGGCCCGCGAATCGACGACCCAAATAATAGCGCCGGCTTCGGCGATCGCCTGCGATGCTTGCTTAAAGATATTTGCGGGTATTATTGCTTCGTCATCGGGCACGATTCCCCCGGTATCGACCAGTCTAAACGTTTTCGCCTTCCAGTCGACTTCGCCATACATCCGGTCCCGCGTAATGCCGGGCTCATCCCCGACTATCGCCTTGCGGCTGCCGACGAGTCGATTGAACAACGTTGATTTTCCGACATTCGGCCGGCCGATGATGGCAACAAGCGGGGATTTCATCTATGGAAATAATAGTAAAGATTCCATTCTCATGCACGGAGGGCGTTGTGCAAGTAAGTCCTAGTCCATCCGTCTGGTAGTATACATACTACTTAATTTAGACATTTCTTCTTTTAAGGAGACTCTTTATGGCCAATATAGCTCGAAGTATTTCGGCTCCGGTGGGTATCAGATCCGGACAGACGATGATGCCCAATAATCCAACGGATCTGGTCACTATAAGAGACCTCTTGGACCGCATTAAGATTTCGGATGGCGGATCGGCAGAGATCGCAGGAGTTTGGGCTACCGATCGTAACGCTCTGATAAATGAGATCACGGCTCAGATCGTCACTTTCCAGACGGTAAACAATCGACCGTCGATCGACGGCGTGGTCGATCCGGCCGGCGGTTCTTTGCGTCTGATGAACCAGCTGGCCGCGGACGGCCCGCCGACGCCGGGCGGCCTGATCGCAGCTACCGTTGAAACCGCGCCGGACGGCTTAAGTGAAACGGCGGCGGCCGGCATTCATGTCGTAAACACCGCCCAGATGCCGGGTACGGGAATGATCGACCCCACGGTGATCGGTTTTGACTATGTTCGCAAACTTGTCCGCGTCGAGGGTTCGTCGATCAAGTGGTTTGGAGTTGTTTTCCGAAATTCGGGCGGCTCTATTTCCAACGGGATACCGCATATCAATTTCACGCCGACGCCAATACAGGGCGGCTATAGCGACGCCACATATGATTCCTTTGGCGGATGGGGAAACCTGTGGCGCGACTATACCCACGTAATAGGCTCGCAGATGGTCGCAGCGGCGGTTGATCAGATTTTGGTAATACCGTTTTACAAAACGTCGCAGTCCTCGAATCTCGGAGATTTTCTTCTAAATTGGAAAGACGTAGTCTCGGAGGTCGTGAAAGCTGCGATACTCTCGGTGGATATTTTTTATCTCAGAGACGGATATACCTTTGACCAGATCGTGACTTCCAGTTTCAGTAACGGATGGGTGGCTCATCATGGATTTAGTACCAAGGCTGCGGGAGCATCGTCGATGACCAAATTGATCATTGATCTCGACGGCGTGGCCGGCGGATCTCACTGGACCCCTGCCAACGGGCTCATATATCGCAATCGCGCTCCAACGAACGTAAATCCAATGGGAAATATTTGGTATGTCGGCGGCAGATGGAGCAAGAAATTCGCGGCCATTTACGGCGGGACGCTAAATAGTCACGCAGCTTGCCGCAATCATTTGCTGTATCATGGTTTGACACTCTTCGGGACTTAGAAAACGGCCATTATGTTCATGACGTTAAGCCAAAAATTCGACAGCCTCGCGGTCAGCTTACTTTTTCTGACCCTGTTAAGCAGCGGGATCGCGTTTTCACAAGCTTCCCCCACGACGCCGACCCACGCCGATATTTTGCGTGGCGAATACGGCAAATACCGTTCGAACAACGATCTGCTCTCGTACGCATTAGATATCCGTATCGATCCGGATAAAAAGACTATCGACGGCAAGAACAGGATCAAGTTCAAAATGCTGAATGACGCCAATCGCATCCAGCTCGATCTTTACGACAACCTGAGCGTTGACAAGATAATGCTCGGTTCGACGACCCTGAAATACACGCGTGATTCCGGGGCGGTTTTTGTCGATTTCCAGCAGATGCTGAAAGCGGGTAGGACATACTCGATCGACTTCTACTATACCGGCACTCCGAAAACCATCGGCCGATTTGGGGGATTTACTTTTGGCAAAGATCCGGTTGGAAGACCGTGGATATTTACCGCCTGCGAGGGTCTCGGCGCCAGCCTGTGGTGGCCAAATAAGGATCAGTGGAAGGACGAGGTCGAGAATATGACTATCAGCATTGCCATCCCCGATGATCTTGTGGATGTGTCGAATGGGAAATTTCTCGGCAAGAAAGACCTGGGCGATGGCTACACTCGGTGGGATTGGCAAGTGCATTATCCGATAAACAATTACGACGTTTCAGTAAACATAGGCAAATACGAACATTGGTCCGACAAACTCGGCGACCTGCCGATGGATTTTTATGCTCTGCCGGAAGATCTCGAAAAAGCGAAAAAACAATTCTCACAGGCAAAAGGAATGCTCGAGGCATATCAGCATTACTTCGGCGAATATCCGTTCAAGAAAGACGGCTACAAACTGGTCGAAGTTCCCTATTCCGGCATGGAGCACCAAAGCGCCGTCACCTACGGCAACCATTTCAACAACGGCTATCTCGATCGAGATTGGACCGGCGTCGGCATCTCAACCAGATTCGATTTCATCATTATTCACGAAAGCGGCCACGAGTGGTTTGGAAACGCGGTTTCGGCGGCCGATGTCTCCGATATGTGGATTCACGAAGGATGGACGACGTATCTTGAATGCCTTTATGTCGAATACATGTATGGCCACGACGACTATTTGAAATATACAAATGCGCTGAAAAAGAAGGTAAAGAACGAGACGCCGATCATCACACCTCGCGGAACCAACACGGAGCCGCCGCAGGATCAATATTTTAAAGGCGCTCTCTTCCTGCATACCCTCCGTAGTGTCATTGACGACGACAAGAAATGGTTTGCCCTGATCCACGATGTTTTCCAGCATTTCAAATATCAAAACATCATGACCGAAGACATGGCCGCTTACTTTAACCAAAAGACTGGAATGAACCTTACGCCGGTGTTCGATCAATATCTGCGGCACACTGCGATCCCGAAACTCGAAATAAAATTCGATGAACGCAACGGAAGCTTTTCCTACCGTTGGAAGGCGGACGAAGCTAATTTGGCCATGCCGGTCAAGGTCGGAAGTAAAAACAAATGGACCTTGATCTACCCGACGACCGAATGGAAAACCGACAAGACCGATATTAGAAAAGCCGATTTCGAAGCGGCCACCGATCTTTATTACATCGACGTCGCAAAACAGTAGTTCAACCCTTTTTCGCTGGTAACTCAGCTTGTCATCACCAACAAAACCGCGTCATATTTCCGCGGAAATAAGACCCGGCAGCGGTAGTAAAGCCCCACTAGGAACGATTTCGCCGCTTCCCGACGCTCCTTAGAAGAGATCGCTTGCGCTCTCAAGATGTAAGCCCTCTTACTCGGTTCGGTAGCTTCATTTTGTGTAAAACCAAACGTTTTCCCGCGAAACACTAACGTCCGATCTGCTAAGTGTAGGTCGAACGCCCACATGAAAACCACTTTCGGCCAGTTGGCACAACTCTTGTTCTTAGACGGGTTGGAGTTTTCTCTCTGGCTTATGTAAAACGAGGCGAACCAATCCAGGGTCGTCGCCCACGCTTGGTGCCAGCAGGGTCGAACCAAACATGCAAAATAGAAAATTACCCCCGTTAGCGACCCGCCTTCTACGGACGGTCGCGTTTCTCTTATTCGTTGCAGCGTTTGCAGTTCTCTTGCCGCACACCGGCATGGCTCAACAAAAAGACCGCACACCGGACAAGGTAGCGGCCGACCTTCGCAGCCGGATCCGATTTACGCGTTCAGGCTCGGAAGAAGTTCCCGTAATTATTCAATTGAACGGCCCGCCGCAGCTGGGGCTTAGGGCTCTGCTTCAAAGATCCGGCATTCGCGTTCGCGGGAATTTCGATAAGTTCAACATGATCTCGCTTGACCTTCCTGCCCGCGTTGTCGACGAGCTCGCGTCCTTCCCTGAGGTGTCGGTCGTAGATAACGACAGCAAGGTTCGGGTACTCGGGCACGTTACTACAACTACGGGAGCGGAACAGGTACGCGGAGCCTTGGGCGGCACCAGCGTGCTCGACGGGACGGGTGTAGGTATCGCCATTATCGATTCCGGTATCTATAGCGATCACCGAAGCTTTTCGCGCGGAACGGACGGCGATCGGATCGTCTTCAGCAAAGATTTCACGGGCGAAGGCCGAACTGACGATCCATACGGTCACGGAAGTCATGTCGCCTCGGCGGCCAGCGGAAACTATTCGCTTTACGGCGGAGATTACGCGGGTATCGCTTCGGGTGCCAACCTTATTAATTTGCGTGTCCTGAGGGCCGATGGAACCGGTTCTAAATCAGCCGTGCTGGATGCACTTAACTGGATCGCGGCAAACGCATCCACCTACAACATTCGCGTCGTCAACATCAGTCTCGGCACGCCTTCGATCACCTCGTATTCGCAGGACACGCTCTGCCAGGCGGTACGAAATCTGGTCAACTCCGGCATCGTAGTTGTTGCTGCGGCTGGAAATAGCGGCAAGGATGCGAATGGCGTGAAGCAGTACGGTATGATCCACTCGCCCGGTAACGAACCGTCCGCGATAACTGTCGGAGCGACCAATACATTCGGTACGAATTCGCGGTCGGACGACGGTATCGCCTCTTACAGCTCGCGTGGGCCAACCCGTTCGTATTGGACGGACACGACCGGCATTAAGCATTTCGACAATCTGATCAAGCCTGATCTCGTCGCTCCCGGGAACAAGCTTGTCTATGCGGAATCGAGCGTACAGGGAATTCAAAACGGCTTGGTCACGGCTAATCCGCAGCTCGATGCATCGGTCAGCTATGGTGCCGCGCCGAATGCTAAGGTCA
>JBDTZW010000386.1:0-39147 GCA_040004905.1 Acidobacteriota bacterium
GAACTTTACGAAGGCATAAAAGGAAAAGTTCCAGGAAAAAGATATACGGATTCGGCGCGAAAAGCGAGTAAGGCCAGGTTTGGTGCGGATTAGGTGTTTCAGGCCGGAACAGCATGTTTCACTGTTCCAACCCGCACGCATTGTAACCGGTGTTTCAGGTTTTTCAGGCGTTTCAGGTTCGCCTGATCTTTACGCATTAAAGCGGGCCCGAAAACATCCCGCACAACGCATGGAAACAAGCTCGCGGATGTTCTAAGTGGTTATAATTTAATGCCTTACGCCTTGATCGCCCGGACATCGAGATATTCCGATTCGACCAAGGTTGTTCCGTCTGTGGCCTGGTTGCGATCAACCCACAACTGTTCAAGGTCCGACCGCAAAGCCGCCTGGCCCGTCGGATCCAGCGTCTCGAACGCCTTTTGGGTAGGGCCGAAATATTTCCGGAAGTGCTCCACAACGTCCTTAGGACCGGATGGGAAGTGGAACATGATCTTCCGTTTTACACATTTAAGGTCAGATACGCCGTCGGCGAAACGTTCAGCAACGACCTCCTCCGTGCCCCAAAGCAGCGGCGATGGCATTTCGGGCGGCGGCGGAACGTGTTTGGCACCGGCGCGGAACATCAGCCCAGTAAATCCATCTGGCGTCCAGTTTCCCATGGTGATCAGGCCTCCGGGACGGCAAACTCGTTTCAACTCGCCTGCAGCAATGTCAGGCCTCGGCGCGAACATTGCGCCGAACATGGTCATGACAATGTCGAAACTCTCGTCCTCGTACGGCATGGCTTCGGCGTCCCCGACGTCGAATTTTGCGGATAAACCCTGATTCGCCGCGTTTGCGGCTGCCTGCTCAATAAGATTTGGAGCGATATCGACACCCGTGACCGCCGCCCCGCGCCTAGCTGCTGGCAGTGCCAAATTTCCAGTGCCGCAGGCGACATCCAACGCCTGAGTATCCTTTTTAATGTCGAGGCGTCCGACGAACTCTTCGGCGCCTTTCTCGATCATCCTTGCGATCTCGCCAAAATCACCCGCGATCCACGTTGCGCGAAGTCGGCCCTTTAGGGCTTCCATTCCATCACTCATTTTTGTTCTTTCCATAAAGTTAATTATTCCTGTGCCGCCTTTCCCGTAAGCGATTAAGCACGTTCCGTCTAAACGTTTCGCGAAAGTTTGATAGAAACGATAGTTCATTTTTCCTTTTTTGAACGAATAAAGTATCGTTTTTATCTACCGTGTCGCCCAATATCGGGAACGCACGTAAATATTTTTTAACTTATCGGTCAGCAATAATATCTTGCAGAAGTATCTTAGGTTCGCGCTTCTATTTTTTTTTGCGGTCTTCCTGTTGTGGCTATTCGGCCGCAACCTGGATTGGCAGCAGGTCGGCAACAGTCTTAGAAAGGCCGACCCGGTCGATCTTGGGTTGGCTGTTTTCATAATTTGTATCGGGTATTTTCTTCGAGCTGTGCGATGGCAGGTCCTGCTGTCTCCGCTGACAGAAAGCAGCCTGAAGGAGCTATTTGCGACGACGACCGTTGGTTTTGCCGCGATCTTTCTTATCGGCAGAGCGGGTGAGATCGTTCGCCCAATGTGGCTTCCGATGCGTGATCCGCGTGTCCGGCCTGGCGTTGCAGTGGTGACGCTTGGAATGGAGCGCGTATTCGACCTCGCCTCACTAATCAGTTTCTTTTCGATCAGCCTGATCTGGTTCAATGCTCCGGCCGGACACGAGTCCGAGGTCGCATCGATAAAACTCGTCGGCAATCTGCTTTTAGCGGGTGTCGTCGCTGGAATAATCGGCCTCGTGATCTACCAGAAGAAATCGGAAGGGATCATCAGATGGTTTTCCGGAAAAACCGACCGAAAATTCATTCCGGGGCGTATCCGCTCGATCGTCCTTAGCCTGATGCGGCAGCTCGCGACCTCGTTAACAGTGATGGTGAGTGCCCGCGCGATATTTTGGGTAAGTTTTTGGACGGTCGCCTTGTGGCTCGCGATTTCGATACCGACATGGCTCGTGCTGCGGGCGTTCGATCTGCCGCTGAGCTTTGTCGACTCGATCTTTGTAATGGGTGTCGCCTCGATGGGTTCGCTTGTGCCCACCCCCGGTGGGGCTGCCGGGGCCTTTCACGCCGCGACGGCCGGTAGTTTACTATTGCTTGGGGTCCATCAGGATACGGCGGCGGCGGTGTCGATCATCATGCACCTCGTGTATTTTGCTCCGGCGATAGTTTTCGGTTTGTATTATTTCCTGCACGGTGATATTAGTGTTGCGAGATTCAGAGGCCTGATGTCCGGCGAGAATGCGGTCGAGGAAATAGAATCTGATTCGCCCAATTTCGAGAAGAACGCAAGCTAAATAACGATCTATGCGCTGCCCATTTTGCGGACACATTGAAGACAAGGTAGTCGATTCGCGCGAATCAAAGGACGGAGATTCGATCCGCCGGAGACGTGAATGCCTAGAGTGTTCGCGCCGTTTTACATCATACGAGCGCATCGACGAGATACCGTACATGGTCGTCAAAAAGGACGGCAAACGCGAGACCTTTGACCGCAACAAGATACTTTCCGGTACCCTGCGGGCATGCGAGAAACGGCCAATATCCACTACTCAACTTGAGGCGATCGTAGATGAGGTCGAGAAGGTTGTTCAGGATTCACCCGACCGTGAGCTTGCTACCAGCACTATCGGCAAAGTGATCATGCGAAGGTTGAAGACCCTTGACAAGGTTGCCTACGTAAGATTCGCGTCTGTTTATCTGGAATTCGAAGATGTTTCAGAGTTTATGTCCGAATTGAAGAGTCTTGTTCACGCTCGTGACCAGGCCGCCGACAAGAAAAAGAAAAACAAGAAATGACCGGGGACCTGTTCTGTGGCTGCGATCGTAATTCTCCTACGCAAATTTATCCCGTTCCCGTCGTCAAACTGCCATGGTTTGCGCAAATCTAAGAATATCGCTCTGAGATAGAGGTTCTTTGGCATTCCAAAGTGTGCATTCTCAGGAGCTTAACACGCCTGAGCGGCAGACGGACTCTAACTACTCTTTTGGTTCGTAAACAATTTCTTTGAGGTCCACAGCATTCTATTTGGAGGAGAATTTTATGAAGAAATTACTCGTACTATCAATCGTTATCGTCGGCTGTCTGCAGGCTGCGTTCGCCCAGGATGGGTCGGATGTAAAGAACGAAATTCGCGAACAACGGATCGAGCTGATGAAGGAGCGTCAGATCCAGTCTCGTGGCCAATTTAACAAAGTGATCTCGGCTCCGGACCTGGCGACTGGAAAGTCTATGGGCCTCGCGGCGGTGACTGCGGCGGACGTCGGTGATCCTGATTCGTTCGGTCGAAACGCCCAGTTCCTGGGTTTTGCTTCAGCAGGTTTTATCCTGATCGATACGACCTGCGATCCGGCGGACATCGGCGTGCTGGGTCCGGACGATCGGTGCATCACGGTTCCAAATCCGTCGGTCGCCGTTCCACCGACAACGTTTAATGACATCGGCAGGATAACGATCCCCGGAAAATCGGTCGATAACATTATCTACGCCATAGCCAATCACACACTGTCATTCGACGTAAACAATACGACCGCTGGTCCAACGCAGGCCCGTCTTTCCTATTCGCCAAGCATAACCATAGAGAGTGAGGCTCTTAATGATCCTGCTTTGATCGATCCCAATACCGGCCTTCCGTTCAATGGATCTTTTACAACGACAGGATTTGGCACTCATGTGTTTAACAAAACACTCGCTCCCGGAGCTTTAGAGCTGGTTACCGACAGCTATACACGCGCAAACACCGCCGGATTTTCCCGAGTCTTCTTTCAGGCACTGGGATTGCCGAACAACGTGATCAATCAGCTCTACAAAAAGCCGATGACGATCAGGCTGAACGTTCGGGTTTCATCCCGATGGGTCGAGTTTGCGACGATCGGATACAGCATCCGTTTCCTCGGAAATTAGGCGACTAATTTATTTTTAGGTTGAAACCGCCCGTCTCGCCTGACGGGCGGTTTTTTCTTCGCATTGCCCTTTTATCGCGAGTTAACTACCATAAAGCTATGGATGAAATCGAAGAATTTCCGGTCGCACTAGCAGAAGGCGATGCCATCGAGCCGATGATGCAGATCCCTTCGCAGCTTCCGGTGCTCCCCCTACGCGATATTGTTATTTACCCTTTTATGATCGTTCCGCTCTTTGTTTCGCGGGACCGTTCGATCAAGGCCGTTGAGGAAGCATTGCGCGAAAATCGCATGATCCTGCTTGTCTCGCAAAAGGATGTCAACAAAGAAGAGCCCGCACAGGAAGACCTCTATCAGGTCGGGACCGTAGCGATAATCATGCGGATGCTGAAACTCCCGGACGGCCGAATTCGCATACTAATTCAGGGACTCTCACGTTGCCGGGTCGACAAGATCATGGCCGGCGGCGACTACATTAAGGGCGAGGTTACGCCGATTTCCGAGCCGCTGGCGCCGGACAATTCGCTTGAGGTCGAGGCACTCGTACGCAACGTCCGCGGTTCGATGGAACGGGCGGCAAGCCTTGGCAAAAACATCTCGCCTGAGGTGCTCGCGATAATCGCGAATCTCGATGACGCGGGAAGGCTGGCGGATCTTTCTGCCTCAAATCTTGAATTGAAGGTGGAAGATGCTCAGACGGTCCTCGACATTTATGACCCGGTGCCGAGGCTTCGACGCGTCAATGATCTTTTGAGTAAAGAGATCGACGTGCTGACCGTGCAACAGGAGATAAACAGCCAGGCCCGGGCGGACATCGACCGCTCGCAGCGCGAATATTTTCTGCGACAACAATTGAAGGCGATCCAATCCGAACTTGGCGAGGGCAATGAGCTATACGAAGAGATCGAGCAGTACCGGGACAAGATACTAAAGGCCAAAATGCCGGAGAACGCCGAAGAAGAATCGCTACGCCAGCTCAAAAAGCTCGAGCGCATGCATCCTGACGCTGCGGAAACGGCAACGCTCCGGAATTGGCTCGACATCATGACCGAGCTGCCGTGGTCGATCGCGTCGAAGGACAATCTCAATCTCAAAAAGGCAGAGAAGATACTCGACGAGGACCATTACGGCCTCGATCGAGTTAAAGAGCGAATGATCGAAGCGTTGGCCGTTAGAAAGCTGCGCGAGAAACCGAAAGGCTCGATCCTTTGTCTCGTCGGCCCGCCGGGAGTCGGTAAAACAAGCTTAGGACGATCGGTGGCGCGTGCGCTGAATCGCAAATTCGTTCGGCTGAGCCTCGGCGGCCTTCATGATGAAGCCGAGATCCGCGGGCATCGGCGCACCTACGTCGGAGCGATGCCGGGACGCCTGATCCAGGCGATCCAGCAGGCGACGACAAATAATCCGCTGATAATGCTTGACGAGATCGACAAGGTCGGAGCCGATTTTCGCGGCGATCCAAGCTCGGCGTTGTTGGAAGTACTCGATCCCGAGCAGAATTCGTCGTTTCGCGATAATTACCTTGGTGTGACCTTTGATCTGTCGAACGTGATGTTCATGACCACGGCGAACGTACTCGATACGATCCAACCAGCACTGCGTGACCGAATGGAGATCATCACCCTTGCGGGTTACACAGAAGAAGAAAAGTTCGAGATCGCCCGCAGGCATCTCGTCCCGAAGCAGGTCGAGGAAAACGGTCTGGAAAAGGACGACGTTCGCTTTGACCGACGGGCGCTGGTACGGATAATCGGGGAATACACGCAGGAGGCCGGTCTACGGCAGCTAGAACGTGAGATCGGCAAGGTTTGTCGGAAGGTGGCGCGAAGTAAAGCCGAGCTCGAAGGTGAATTTAAGCCGATCAAGGTCAGCGCCGACAACATCAAGGATTTTCTCCGTGTGCCGCGGATCTTTACCGAGACCGCACTAAAGAAAGACCAGATCGGTATCGTTACCGGCCTTGCCTGGACCGCGGTCGGCGGCGACATCCTGTTTATCGAAGCTCTTAAAACAAAGGGTAAGGGTAAGCTGGTTCTAACCGGCCAATTGGGTGAAGTAATGCAGGAATCGGCACAGGCGGCATTTTCATTCGCCAAAGCTCGTGCCAAACAATTGGATATCGACGAGGATGATTTCGAAAAATACGATATTCACATTCACCTCCCGGAAGGAGCGATCCCGAAGGACGGCCCAAGTGCAGGAATCACAATGGCGACAGCGATGGTGTCGGTCCTTGCGCAGCGGCCGGTCCGAAAAGATGTTGCGATGACGGGCGAGATAACTTTGCGTGGCAACGTGCTTCCGATCGGCGGAGTCAAAGAAAAATTGCTTGCCGCGCGGCGGGCTAAGCTGAAGAAGGTAATTCTTCCTGAACCGAACCGCCGGGACTTGGAAGATCTGCCGCAGGAAGTGCTCGATGATCTGGAGTTTATCTTCGTCGAGAACGTGCTTCAGGTGTTTGATGAGAGCCTTTTGGAGCGTAAGGTGCCCCCCGTGAGAGCGAGGGCAGCGATAAAACCCGCGCCGACGGTAGCTCATTAGGGAGGCTGCGGTACGATGTTGAAGGCACGGAAACATTGACTATGACGATGTTTAGGTGCTAATTTTAAGGTAGTAACAGGCGCGGATTTTGGTGCCTGGTGGCTAGTGGGAACTTTTCTCCCGCAAAAGCGTTAGAAAGTGTGCAGTTAACGATTCACGGGTCGTTGCTCTGTTTTGCCCTAACCTCATTGGTCAAGGAGTATAGACGAAGTTAATGAAATCAACCATTTACAAGGTTTTCAGCTATTCGGTATTAACGGTCTTATTATTCAGCAATTTTATTTTCGCCCAGTCGGGCGATCAATCGACGACGCCGGAAATAGCTAAAGCCCGCGAAATAGTTAACAAAATTCTCGATGATTCGGGCCGGGCGTTCCGCGACGGCTTGTTCGCCTATAAAGCCAACAGACGTTCGGACGCCGGTGAGAAGTTTGATAGGTCGGTCGAAACCTTCCTTTATTCATCAGTAAATGTCCAAAAAGATCAGAAACTCCAGAGCTGCTATAACCAGTTGATCGAAACCGTTTACCGCATCGAATTTCCATCGGCTGCACAGAGCCCTAGGTTGCGTGAGCTTTCGGCGACCTGCGGCTGGTCGTGGAACAGCGAAGAATTTAAACTGGCTGACGATGTCGTTGGGATGGTCAAGCCTGCTGTGAATACGCCGGCGGCTGGTAATTCTACGGCGCAAACGTCAGCTTCAACAGGCGTCCTGCCAAAGGACCTCGCGATTGGATTTAATTCACAGAATTTTGAGCCATCGCCCCTTGATGACCTGGCGAAACTGGAATTGACCTCTGATGAACAGGATGTCAACAATCCTGTCGCTCAAGCACAATATCAATACATCCAGTACGCCGTCGCTAATAAGTCTCTCGGGTTCTCATTTCAGGTACACCCGATGATCCAGCAGTTCGTGAACTATTATCGTGGACGCGGACATACGACAATGGAAGTTGGGCTCTACCGTTCGGGTCTTTTCATGCGGATGGCGCGGCGCATCTTCAAGGAAGAAGGGGTGCCGGAAAATGTCGCGTGGCTTGGGCAGGTCGAAAGTGCCTGGAAGCCGAGTGCCTTTTCATCGGCGGCCGCTTCGGGATTATGGCAATTCATTCCCGGCACCGGCTCGAGATTCGGGCTGAAGCGAACCGCATATGTCGACGAGCGTAACGGTTTTGACGAGGCGACACGAGCGTCAGCTCGGTACCTTAAATTTCTCGCGAACCGGTATCACGGAAACTGGGAACTCGCTATGGCCGCCTACAATTCCGGCGAAGGAAATGTCGATCGCGCTGTTCGTCGTGCGGGTGTCGAAGATTTTTGGGTGGCGTTCCCTTATCTTCCGCAGGAAACTCGGAACTATGTTCCGAACATCCTAGCTACGATCCTGATCGCAAACAACCCAAATCAGTATGGCTTTGGGCACATCCGCCCTGCACCGCAATTGACCTACGACCGCGTCCGCGTGCCCAGTTCGACTAACCTCAGTCTCCTGGCCCAAGCATCGGACACGAGTGTTCAATACCTTCGGTATCTGAATCCGCAGCTTCGCAGCAACGTGACGCCGCCCGAGCCGTACATCATCAATGTTCCTGCAGGTAAAGCAAACGAAGTCGTGGCCGTGTTCAAACGCGTTCCGGGAGCCAAGATCAACAATTCGAGCCTTGCGAACAGCTCTAATGGCGAAACCTGGCAGACCTTATCGAACCGCACAGGCATAGCCGTCGCCGACTTGATGGCTGCAAATCCGGGAATGGCCGCTCCAAAGGGCAAGGTCTTCGTCCCGATGATCGGCAACAAGGTAAATACGATCGCCTACACGCGTCCGTCCTCGCAGACGAACAATTCAACCGCGAGCAACGTTCGCGTGGTCAAAGCTCAATCCGGCGACACTGTTACCAAGGTCGCAACTCGTTATAACGCCGACCCGACTGAAGTCGCGAAATACAACGGGCTTCTACCGAACTCGGTCCTTGGCGCGGGCCGAGAGATCAAGATACCGGCGAACTAGATTAAGATAGAAAATAGTTGCCGGCCGGGTTTGAGATCCAAACCTGGCCTTTTTGTGTGAGTGCGTGTGTATTGAAACGGGACGAAAATTGCGGCATATTTTTTGCGAGTAAATTTAAGACGGAGGACGAAACATGCCTAGAGAAAGAAACGCGCTGAATCCTGACGTAAATTCGCCGATCACCGATGAGGATTACAGCGACAAGAACGAACTGCCTGCCGGGGAGCGGCCCGGCGATATTAGGGAACCCGCGGGTGACGAGGGATTCCGAAACCCGGACATTGATGAACCCTATCCGAGCCCTGACGATCACGGAGACGTTTATCCCATGGACGATCCGCCGGCCAAGGACCGGGATACGGGTGATGTTAATGACATTAGTTAATTAGTAATTCTAGATTTTCGAATTCGGGTGCGCTTCGTTGCGCATTGGAAGTTGAACCCGATACCGCTCATCAAGATCCTGAATGCAGACCTCGAGTCGATAAGCGTGCTTGACACGTTTAGGCTCTGTAACTATACTTGTTACAGATATGGCGGCTAACAGTCAATTTTCAATGGCGGTGCATGTTCTCACGATGCTGGCGAGGTCCTGTGGTGAGAATATGAAGTCTGACTATATCGCGTGTAGTGTAAATACAAATGCGGTAGTGATTAGGCGGCTTCTGAGCCAATTGAACCAGGCAAAGCTCGTGGTTTCGCAGACTGGAGCTTCGGGCGGGACGAGACTTGCACGAAGTCCGTCGGAGATAAATCTGGCTGAGGTTTACAAGGCGGTCGCGTGCGGCGAGGTTTTCGCGCTTCATGCAAAATCGCCGAGCCAGGATTGTCCGGTCGGGAAAAATATCGCCGCCGTTTTGTGTCATTTGCAAAAAGAGATCGATAAAGTTGTCGGCGACAAGCTCTCGCAGCATTCGCTGGCGGACGTTATCGAAAAGATCGAACATGGGTGGGCCTGAAAATTTTTTTGCATTCATCTGTATCAACGGATGTTACAAATAGCTTAAATTTTCAAAGAACGAGCAAAGGGAAGGTCTTTTACGAAAAAGGAGGGAAATGATATATGACAATGCGCCTTGTAAATCTGGCTCCGGGAGTTGTTAATTTTATCCGGCTTATACTTAGTTTTCTTAGCATGTAAGAGGCGTTATGTTCGACAATTATCTCGAGCGGTCGTTGAGTTATACAGAATACATAAAGCTGCTCGACGACCTTTTGCTAGACGGAAACACGGCCGGGCCGAATCAATTGGACGTGATTCTCGGCTACGCGAAGCTCAACCTGCAGCGAATTCACCGGCTTGAAGAAACGATTGCATTGGCCGAAGCAGTCAAAATAGCGGCGAAAAACGCGATGCGAAGCGTGATCTGGCTGGTGATAACCGAAGGCTGGTGCGGCGATGCCGCGCAAAACATTCCGATAATTGAGAAAATTGCCGCTCAAAGCGTTAAAATAGAAACAAGATATATTTTACGCGATGAGAACCTTGGTCTTATCGACCAGTTTCTTACGAATGGTGCCCGCTCGATCCCAAAAGTGATCGCCTTGGATGCCGCGACGCACGAAGCGATCGGCTCATGGGGAGCACGGCCGCAGCCTGCACAGGAGTTGTTTCACGATCTGAAGAAAAAGGGAATTGAGAAACCTTTGATCATGGAGGATCTCCAGCGATGGTACAACGCAGACCATGGCAAAACACTTCAGGCTGAATTCGTAAAATTTATCGAACAAGGGGAAATGCGAACAGGTTTTGGGGCCCGGTCGTTGAGCGATCTCGATTCTTGGCTTACGGCCTGTCGTTGACCGGCAATTTTTAATCTTTTGAGGAGACTTTGTATGAAAACCTTTATCTTTGGTGTATTTTCCTTCTCACTTTTTTTGACCTCGTGCGCCGATCCGGCCGCTAACAAGACCAAGGCAAATGTTTCGAACGCATCGAATGCAACGGCCAACACCACTTCGAACTCGACCGCAGCTCCCGGAAAAACGGAGACGCTCACAGTTACACCTGAAAATTCGAAGGTCGAATTTACTGCTTCCAAGGTGACAGCGTCGCATCCCGGCGGGTTTAAGAAGTTCGATGGTTCGATCGATCTAGTAAACGATAAGCCAGAAGGCAGCAGGGTCAAGATCGACATCGATCTTTCCTCGGTGTTTACAAATGAAGAAAAACTGAGCGAGCACCTGAAAACGCCGGATTTCTTCGACGTTGCGAAATTTCCGAAAGCGAATTTTACCTCTACCTCGATCGCGTCGGATGCAGCCAAAGGAGCCGACAACTATACGGTAACCGGCGATTTTGATCTTCACGGCCAAAAGAAATCGATAAATTTCCCCGCCGTGATCAAGGTTGACGCTGGCGCCGTAACCGTGACCTCAGAGTTCTCGATCAACCGAAAAGATTTCGGACTCGTATATCCGGGATTCGCGAACGATTTGATCAATGATCTGGTCGTCATAAAGCTTGACCTGAAAGCCCCGCGAAAGAAATAGCGTTAGTTCAGAGTTTACGGATTAGTAATGTGATTTGAGCTAAAGGTGAACTCTGAACAACTTTCTTATGAAAGCATACGAGGTCCAAGAATTTGGCATCGATAAGCTGGCTCTGATGGAGCAAGATCCGCCGGAGCCCGATTCGCACGAGGTCGTGGTTAAATTTCACGCGGCGTCGGTTAACTATCGCGATCTGATGGTGATCGGCGGAGCCTACAATCCGCATATGAAACTGCCGGCGATACCATTTTCCGATGGAGCAGGTGAGGTCACAGCCGTCGGCGGCGAGGTGTCGAAGTGGAAGGTCGGCGATCGTGTGATGCCGATCTTTGTTCAGGAATGGATCGACGGCGGACCCACGGAAGAAAAGCGGCGAACCGCATTGGGCGCGGGGTCTCAGTGGCAAGGGGTTCTTCGTGAGTTTGGTGCGTTCAGCGAACAGGGACTCGCACGGGTGCCGGATCATCTTTCGTACGAAGAGGCTTCGACGCTGCCTTGTGCGGCCGTCACCGCGTGGCAGGCGTTGGTCGTATCGGGAGGGCTAAAGGCGGGCGATACGGTCTTGACGCTTGGCACTGGCGGCGTTTCGGTATTTGCGCTTCAGATCGCAAAAATGTTTGGAGCACAGGTGATCTCGACCTCGAGCAGCGACGAAAAACTCGAGCGGATGAGGATGCTAGGTGCGGATGAAATCATCAACTACAAGGCCCGCGAAGATTGGGACACCGCAGTTCTTGAACTGACACGTAGACGAGGCGTTGACCATGTCGTCGAGGTTGGCGGCGGCGGAACACTCGCACGGTCGATCAATTCGGTTCGCGTTGGTGGACACGTTGCGTTGATCGGAGCTCTCGAAGCCGCGGGCAATTTCGGCTACGTTCCGATCTTTATGAAGCAGATACGTCTTCACGGAATTTTTACAGGATCACGAGATATGTTCGAAGATATGAATCGAGCGATCGGGGCGGCGAAACTAAAGCCGGTGGTCGACCACGTATTTTCGTTCGATCAAGTACCCGCTGCACTCAAGCACATGGAGAGCGGTTCGCATTTTGGCAAGGTCGTAGTTCGGATCGGGGAATGAAATGAATCTTAAATTGGTAGGGAAGACGGCACTTGTTACCGGTTCCACGGCTGGGATCGGGTTGGCGATCGCTGAATCACTCGTTGCCGAGGGTGCAAATCTGGTCCTTAACGGCCGGACGCAGGAACGCGTCGAAGGAGCAGTGCAGACCGTAAAAGCCGGTATCGAAAATGCCCGTGTTTCGGGAGTCTTCGCCGACCTTTCGACCCCAGAAGGCGCTCAGAAAATAATCGATGGGATTCCCGAAGTAGATATTCTGATCAACAATGTCGGTACGTTCGGTCTAAAGGCGTTCGAGGATATTACCGATGAAGACTGGATGAATATCTTTCAAGCGAACGTAATGAGCGGCATTCGTCTTAGCCGTCATTATTTGCCGAAAATGAAGGCGAGGAATTGGGGCCGTATCATTTTTATCTCGAGCGAATCCGGTGTCAATATCCCGGTTGAGATGATCCATTACGGCGTGACCAAATCGGCCCAGCTTGCCGTTGCCCGCGGCATGGCCGAGACGACCGCGGGAACTAATGTCACGGTCAATTCGATACTTCCCGGGCCGACCGCGAGCGAAGGTGCGTCGAAATTTCTCACCGAGATGGCCGAGGAAAATAATGTGACGGCCGAAGAGGCGGAGAAGCAATTTTTTCAAACCGGGCGGCCCTCGTCGTTGATCAAGCGATTCAGCGATCCAAAGGAGATCGGTGATTTTGTGGCGTTCGTCTGCAGCCCGCTCGCGTCGTCGATAAACGGAGCGGCTTTGAGAGTCGATGGAGGAGTGGTCCGGTCGATAATTTGATCGGACGTTGACCTCGCCCTAGAGCGAAGAGCTTGAAGATGTATGAGTGATTTGAAAAGGAGTAAAGAAATGAAAATAGGAATTATCGGGGCAGGAAATATCGGTTCGACCGTGGCGAAACTGTTTGTCGACGCCGGCCACCAGGTCGCGATTAGCAATTCGCGCGGGCCGGAAACGCTGGACAAACTTGCGTCTGAATTGGGTGACAATGCAGAAGCTTCCACTGTCGAAAATGCGATCGATTTTGGCGATGTTGTGCTAATTTCGATCCCTTTGAAAAACCATACGGGCCTTCCGACAAACGGGTGGGAGAACAAGGTCGTGATCGACTCGAATAACTACTATCCCGACCGCGACGGCCAGATCGGGGACCTTGATTCTGGCAAGACAACCTCGAGCGAATTGCTTGAGAAGCACCTACCGGGAGCCAGAATCGTAAAGGGCTTTAATACGATCTGGTCCGAACATTTGAAGACGGTGGGTAACAAATCGCTTCCCCTCGAAGAGCGACGAGCGATCTTTATCGCAGGCGATGATTCCGGAGCTAAGGAGATCGTCGCGAAGCTGATCGAATCTATCGGTTTCGCAGCCGTGGATACCGGATTTCTCGCGGAAGGCGGCAGGAGCCAGCAACCCGGCTCGGCGATATACAATAAAGAGCTCAGCGGTAAAGAAGCTGCCAAAGCACTTTCGGCTGACGCTTAAAATATAACGATCGAGCAAAGGGAAGATGAGCAACTTATTTTCGGAATTGAAAATTCGAGCCACGACGTTTCGGAATCGTTTGTGGGTTTCGCCGATGTGCCAATATTCGAGCATCGACGGTATGCCGACGGACTGGCACCTCGTGCATCTAGGAACGCGGGCCGTCGGCGGTGCCGGGGCTGTTTTTGTCGAGGCGACGGCGGTTTCGCCTGAAGGCAGAATATCACCGCAGGATTCGGGCATCTGGTCGGAAAAGCATCGGGCCGCCTTCGCCCCGATCACCGAATTGATCAGATCTCAGGGAGCCGTGGCCGGGATCCAGATCGCACACGCCGGACGAAAGGCCTCAACTGCGGCGCCCTGGAATGGCGGCAAAAAAGTAGAGCCGGAAGATGGCGGCTGGGAACCGGTCGCACCTACCGCCATTGCGTTCGAGGACGACTATCCTGTGCCGAGGGAAATGGACCTGGCGGACATCGAAAAGGCGATCGGAGATTTTGCTCTGGCGGCAAAGCGGTCTGTCGATGCCGGTTTCGAGGTGATCGAGATCCATTCGGCCCACGGTTATTTACTCCATGAATTTCTCTCTCCGCTCTCGAATAAACGAACCGGCGAATACGGCGGAAATATCGAAGGCCGGATGAAGTTTCCGCTTGCGGTGGCCACGGCGGTTCGCGAAGCCGTTCCGGAAGAATTGCCGGTTTTCGTTCGCATCTCCGCGACAGATTGGGTGGACGGCGGATGGGACCTGCCGCAGTCGATCGAGTATTCAAAACGGCTAAAGGAACTCGGGATCGACCTGATCGATTGTTCCAGCGGAGCGATCGTGCCATACGCAAAAGTTCCGGCGGGTCCAAATTTTCAGGTGCCGTTCGCCGAGGCGATCAGAAAAGAGGCGGCGATCGCGACATCGGCCGTCGGGTTTATCACCGAACCGAAACAGGCGGAAGAGATCCTTGAGAAGGGACAGGCCGACGCAGTCATGATCGCGCGGCAATTTTTGCGCGAGCCGTATTTGGCTTTTCGTGCAGCCCAGGAATTAGATGCAGACATCCACGTACCCCAGCAGTATCTGCGGGCGATCGAGACAGGATGAATTTATGGGCAGATTAGCAGACATTCCATTGTCGGTGCTGGATCTGGCTCCGATAGTCGAAGGCGGAACCGCGAGCGATTCGTTCCGCAATTCGATCGATCTCGCGCAATGTGCAGAACGGCTTGGGTATCGGCGTTACTGGGTCGCGGAACATCACAACATGCCGGGCATAGCCAGTTCTGCGACATCGGTCCTGATCGGACGGCTTGCGGCGGCGACATCGACAATTCGCGTTGGAGCAGGCGGCATAATGCTGCCCAATCATGCACCGCTCGTGATCGCGGAGCAATTTGGAACGCTCGAAGCGATGTTTCCCGACAGGATCGATCTTGGGCTCGGCCGTGCTCCGGGAAGCGATCGAAAGACCGCGCATGCACTTCGGCGGCGGCTAGAATCGGACGGTGACGATTTTCCTGAATTGCTGCAGGAGCTACGTTTTTTCATGAAGGAGCCCCTCGATAGACAGACTGTTCAGGCCGTGCCGGGCGGCGGCGCGAATGTTCCGATATGGCTGCTTGGTTCTAGCGATTTCAGTGCACGGCTTGCGGGACAGCTCGGCCTGCCATTTAGTTTTGCCGCACATTTTTCGCCGCAAAATACGCTCCCGGCATTGGCAATTTATAGAGAGAGTTTTCGGCCCTCGTTGGATTTGGAGCAGCCATATGCGATGGTGGCGATCAACATCTTTGCCGCCGAAAAGAGAGAGGAAGCAAAGCGGCTCGCGACATCGCAGCATCAATCATTCTTAAATTTAATTCGCGGACATCCAGGAAAGATTCAGCCCCCGGTGGAAGACATGGACACCGTCTGGTCGCCGGAAGAAAAAGCGATGGTAAATTCTCGGCTTGGCGGTTCCATAATTGGCGATCGTGAAAAGGTTGCGGCGAAGCTGCAGAAATTTGCCGACGAGACGGCTGCGGACGAGATCATCGTCAACGCGATAATGTTCGATCACGAAGCGCGAAAACGATCGTACGAGATCGTCGCGGAAATTTGGAAAGCCGAACGAGCAAGTTCGGCGATCGGTTAAACGAAAACGGAGGAAGTGAAAATGAGCGAAAAGAAAGTTTGGTTTATAACCGGCTGCTCGACGGGTTTTGGGCGCGAGTTGGCGAAGTATCTTCTTGAAAATGATCATCGCGTTGTAGTCACTGCACGCGACTCAAAAAAAGTTCAGGATCTGGTTGCGATGAACCCTGAAAACGCCTTCGGGCTTTCCCTCGACGTTACCAGCAAAGCGCAGATAGAAGCCGTGATCTCTCAAGCCGAGAGTCATTTCGGCCAGATCGATGTGGTTGTGAACAATGCCGGCTTCGGCTATTTCGGTGCGATCGAAGAAAGCGACGATGAGGAAGTGCGCTCGATGTTCGAGACCAATTTCTGGGGACTTGCCGAGGTAACGCGCTCGGCGCTTCCCATCATGCGAGCGAGAAAAAGCGGGACGATCGTCAACATTTCATCCATCGGCGGTTTCGTCGGATTCCCCGGCGTGGGTTATTACAACGCGACAAAATTTGCCGTTAACGGTTTTTCGGAAGCATTGAGGAAGGAAGTCGAACCTCTTGGAATAAAGGTGATCCTCGTCCAACCCTCCGGGTTCAGGACGGATTGGGCGGGACGTTCGGCAAATGACGCTACGTCGAAGATAGACGATTACACCGAAACAGCCGGAGCTAACCAGACTGCGATCCGCGGCTACAGCGGCAATCAGCCCGGCGATCCGGTGCGGGCTGCGAAGGCTATTGTCCAAGCAGTTGAATCGAGTTCTCCGCCGTTTCATCTTTTCCTCGGAAAAGCAGCATTGAAGAACGCCCGGTTAAAGATAGACGAGTTGAAGAAGGACTCGGACACATGGGCAGAAGTGAGCGAAGGGGCCGATTTTCCGGAAGCCGGATCGGCACGGGCGAAGTGATTCGTAGGAGCAAGTGGAGGAATTATGAAATACAGAAAACTTCGAGATCTTGAGGTGTCCGCCATTGGCCTTGGCTGCATGGGAATGAGTTTCGCTTATGGTGAGGCTGATGAAAAAGAGTCACTCGCCACGATCGACCGGGCGCTAGAGTTGGGCGTAAATTTTCTCGATACGGCGGATGTTTATGGCCCACATACCAACGAGGAGCTGGTTGGACGGGCGTTAAAAGGACGGCGCGACAAAGTGGTTCTTGCAACAAAATTCGGCATCGTTTTCGACCCATCGAATCTCGGCATTCGCGGGGTTAACGGCAAACCCGAATATGTTCGAACGGCTGTAGATGCGAGCTTGAAGCGGCTGAACATCGATGTGATCGATCTTTACTACCTCCATCGGGTCGATGCTGACACTCCAATCGAAGATACGGTCGGTGCGATGTCGCGTCTCGTTGACAACGGAAAGATCCGGCACATCGGATTGTCCGAGGCGTCGGCCGATACCTTGCGAAGAGCTGCTAAAGTCGCGACGATCACGGCGCTCCAAAGCGAGTATTCGCTCTGGACCCGCGATGTCGAGGAGAACGGAGTTTTGGCAACCGCCAAGGAACTTGGGATCGGACTGGTTCCGTACTCGCCGCTCGGACGCGGCTTTTTATCAGGCGAGCTTAAGAAACCCGAAGACTTAAGTGCCGACGACTGGCGTCTGACAAATCCGCGTTTCCAGGGTGAGAATTTTGACAAGAATCTCAAGCTCGTCGAGAAGGTTGAAGAACTTGCGAACGAAAAAGGTGTGACCGCCTCGCAGCTTGCTCTCGCGTGGGTTTTGTCTCAGGGGGAAAATGTCGTTCCGATCCCGGGCACAAAACGCGTGAAATACATCGAGCAGAACGCGGCCGCGGTGGATATAACTCTCAGCGACGACGAGTTGAAACAGATCGAGGACATCTTCCCGGTCAACGTCGCTGCCGGACTGCGGTATCCGGAGCACATGATGAAGACGGTAAATGCTTAGTAGAAAGTAGGAGAACAATATGGCGATCAGAACAGCAAAAGCGACTTGGGAAGGAACCCTTAAAGAAGGCAAGGGCACAATGGCCCTGGGCAGTGGGGCGTTTGAAGGGACTTTTTCGTTCAATACCAGAATGGGCGATGAGCCGGGTACTAACCCCGAAGAATTGGTCGGGGCAGCTCTCGCGGGCTGCTTCACCATGGCGTTGAACGCCGGCCTCGAGAAAGAAGGTTTTAAGGTGAACAGCGTCAAGACGGACGCCAAGGTTCATTTTGGTAAGGACGACGGTGGTTTTGCGATCACCAACATCGACCTCTCGACCGAAGCCGACGTGGCGGATATCGACGATGTAAAGTTCCAGGAGATCGCAAAAGCCACCGAGAAAGGCTGCCCAGTAAGTAAAGCTCTCGCAGCGACCAAGATCGATCTCGAAGCAAAACTGACCAAAGCTTCGGCCGCGAGCTAAAGCGAACTAGCAGACTGTCTCCCGACCAACTTCAATCACTATTGACATCTGTAACTAATATTGTTACAATTCAAAATACGATGAAAGGGGAATTTGAATTTTTATCAATTTCAGGTGAAGACGCGATACATCAGTCGGATGCTTCGGCTGAGGAAACCTCATTTGACGAGAGCTCGATCTTCGATTCCTACTCGCGGGCGGTGGTTGAGGCGAATGAGCGGGTCAGCCCTTCGGTCGTCAAAATAGAGATCGAGCAAAAGCCGAGAAAGGTCCGCGGACGGGAAGTGCCGGGGGAGGGCGGCACTGGGTCGGGGTTTATTTTTACGCCGGACGGCTTTATTCTGACCAACAGTCATGTGGTCAGCCAGGCCAACAAGATCAACGTCGTAATGCAATCTGGCGGCCGTTATGAGGCAGATCTTGTCGGTGACGATCCCGATACGGACCTCGCCGTCGTCAGGATCAATGCCCCGGAAAAGATCGCCGCGACCTTGGGGTCGTCAAACGATCTTAAGGTCGGCCAGCTTGCTATCGCGATCGGAAACCCGCTTGGGTTCCAATCGACCGTGACGGCGGGTGTGATCTCGGCATTGGGCCGGAGTTTGCGTGGGAATTCTGGACGGTTGATCGATGACGTTGTTCAGACGGATGCTGCGTTAAATCCCGGGAATTCTGGCGGACCGCTGGTCGATTCGCGTGGGCGAGTGATCGGGGTCAATACGGCCACCATCATGTCGGCTCAGGGGTTGTGCTTCGCGATAGCGATCGACACCGCCAAGTTCGTGGCCGGTCGATTGATCAGGTTTGGGCGGATTCGCCGCAGTTATATCGGAATGGCCGGACAGAATGTGCCGCTTCTGAGAAAGATCGCCCATTTTTACGGGCTTGAGAACAGGAACGGCATCCTTGTTGTTTCGATGGACGACGGCAGTCCGGCGAAAAAGGCGGGGCTTCGCGAGGGCGACATTATCATCGGTTTTGCGGGTGAAAAGGTCGAGGGTATTGACGAACTTCACCGCCTGCTGACCGAGGAGCGTGTTGGGACCGAAGATCGGATCACGGTCATCCGGCACACAGAAAGACTTGAACTTGGAATAATTCCGCTCGAGCGAGAGTTTATTAACTAAAGGTTTTTGCGGCTGTATTTCGGCTGGGCTATAATTTTTTTGTATTAGTAGGAGAAACACATGGGAAACTTTGCAAAGGCAATAACAGATTCTAATTTTGAGACGGACGTCCTCGGTTCGGACAAACCGGTATTGGTCGATTTCTGGGCGGAATGGTGCGGACCGTGCCGTATGATCGCCCCATCGGTCGAGGCCATCGCCGAGGAATATCAGGAAAAGGCCGGCGTTTACAAAATGAACGTGGACGAGAATATGAACGTCCCGCAACAGTTCGGCATCCGCGGCATCCCGACCCTGATCGTTTTCAAGGGCGGTCAGGAACAGGAACGCATAGTAGGCGCCGTCACCCGCGAAGCGATCGCCAAGGTGCTTGATAAATACACAGATGCGGGCAGCGTAAAAGGGGCCGACCAGGCAGCTTGATCGCTTGATAATTGCCACAGATCGCTGACAGGCGTTTGTAAGATAGATACGAATCGATAGGAAGAGATAGGAGTCGGTCATGCTCGCTGCGGGCCGACTCCTTTTTTACGCTACTCTAACGACTGATTCTTTGCAGTTGAGGATGTGCTGAAAAACTTAACAAGCAATACCGAGATTCCCCCGACTATGCAACCTGTAATGAGCTTTTTGACGGCCGTTTCAAGGATCATCTTCTCGGAATAGTCGTGCAAAACCCTTCCTCCTTCAACGGCAACGCTATACGCGAAGGCGGTCCACAGAAGCGAATTTATCAAGCCAAAAGTTATTGTCAAAACAAAAATCTGCCAAGCTTCTAGGTTTGGGAAAAAACCGCTCTTAACCAGAGCCACTGTAATAATCGCGGACAAGAATCCTTCGATTGCTCCACAAAAACCTCCATATAAGATTTGGAACGTTTGAAACGTATTTGGCGCTGGAAGCGCCCCACCGCCCGTATAGGGCTCAAGAGTCATCGACGCGATGACAGCACCAATAATCGCTCCAAGGGCCATGGATATGAGAATTGCTCCCAAGCTCTTTGACACTTTTAACATAAGCGGTTTCCGATTCCGACCGGTTTTGAAACAATTGGAAATGGCGCAGCTTATTTCGCCCGGGAGCTTTGCCCTATTTCAAGTCACGGCTTAAGAAAGCTAATTACATCCGATCGATTTCCCGCGTTATCTTCCGACACAACGTCGAGCAATCTCTGAAACGGACTCGGACGTACCGTTGTGGTGCTTTGGTTTACCACTACGAACGGATTACAGCTTATGGGCGTCGTAGGTACACAAGTTCTGTAAAATATTCGTCGAACGCCAGCTCCACTGTCTGTCAGGGTATCCTTGCCAACGAGTTACCGCCTAACCACGAAACTGAAATCTGCGGAGATTGAAGATCTTCATTTTGCGGATCGAGAACAATTCTTAAAGGTACGATCACTGCACCCGGGGTAACTTCACCATTTGAATCGAATTTCAGTAGTCTGAGGCGTCCAAAAACTAGCCCCTGGTCCCCGTAACCCACCGAAAAAGAATCTGAACCTGCCATGATTGACGATATCCGGAAGAGAAATCCGTGTCAAGAATTCCGTCTCGTCCGATTATTTTTGTCGCGGACTCTATGTTTTCCCACCGTGTTCTTTCTGATGAAAAAACCATTAACACAAGGGCCGCGAAGAGAAGACACATGGCCATCGGATCACCAAGCCCGTTAGATCGGACCAGCGGAAGTTAAAAAAAAGGGCTGCCAAAAGGGCAACCCTATTATCGGTAAACTAACGGTCTTGGTTAACGTATTTGCCAGCCGGCGACGGGTACGTCACAAAGTAGGCCGTTACATGTTCCCCAGCCTGCGATCTGCACCGCGTTGGTCTGGGTCAGGACGTAGAAGACGCCTGAATTCGGAGCCTGGGCAGGCCGCCATACCGCTATATCAGTCTTGCCGTCGCCGTCATAATCGCCCTGCGCGATCTGATCGTTGGCTGCACCCCAGCCCGAGATCTGTACCGTATTTGCCCTTGTCAAAAGGAAATAGATATAGCCCTGGGGCGTGGGACGCTCGACCATGAAGTCGGTCTTACCATCGCCGTCATAGTCGCCCGGAATTATGAAATCACTATCGTTACCCCACGTGATGAATTCCGACGTGAAAAAGATGCCGTCATTGTGCAGAAGAGCGAATTGGCTGGTGCCCGGGCTGCCCGGCTGGGTTCGCTGGATGCAGAAATCCGCCCTGCCGTCTCCGTCGAAATCGCCGACGTACGGAAAAAAGTCGCCATCCTGGCCAAACCCCCATGGAATGTAGGTGACTGCGTTGGTCGGGTTATTGAGGCTGCCCAAAAATGTGAATAAGCAAACGCTCGGCTGGCCTGGAACTGTACATCCATAAACTGCCGGATCAGCTTTGCCGTCACCATCATAATCGGCGGTGACGCTAGGATCATATCCGCTTTCGGAATACTGTTGGATACGTACAGTATTGTCGCTGCTGTTGATAATATAGAACGCCGCGACGCCCGCCGCACCCGGCCGCCAAATCGCGATATCCGTCTTTCCGTCGCCGTCAAAATCAGCTGGGATGAAGTCATCGGTGTCGAAATCGCCCCACTGAGAGATCGAAATTGCACCGGCCGCGGAGCCGAACGTGTACCAGATGAGCGGCGTAGCAGCGGGCGAATTCAAAACGTTGGGATTCTCCCTGATAAATTTAGCCTTGGCCTGATGAGCTCCTTTTACCATCCCGCCGCCTAACATACCGGGCCGGGCTCCGGCACTGGGCCGAACGACCGTGTAATCGGTCTTTCCGTCACCGTCAAAATCAGCGTTCGTATGGCGACCGACGCACGGAGCGGCGGTCGAGCCGGCGTTGCGCGGAACTGGAGCAACAACCACAGTAAAGTCAAGATTATTGTTATCCGTGTCGGTGCAGCCCGCTCCTTTTCGAACGCCGCCATTTGTATTGGCGGGTAATGCGACTCCATTATTTACCGTCGAGCTGCCTTCGCCATTCAGCGAAGCTCCATACGCCACAAGATCGATGATGCGGGCATCAGGAAGCGTGCAAAGCGTCCCAGTGCCCCCGCAGCCCAGAGGGGTCGCGGTATTTGTCAGCGCTACGTGACCGCTCGACGCCGACAAACTCAAGTTGGTTGTCGACTGATCAGGAGTTGGAACAATGTCCGCGCCAGCCGTTCCAGGACTGCCCAACTCTATGAGGTAATATTTACCGGGCTGAAGTGTTACCGCACCGGTCAATGTGTAAACCGTGTTCGTACCGTTTCCAAAATTACCCGAAGCAGAGCCATACTGTAGTGACAAGCCCGCAAGCGATTGAGGCGAGTGCGAAATATTCTTGAGTTCGACGTAATCTTTTTTGTAAGTGACACCCGCAGCGCTTGATCCGCCGCCGGGATAGACCTGACTAATTACAATAGTGGTGGAGCCGGCTGCAAAAGTGCTTCCGCACGCCAGGGCCAGGACAAAGAAAATTCCCGGGATAAATGTAGATTTCATCTGTTCTCCTCTAATTCTTGTTTCAGTAAAATTGCTTAGTTCGATCGATTCCGTTGAATAGTTACGGTAATTCAGGACATACCCTGGCCCACGGGGAATATTTAAGGCTTAATTCAACAAGGTGACTTGCGAGGATAATACCACAACTCCACATAAAAGAAAGTCCGAAATAGCCCTCGATTGCTGTTTTCCCGAGCGAATTAAGATTTCCGTAACCGCTCGGCGAATTCGCATCAACCTCGGCGCAGCAATAAGATCTAACGGCCAACGACCACAACGTTTCTTCTTGAATGATATGTTTTCGACAAATTTTGCCGCCGTGCTAAAATACGAGAACTTCGGAGTGATATTTTGCCAATGCTTGTGAGGGTGCTTTTTTTCTTCGCGATCATTTTCTGCTTTGGACTTCTTGTCGGCAGGGCCCAGGATAAAAAGGGCGGCGGCGATGAGGTGATCAAGGTTGATACTCAGCTTGTTGATGTTCCGGTCGTGGTCACCGACAAGCTCGGCAAACCTATCCTGAATCTAAAGCAGAATAATTTCGTGATCTACGAGGATGGCAAAAAACAGGACGTGACGGAATTTTCCTCGACGACCGCACCGTTCGAGGTCGCGCTTCTTCTCGATACGTCGGGGTCGACGCGGGCCGACCTTCAGCTTATTCAAAACGCCGCGCAGGATTTTATAGCGTCGCTCCGGCCTGGCGACCGCGTCTCGATCGTGGCGTTCAATACTGCAAGGACCGACAAACGCGCTTATCCGGAGGTCGAGGTGCTTACCGGATTGACCGATAGCCGCAAATCGCTCAAGGACGCGATCGACGCCGTAAAAACCAGCAACGGAACGCCGTATTACGACAGCCTTCTGTCAATCGCGGACAAGGTATTTCACGATCAGCCGAGCGAAGAATTTCGCGGGCGTCGCGCTCTGGTCGCTTTGACCGATGGAGTTGACTCCACGAGCTCAGGCGAATTCCAGGAGGCCCGGCAGAAGCTGCAGGTGGCCGGAATCACGAGTTATTTCGTGAAGGTTGACACGAGACCGTTCTTTGAGGAAAACCTGCTCGGTGACTGTGAGGTGGCGACCCGCTTTTCGCAGGCACAGATCAAGCGATATTACCGGTTGTTCAGTAATTCTCGGATGGAAAAGGCTTCAGGATTTTGCCAGCTTGGCGATTTTGAGCGGCTGGACATCAGCAAACGTCTATATGAATTGGCTGACGCGGAGATGAACGAGCTTACTAAAACATCGGGCGGAAAGGTCTTTCCGGTTGGCGACCTGAACGAGGCACGCAACGCGTTTAAAAGCGTGGCGGCCGAGATCGGCACCAAATACAGTGTGGGTTACTATCCTTCCAACGAAAAACGCGACGGTTCGTTCCGAAAGATCACCGTCGAACTAAAAGGCGTCTCGCCTGGCTCGCTTGTCCGCGCCCGCGACGGCTACACCGCTCCTGCGAATTGATGTATCACTTGGATCTGCTTGCCATTAAAAGTTTTTTCCATAAAATCTAAAAATGACATTTTTTAAGCGGGTCTGCCTGATGGTGCTTGATTCCGCCGGGATCGGCGAGATGCCGGACGCGGCCGCGTGGGGCGACGCGGGGGCGGATACGATCGGTCATATCCTTGAGTCGCGAAAGGTCGATCTTCCAAATTTACAGAGGCTGGGGCTGGGAAACATCCGCCCGCTCGCGGGACTTCCGGCTGCGGCCGATCCTATCGGATCGTTTGGAAAATGCACGCTCAAATCCAACGGAAAAGACACGACCACCGGACATTGGGAGATGGCAGGGGTCGTTTTGAAGAAGGCTTTCCCGACATTTCCAGACGGTTTTCCTCCGCGTATTATCGACGAATTCGTTGCTAAGGCCGCGGTACCAGGAGTGCTTGGGAATTTTCCGGCGAGCGGCACCGAGATAATCGAGAAGCTTGGCGAGGAACACGTCTGCACGGGTAAGCCGATCGTTTACACTTCAGCCGATTCAGTTTTTCAGATCGCGGCCCACGAAGAAGTTATTCCGATCGATCGCCTGTACGCGATCTGCGAGATCGCGCGTGGAATCCTGGTTGGCGAGGATCAGGTCGGGCGTGTGATCGCCCGTCCGTTTCTCGGGAACAGTGCTGCCGGCTTCAAACGAACTGAAAACCGGCACGATTACGCCGTTCCGCCGCCATTGAACAATTTGCTACCGTTATTGAAGAACGCCGGCTTGGATGTTGTCTGCATCGGGAAGATAGCGTCGATCTACGATTCGATGGGCGTTACAGAAGATTTGACAGCGAAAAACAACGAACAAACGATCGACCAGACGATCAACGCATTACGTGCCGATTCGCACGGTCTGATCTTCAGCAACCTGGTTGATTTTGACATGCTTTACGGACATCGACGCGACACCGAAGGCTATGCAAAAGCTCTGGAACATTTCGACAGCCGCCTACCGGAGATATTCGAAGCAATGCGTGACGACGACCTGCTTATTCTGACCGCCGATCACGGAAACGATCCGACCAAGGAAGGCTCCGACCACACGCGCGAATACGTCCCCCTGCTCATTTACGGAAAAAATGCCCGAGGTCGCGTCAACCTCGGCACGCGGCAATCCCTATCTGACATAGGACAGACGATCGCCGAGAATTTCCGAGTCCAGATCGACGATGGCGTGAGTTTTCTCGGCGAGATTGGTCAATCTCCTAAATGAAAAACCGGATATTTCTATTCGTACCGCTGATACTGCTCTTTGCTTTGTCTGCGGTCGTTTACGTCAAGCATGCCCGCCCGATCGTGGTTTCGTTAGAGCGCCTGGTGAGTCAAAGCAACTCGGTCCGGGAACGCCTCTTTCCTCAGGAACTACCGGTGATCGAGGGCCTCGACTTTTTCGGAGCATGCCGCCCCGCACTCGGCGTCGGCGGCGATTATTACGATTTTCTCGAGCTTCCGGAGAATCGATTCGGCATAGCAATTGGTGATATTTCGGGTAAAGGGATTGGAGCTTCACTGATGATGGCGAGTCTGCAGGCATCGATTCGAGGTCAAACCCTGCATTTTGGCAACGACCTTGGCGGGCTGATGAGTCAGATCAACGGCTTGGTTTATGAAGCCTCGACAACAAACCGTTACGCCACGTTTTTTCATGCCAGTACGAAAGAAAAATGCGCATGCTATCGTACGTTAACGCAGGCCACAATCCTCCATTTCTAATCTGCACCGACGGTACAGTCCTAGAGCTCGAAGAGGGCGGGGCGGTCGTCGGGATGTTGCCGCTTGTAGGGATCGGTTCGCTATCGGAGCGAAGCAGCACGACGATAGGACTTTGGTCATCGTCAAGGTCCTTTGAACTTTATCCGCGGTTGCCGATATCGGCTTCTTAATCCGCCAAGCCCACGAACACCATCTGAATTTAGGCGAGACACGCTACGGTTGCTCTCCAGTCCGTATTAAACATAGTGTGTTTTTCTCCCGACGGCGGAGCGACTGGTTTGGCCGTGGACGTGATCTTTGTAAAATTGAGTGAAAATGACTCCATTGGACGGTCGCTGCGGACTCCTCTGTGCCCACCAACGTTGAAGCTTGAGATGAGAACGCCCTCCAACTCTAGACTCAAATACGTCGTGCCGTCGGAGTTCACAAAGTCTATCGTGACCTTCTTACCCGCGCCCGCCAACGCCTGTCTGGACAGCGCTGTACTGGCATTATCCTGAGACTTCGTAGCAACGATCTCGGAAACCGAGGGCACCTTCATCTCGCGATTTGTCCCCCTCCCGCTCGATGACGTGACAGTTCTCTGAACACCGAGTTGGCACGATTCAAGTTCTATCCATTCGACGTGTCCTTCGCGCATAACGCCGCCATTGACTCCGTCCATCCTCAAATATATGGGCATGATTTCCCTCTACTTCCGACCGTAAGATCCACTTCTACAGAAGTGGATCTAATACCTGTCTGGCGAAATGGATTAAGAGTTTTCGCGCAAACTATTTCGAGCTTGTTAGCAGAATTTCCGTGCGTTCGATGGTTCGGCCCCTATTTTTCGCGGTGGAGAACTCGAAGATTTCTGTGAATACCGTATTATAATTCGCAAGTAAGTAACTTTTATAAAAGTCCGACACCTGAATTTATCGAGCATGAAAAAAGTACACTTTAGTTACTTTTGTGTCTTAGTGATCTCATTGTTTTTTGTTCATCTCAACGCGGCCCAGGCCCCTGTTGATCTATCTCCTTACAACGATCCGCCTTCGCGTATGCGCGGTGTGATCGGGAAGTTTGACGAAGACTACGGGATTTTGAACCGGTTCTATTCAGCTGGGGCGTCGCCAAATAGATCAGCGAGATTTAGCCAGTTTTATTCCGACGAGCTTGCAGTGCTCTCGGGGTTGAAATTCGACACGCTCAACCACGACGAACAGGTCGATTACATTCTTTTCAAGAACTATATTGAACACGAAGCGAAGGAGCAGGCTCGATACGACGCACAGCTTACCGAGATGGCGTCGGTCATTCCGTTTTCACGGATTATCAGCGATCTTGAAGACACGCGGCGGACATTGAAGGACCTCGATCCCGCTAAGGCTGCCGCGAGCTTGAACGAACTAGCGAAGCAGATCTCCGCAACGCAGAAAACGTTCGAAGATGGATCGATACCGAAGCCGAAACGCACCGTCGCAAACCGGGCTGCTCGCACCGTCGGTGAGCTCCGCAACACCTTGAGAAGGTGGTTCACGTTCTATAACGCCTACGATCCGATGTTCACTTGGTGGTGTTCCTCGCCGTATAAAAACGCGGACGATACTCTCGCCAAATACCAAACTTTTATCATCGAAAAATTGGTCGAAATCAAACCGGACGACAAGGTAACCATAATCGGCGACCCGATCGGTCGCGACGCACTAATGGACGAGCTGAAATACGAGATGATACCGTACACGCCGGAAGAACTCGTTGAGATCGCGAATAAAGAATTTGCATGGTGCGAGACCGAAATGAAAAAGGCTTCGCGTGAGATGGGCTACGGCGACGACTGGAAAAAAGCTCTCGAAGCCGTCAAGCAAAAATATGTCGAACCAGGCAAACAGCCCGCCTTGATTCGCGATCTCGCATATCAGGCTATCGCTTTCGTCGAGACGAACGATCTCGTTACGGTGCCGAAACTTGCCCGAGACGGATGGCGAATGGAGATGATGTCGGCGGAGCGTCAGCTCGTCGCTCCTTTCTTTTTAGGCGGCGAGACGATTCTCGTTGCCTATCCGACGGACGGAATGACCCACGAGCAAAAGATGATGTCGATGCGAGGCAACAATCCGCATTTTGCTCACGCGACGGTTTTTCACGAATTGATCCCAGGCCATCATCTGCAGCTCTATATGGGAGCGAGATATCATCCCTATCGCGGCGATTTTCGCACGCCGTTCTCGGTCGAGGGTTGGGCGTTGTATTGGGAATTTCTGATGTGGGATAAGGGATTCCAGAAAACGCCGGAAGACCGCATTGGAGCTCTGTTCTGGAGAATGCACCGTTGCGCCCGCATCATTTTCTCGCTGAATTTTCACTTAGAGAAAATGACGCCGCAGGAAGCCGTCGATTTTCTCGTCGATCGCGTTGGCCACGAACGCGACAACGCCGCTGCGGAAGTTCGCCGATCGTTCTCGGGCGACTACGGCCCGCTGTATCAGATCGCCTATATGATGGGTGGCCTGCAATTCTATGATCTGCACAGGGAGCTGGTTGATTCGAAAAGAATGACCGACAAACAGTTTCATGACACGATTTTGAAGGAAGGTCCGATACCCGTCGAGATGGTGCGCGCGATCTTAACACACCAAAAACTGACACCCGATTTCAAGACGACTTGGCGATACTATCCCGGTCTAAACAAATGATAAAAAAGCTAATATTGATGTTGGCGATCGCAGTCTGTTCGATAACTATTGTCGCAGGGCAGACCGCCGACAGGCGGGCATTGGAGCTTGCTAAGACTATCTCAACAGCTTTCAGCAATGGGTTGACCAGACTCGATAGGCAGCATCTGCTCAGAGGGCGATTGAAATTGACGAAGCAGTACGATATCACCGATGGCGACCAGCCGGAGTTCGAATCCAAGACGTTCGCGAGCTTCGCGGCAATGGAGCGATGGCTAAACAAAGAGGAGAACGAGCCTGGATTTCCTGTTCGGATGAGCGGTGAAAAGGTCACGTGCCGCCGTGGCATCTGCAGGCTCGATCTAGTCGATAACCAAATGGCCCATAACCACGTATTCCTTACTCGGATCTATTACGGTTATGCGGGCGGACACATTTACGTCAAACGTCTTAGGATCCTTTACGGTTAACGAGAAATAATATGCGAACTCTTTTTCGATCGGCGGTATTCGTGGCTGTTTTCTATTCGCTTGCGGTGGCTGTCGCTCCTGCGCAGAAGAACCAGGTCGATGAACGTAATGTCCGGGCCGAGATGAATTTTCTTGCGAGCGACGCAATGCAGGGACGCGGCAGCGGGACGATTTTCGAACGAGTCGCCGCCGAGTATATAGGCTCGCAATTTATGCAGTTTGGCCTCGAACCAGCCGGCGAGAAAGGAGCGGATGGCAAACCGACATACGTTCAAACCGTCGATGTCACCCGAAGCAGTTTCGATGGACCCGTGACATTGAAATTCGGTTCGACGAAATTGGAAAACGGTAAAGGAATGCTCGTATTGCGAACAAATACAGGGCCGATTTCGGGCAATTTGCAAAGACTGAGGTTTGGAGAAACGCCGACATCTGGTTCGGCCGCGTTTTTTCTTGCTCTTGAGGGAGAAGACCCCAACAAGGTAAAGCCTAATATTCAGGGCTTAATGTCGAGTGGAGCTTCAATCGTTATTATTGAGGAGACGCCACAAATTCGCGAAAGCTGGGGGTTATACGGAAACAGGGAGATCAAGTTTACCGAGCTGTCCGATCCAAAAATGCACTCGGTTTTGATTGTTGTCAGTAAGGATGCGGCGAAAACCCTTGTGGGGGTCGCAGACGGAACGCAAATCGAATTTGGCGGAGAACTAGTATCAGGCCAAAAACAGCAAACCTGGAACGCGATGGGTAAGATTACCGGAAGCGATAAAACGCTGTCATCCGAAGTGATGCTTTTGACGGCTCACCTGGACCATCTCGGTGTTCGCGAAAGCAACCCGGGCAATGACAAGATCTTTAACGGGGCTGACGACGATACTTCGGGTTCGATAGCCGTTTTAGAATTAGCTCGTGTGTTGGGCCGCGGCATCCACCCCAAACGAACGGTCTATTTCGTGTGCTTCGGAAGCGAAGAGGCGGGGGGCTATGGAGCGAGTTTCTTCGTAAATAACCTTCCTTTTCCTAAAGACAAGTTGGTGGCGAATCTTGAGTTCGAAATGATCGGGCGGCCCGACGCCAAGGTCAAACCGGAGGAGCTTTGGCTAACAGGCTATGAGCGAACCAACCTCGGTCCCGAACTGGCCAAGCGGGGAGCCAAGCTCGTTGCCGACCCGCACCCTGACCAGAAGTTTTTTCAGCGTTCCGACAACATTACTCTTGCGCGTGCCGGAATTGTCGCTCAGACAGTTTCAAGTTTCGGGCTGCACAAGGATTATCACCAAGCCAGCGACGAGATCGAGACCATCGATTTTGTACACATGACGCGCTCAATAAATTCGATGATCAAGCCTGTTCAATGGCTGGTAAATACCGGCTGGAAGCCCTCCTGGAACGAAGGTCAGCGGCCCTGAACTTAATTCGGATGTGCGATCGCGTGGTCCGCAAGCCGGTATCCGAGCAGAGATATCGGAACAAAGAGAAGGATCTCGGCGATCACGAACCAAACGGGCTGCGGCCACGAAAGGGATCCGAGCAGTGCGAATGCCGTCAGCAGAACGCCGACGATGAGAGCCAGCGTCATGCCCGGGCTCCAGCGCCGTCCCATTTTCGTAACGATAAATCCGCCGGCAAATGCCGCGACGACATACGCGACCAGACCCGTGATATACGCCGAAGCCGGAAGCGATCGTGCGTAGGCATTTATGTCCTGGAGCGACGCATACTCGAGGTTTTTGGGAGTACTGAACCCAAACAGCGTGCTGATCATCCAACCTACGGCAATGATCGCCACTCCGGCGATCATTGCAACGATAACGGCCATTACTTTTCGTCCCATAATTCCTCCCGTAGAATAATTTTATCCGATCCGATAAACCCTTTGTAAACCCAAAGGTGGCTCAGGGTCAAGCTATATTGTGTTATGCCCAACTAAAAGGAGAGTTGTCATGGAAAATTCATTTCGATTGTTCAGGGTCTTTGCACCCGTGTCGAACCTCGTAGCGGGCATCAAGTTTTACGCGGAACTATTTGATGATCCGGGCCGCGAGATACGCGGCGGGCGACACTATTTTGACTGCGGAGAGGTGATCCTCGCGATCGTCGAAAACGCCGGCCCACCTATCGCAGACCATGTTTACTTCTCGGTAGACGACCTCGAACAGGTTTGGGGACGGGCGGACAAGCTTGGTTGTCTCGAAACCGGCGAGGTCCACGGTGAGCCGTCGGGAATAATAACCGTTCGTCCCTGGCGTGAGCGTTCATTCTATGTCCGGGACCCCTTCGGCAACGGTCTTTGCTTCGTGGATTCAAAAACTCTTTTTACGGGACTTCCGTGAATGGATTTGATACAGCAGCTCCCAAAATGCATTGAGGTAAACCCCTAAATCGTTGAAAAGACGACCTCTCACGATTGGCACGTCCTTTGCGATACTCAAAGCGTCTAAATGATTAGGAACGAACAAGGAGTATCTAACAAGGAGTATCTTTTATGTCAAAACAGGTCATAAGTATTGACGGGCAGGACAGAGTAGTTCGCGAGGACACAGCTAAATCGTTTCGCGGCACGCATTGGGCATTGTTTACTCTGCTGATGATCATCGTTATCGCGTTAGCTCTTTTGCTCGCAGGAATTATTAAAATTAATCTCAGCGGTGATTCCGATAAGCCGCTTAATGCTCCCTATTCGCAGCAGGGACCATAAAAAGAATTTTTAGGTCGCTTGCTTAGCCGACGCCAAACACACTACCTTTAAAGTGTGTTGGTCTTAGGAATAGAAAGCTCGTGTGACGAAACCGCTGCGGCTGTTGTTAGGGACGGCCGCGGCATTATTTCGTCCGTAATTTCTTCACAGATCGCGATGCATCAGCCTTTTGGGGGCGTCGTACCGGAACTCGCCTCCCGTGAACACCTCGCGAAAATAGAACCCATCGTTCGACAGTCATTTTCGGATGCGGGTGTAACAGCAGATGAGATCGACGCGATCGCTGTGACACAAGGTCCTGGTTTGATCGGGTCTTTGCTCGTCGGCGTTTGCTACGCCAAAGCACTGGCCTTCGCACTAGAAATTCCATTCATCGGCGTCAATCACATCGAGGGCCATGTTTACTCGGTGGTTTTCGAGAACGCTGAGATCGAATACCCCGCTCTGGCTCTCATTGTCTCCGGCGGACACACCAATCTTTTTTGGATACCAGAGGAAGGGCAATACAAAGTCGTCTCCCGCACGCGCGACGACGCTGCCGGCGAGGCCTTTGACAAGGTGGCAAAAATGCTTGGGCTCGGCTATCCCGGTGGGCCCGCGATCGAAAAACTTGCTCTCCATGGCGATTCGGAGAAGGTTAAATTTACGCTACCCAAAATATCCGATGGCCGTCCGGATTTTAGTTTCAGCGGATTGAAAACGGCGGTCGCGCGGTATGTCAGGGAAAACGATCTGCGGCCGGTGACGGATGGCGCAACGCCGATCCAGCCTATCATCGACCTAGCCGCAAGCTTCCAAAAAACGGTCGTGAAAATGCTCGTCGGCACGATGGAAAAAGCATCGCGACAGCTTTCGCCAAAAACGTTGGTCGTCGCGGGCGGCGTCGCCTGCAACCGCTCGCTCCTCGATTCGGCTCAGGCGATGGCGGCAAAACTGGGGCTGCCTGTCTATTTCCCTTCGAAACATTTGTCGACCGACAACGCCGCGATGATCGCGGCGGCCGGATATGCTCATCTGCAGAGAGGTGATTCGAGCAAATTGGATATGACCGCCGATGTAACCTTACGGCTTCAGAATCTGGATAACGAGGACGCGGAACTGAAGAAAAGACACGTTCGCTATCGAATATAATGTCTTGATTTGTTCGGCTTACAGTCGCTACAATTGGAGAAACCTGTTTTGTGGGTTTGAATGGCTGAAATGTGCAGAGCTTCCCCTGTTATTTCGCTCACCGCTGTTCAATCGTCCCTGTTTACAATTTAAGCGTCTAAACGTTGGTAGGGAATTTTTTTGAGGTCCCGCGATCCGGTTTTCCCGCAAACGATATGTCCCTTGGGGGCACCCTTGGGTTTACATCCCGTATTGTCAAAAAATTGATGAGGAGAAGAAAATGAAAAGAACAGTTGTTTCGTTCGGTCCGATTCTCGCTGCCTGCTTTTTGGTGTCTGGTCTGTTCGCACAGTCGCCATACACAATGCGGCTTAAACCCTTTATGACCGGCCTCGATCGTCCGGTTTTGATCCGCAGTGCCGGCGACGGAACCAAACGCCTGTTCATCGTTCAGCAAACGGGCATCATCAAAGTTTTGCAGCCCGGATCGAACACCCCGACAACATTCATTAACCTGAGTTCAAAGATAGTCGTTCCGGTAGTTGTGGGTGACGAACGCGGCCTGCTCGGTTTGGCCTTCGACCCCCAATTCACGACTAACGGCAGATTTTACGTTTTCTATAACAGGGCCAGCGACAGTGCGAATACCTTAGTCGAATATCGAACCAGCACCGGAACAGGTACATCGAACTCGGGCGATATTACGACGGAGCGAACGCTTTTTGCGATACCGGATCCGTTTTCAAATCACAACGGCGGAAATCTCAATTTTGGACCAGACGGATTTCTTTACATTGGTACTGGCGACGGCGGCTCAGCGAACGACCCTGGAAGTCGGGCACAAAACCGTTCGGTGCTTCTCGGCAAAATGCTGCGCATCGATCCAAATCCTTCCGCAGGCAACGCGTATACAATACCGGCGACAAATCCTTTTACCGGTGCGGGAACTGCTCGATGCGACATCGGAAGCACGACGGCCGGCACAACCTGCCAGGAGTTATGGACATACGGAATGCGGAATCCGTGGCGATGGTCGTTTGACCGCGGCGGGACGCATCAGCTGTACGTTGCCGACGTTGGGCAGGATCAGATCGAGGAGCTCGACGTCATAACTGGCGGCGGCAATTTTGGCTGGCGTGTTTACGAAGGGCTTCAGTGTACCAATCTCGATCCCGCATTGTGCTCCGGCGGAGCGACTCCAATAACCAAGATAGATCCTTTTTTTACATACATTCACACTTCGGGACGATGCTCTGTAACGGGTGGATACGTGTATCGGGGCACGCAGGGCAGCCTGCCAACGGGGGCGTATACTTTTGCCGACTATTGCACCGGCGAAATTTGGATGTGGAACAACAGCGCGCAGGGCTTGCTTAAGGACACTCCAAAACAGGTCATTTCTTTCGGGGAAGATGAGAATGGTGAATTATACGTTTGCTACGCAAATGCATCGGGAGCAAACACCGGACAGATCGATCGGATCTCACGAGCGAAAGCGTCCGCCGATTTCGACGGCGACGCTAAAACTGACACGGCCGTTTATCGTCCGTCAACCGGCGTCTGGTACGCACTGACCAGTTCAAACACCGTTCGTATAACCCAGTGGGGAGCCGCTACCGATACACCGGTTCCCGAGGATTACGACGGCGATAACATTACCGATGTAGCGGTATATCGTCCGTCAACCGGCGTCTGGTATGGACTTCGAAGCAGCGACAATACGGTCTTTATCGCCGCTTGGGGCAGTCCGGGCGACATTCCCGCCGCGTCCGATTATGACGGCGACACAAACTCAGATATCACGATCTATCGACCAGCAAACGGAAATTGGTACAGCATCCGTTCGTCCGACGGAATGGTTTCCCAAACTGCCGTCGGCATTCCGGGAGATACGATCGTGCCTGGCGACTTTGACGGTGACGGAAAGACCGATGCTGCGACCTATCGCCCAAGTAGCGGTATCTGGAACTGGATCAACAGTACGAATGGAGCCGTAAACGTAGCTCAGTGGGGCAACGCGGACGATACTCCCGTGGTGGGGGATTTCGACGGCGACGGTAAGATCGATCAGGCCGTCTATCGAGCCTCGACCGGGGTTTGGTACATACTGAAAAGCTCTAATTCCGGCGTTCAGATCGTTCAATGGGGAAATCCTGGCGATGTTCCGGAGATAGGCGATTATGATGGCGACGGAAAAGCTGATTTCACGGTCTATCGTCCGTCCACCGGCGTTTGGTACACGTTCAGGAGTACCGACAATCAGGTAAGCATTGTTGGTTGGGGACAAACGGGGGACGTTCCGTTGTCGTCGTTTGACACCCCGTAATCGGATTCTCTACAGGTCAGACGGCTCGGGCAAGTGTCAGAACATCGACGCGGCCCGCGCCGTTTGCTTTGAGTATCCTAGCGCAGCTTGAGGCGGTGGAACCCGATGTCAGCACATCGTCGACGAGAAGTATATTCTTTCCGGCGAGGCCAGACTCGGAGTTTACTTCAAAAGCATTTTTTACTGTCATTTCTCGGGCTTTGCGGTCCATCGCTGCCCGGTGCATCGGCGTATGTTCTTTACGGCGAAGAATGTTTTTCCTTAGAGGAATTCTGAACTTTTTCGCGATCAGGGCTGCCAGGACCTCGGCCTGATTAAATCCTCGTTCGTGAGATCGTTTTCGGGAGAGCGGTACGGGAACGATAAAACTGACGTCGTCGAGACCCGATTGGGAGAACGCTGAGTACAGGATACCAATTCCTCGGCCACATAAATGCTGGCGCGATTTTAAGCCAAGCACGGTTGCCGCAAGGCCGTGCTCGTAAACGCCGCCGGCAAAGGCCCGGTCGTATTGGTGATCAACGCACTCTCGGCACGACACGCCGTCTGAGCCGCCGGATGTCCCCTGAACCGATCCGCATTTTTCGCAGAGCACTTCACTTCCGTCAAAAATTCGGCCTCTCAGCCAGCACCCACTGCATGCGACGCCGTCGCTCAAACGTTCTACGCTGTCGCCGCACAGCCGACACTCCTGCGGATAGACAAGAGTCAAGATGGATTCGAGTGAGGCTCTCAGCATGCAATCAATAAGATAAACCTGAAGGCACAAAAAGGAAAAAAGCGGCACGAATTTTCATCGAGCTCGCTTTATACTTTTCTTGCGACCAAATCTAATCTTCTTCGAGCAGACCTTGCTCCTGGAGCGACTGGCATTTCAGACAATACCTGGCCCAAGGGATAGCTTCGAGACGTTTTGGATTGATATCTTCTTCGCAGTTTTGGCAGGGGCCGTACTCATTGTCATCGATTCTCAGCAATGCTTCATCGATCAGGCTGAGCTGTCTGCTCTCGTTCTCTGACACTGCGAGCATCACATTTTTAGAATAATTTCTTACAGCCAGATCGACGGGATCGGGCGTTTCAGAATCATCGACCGAAAGATCGTTTCCCTTTAGTTTTTCGATCAGAAGATCGCGTTCGGCGAGAAGTTTCTTCTTGATATCCTTAAGAATGGTTTTGTTCATTTTTGGTACGGAAAACCTTTTATAATTGACTGTGCCCGGTAAAGCTGCTCCAACAGAATGACACGAGCCATATCGTGCGTAAAAGTAAGAAACGATAAAGATAGCACAATATGTGCCGTTTCGACAACCTTTTTCGCAACACCTGACGCCCCGCCTATCACGAACGCAACCTCTTTGATGGCATCATTTTGCCATTTTTCGATCTGGCCGGCCAATTCGTGCGACCCGATCGAGCGTCCCTTTACGTCCAGAAGACATACGAGAGAGCTTTGATTCACGGCACTGATGATTCGGTTGCCCTCGCTCTCGACCGTCTCGCTCGCTGCCGATTCCTTCAGCTCGGTTATCTCGCATTTCACAAAACGAGAAAGACGCTTCAGGTAATCGTCCTGAAGCGCCTTCCAATTTTTATCTTTGGTTTTCCCGATCCAAACAAATCGAAATTTCATTATTGGAACGCTGCGGGTATCTCGACTCGCCGGGCATCGCGCCACAAGCGCTCGAGGTCGTAAAATTCGCGAGCCTCCTTGTTAAAGACGTGAACGATAAAATCGCCGTAGTCGAGGAGCACCCATTCGGCGGTCGAGTAGCCCTCGATCCGCACAGGCCGCGAATCGAGCTGTTTCTTCAGCTGCTCGTTTATCTCGTCGCAGATCGCTTGCACCTGCCGCTGGTTGGAGCCGCTGGCGATAATAAAAAATTCGGCAAAGCTCGCGATCTCACGCAGGTCGAGAACGCGCAGGTTTTCCGCCTTTTTATCGCTAGCGAGCTGCAGTGCAAGCTGCACCTCGGGGTCGAGATCGGTGAACGGGGTTGTCGCGTTTGGGGGAGCTGGTTTTGAGGCTTCGTGACTGAGTGCCTTCTCCTGTGTTTCTTCCATCAGCTATAAATCTGATATTTTTCGATGTAATTTGCAACTTCGTGCGGCACATCTTCGCGCCACTCGCCATCGTTCTCTCTTGCCTTTCGCCTGATCTCGGTTGCCGAGATGTCGAGATTAACGGCGTCTGTGAAGTAGATGCTCGTCGATTCATCCGAGATCTGAGGTGACGATTCCCCGCGAATATCGACGATCCTTTCGCGGATCTCATCCGTTACGTGATTGGCCTCGATCTCAAATCCGGGCCGGGTGACAACGATATGATCGGTCATTGTCAGTACCTGAGTCCACTCTCGCCACGTAGTTATGTCCCGCCACGAATCGGCACCCATTACAAAAAATAACTGCTCGTGAGGCAGCAGGTCTTTCAAACGTTCCAGAGTCTGTAAGGTGTAGGGCTTCTCCGGCACCTCGATCTCCATTTTCGAAACACTGATATTCGATTCGTTGTTTGTTGCGAGGCAAAGCATCGCGTAACGATCGAGAGCCGAGGTCGGTGCCAGGCGTTTCTTGTGCGGTGCGTGAAAGGCGGGAATGAAAACGAATTCGTCGAGCTTAAATAGCTTGGTCAGAGATTCCGCGATCGCCAGATGGCCGTGATGGATCGGGTCGAACGATCCCCCGTAGAATGCCAGGCGCGTCATTTCTCGGCGCTCTCCGGCATCTCGACGGTAGGATTCGACGCGGCCTCGGCTTGCATTCTGGTCAGCTCGTTCGCCACCGCAAAAACGAGGCCTTTTACGCCCGTGTTCGTGACCGACGAGATCGCAAAGAACGGCTTCTCGTCCGCCGACGCTCGTTCCTTCAACTGCTCAAGCCGTTCCGGTTCATCGAGCGCATCGATTTTGGTCGCAACCACGATCTGCGGCCGCGTACCCAATCGGGCATCGTAATTTGTCAGCTCGCGATTGATTATCTCGTAATCCTCGACCGGGTCACGGCCCGAAAGGGAACTGACGTCGACCAGATGCAGGATCAGTTTAGTGCGCTCGACATGGCGTAAAAATCGATCGCCCAGTCCCGCCCCCTCAGACGCACCTTCTATCAGGCCAGGAATATCGGCGACGACAAACGTCTTAAAATCGCCCATATCGACCACGCCGAGATTCGGTTCAAGCGTTGTGAACGGATAATCTGCGATCTTCGGCCGAGCGGCAGATATCACGCTGATCAGAGTCGATTTGCCAGCATTCGGAAAACCGACCAGGCCGACATCCGCGATCAGCTTCAGTTCAAGCTGTAACTCTCGGTCGACGCCGGGCCGTCCGGTGTAATGAAATTTCGGGGCTCGGCGCGTCGGCGTAGCAAAGTGTGCATTACCCCAGCCGCCTTTGCCGCCCTTTGCGGCGAGATACCTCTGGCCAGCTTCGGTAAAATCGAACGCGAGATCGCCTGACGCTACATCGAAAACCTGTGTTCCGACCGGCACTTTGACGACCGTGTCCTCGCCGTCCTTGCCGTAGCGGTTCGAGCCTTCACCGTGGTGGCCGCGTTCCGCCTTGTGTTCAGGATTGAACCGCAGGTGTAGCAGTGTGTTCAGCCCTTCGTCGGACTCCATCCACACACTGCCGCCCACGCCACCGTCGCCGCCCGAAGGCCCGCCGCGAGGCACAAATTTTTCGCGCCGAAACGCCGTGACGCCGTTTCCCCCGTCGCCCGCCTTCACTTTAATTTTTACGCGGTCTATAAACACTCTAGGTTTTAGATTTTAGGTTCTGGATTTTCGATTAGCAAACGTATGCGAAAGCACATGGCCCCGAAATGCAGAAGCCCGCGCGGAAGCAAGGGCGTACCGCCAATGATTACGCGCTCGATTCGCGTTATACCCAGGCGCAAGACAAAACAAAAGCGTCTATCTCGATCGCTCAAGCAGACGCTTTTGTTTTCTTTTACTCCCGCCGAAGCGGTTGTTAAAGGTTTGGCGGCTCTCGCATGTACA
>JBDTZW010000147.1:0-12804 GCA_040004905.1 Acidobacteriota bacterium
TAATGAGGAAATTGGAGATCGGAGCGACACAACGCAGCTGATCTCCAGACTCACAGGTATTTTCAAACAGCGAGAGAGCAACGGTATTTTTCGCCTAGGGACAAACGATATCGAAAAGACGCTCTGGATCAAAGCCGCCCCCAGTTCAAACTACACAGATGTTCTTCGCCTAATTGACGCGGTGAAGATCTCGGGAGCGGAACCTATCGGCTTGCAGCTTGATGATCTGTCTGATATCGATTTCCGAATCTCACCGATTCGTCGAGATGCCTAAGTTTTTGTTTGCTCCCACTATCGTAACGATCAGCGTACATGGTTTTGAACCGTGGTTGCGCCAGGCGTGACGGACGCCATTTTGGACCAGGGAGTCGCCGGTCTTGAGGTGAACCTCGTGCCCGTCGTCGAGTTCGAGCCAAATTTCACCCGTCGCAACATAGATAAAATCTATAGTGGCCGTTGTGTGAAGCCCGGTTTGGTGAGATTCCATGTGGGCGGCCCGCCCGGGAAACTTCTTTTCGAGTTCAGACGCTGCCTCTTTTATGTCAAGATCTGCGGGTGTCGCGACAGAGTTCGGCGGCACGGTGAAAGCGATAAATCGGACGCCGCCGGGCGCAGGAAAATGATCCGACCCTTCCGGTTCGACACCGGAATTGGGAACCGTCGGTACCTCATCCCAACTCCAGAGCCTATGCCAGCCATATCCTGGCACGGCCGCGGCGGTACGGGCATCGATCTGACTGTCACTGATAACGGAACTTTTCCCGTTCGCGTTGAGTCCAGTCACTATCAAGCGTTTCGCCAAAATATTATTTTCCATTTAGTCGTTCTTTGCACCCTTTTTTTACCGACGGCGCGGGAAACAGTTTCGCATCCTTACGTCCAGTTGGCCAAAGCTTCACCGATGCGCCGCCAGTATTTATTTGAGGCTATACCCAAGCCCGGCGGCGTAGCCGCGATATCGATTTGACCGCCTCCCGGAAAAGCACAGCTTTTCCGCAAATAGATGGGCACAGCCTAGATCGAGAGAAACCAACGGTTTAAAAACTGGAGGAATTCGGATCACCTAAGCCGTGTCTGCTACGTTCTTATGTCGCGGTGAGAGCAACCATGCGATCAAGAATGCGAAAATGAAATTTGATGATCCTGTTTCTACCAGGTGGGCCATTCGGACGGCTTCGGGCATGTAGGGGTTTGGGAGCAAAAGTTGGTCGACCATCACGACCGAAAACAGCAGGGCTAGCACTAGAGCCGTTTCCCGCCATCCGTCTTTCATCATACGGATCACAGGTAGCGCGATAGCAGTCCAAAGCATTGCTCGAGGACTTGGAACGGGACCAGCCATGGCGTATCCCTTAACACGTTTCCAAATTGGGCAAAAAAACTTCCCGGATCGGTACCGCCGTAATACTCGGGAACGGCCGGGTTTCGCCAGGCAATGTAATAGCCGAAAGTAAAATACAGAAGCACATAGGCGGCAGCGATCACGGCCAGTTTCCAGGACCACTCGCTGATCGGCATTTTCAGGCGTTCGTTATTTTCTACAATGCCCCCGAACGGCCTGATCTTGCCAAGTATAAGAACCGCCAATATTGAGAACGGGGCGGCGAACAGGACTCCCATCAAAAAAAGACGGGGCAGAATATCGGGCGGCAAACGAGTGATGAACACCGCCGATTCGATCTGTGCCATGAAGCACGAAACGCCGTAGAAGATAAAGAATACCGCGACGATCAGCCGCCAGCCTGTCCAGCTCGATCGAAGGATCATGTAGGTCAGGACGAGAGTATCGAGGACGCAAACCAGCAGCAATATAATCGCGGCCGACCCGGCGTCCTGCGACGACTGGAAATCCTCCTGGTGTCCGAGCACGCCGCCGGCGAGCCCAAAACAGACGAAAAGGATGACCGTCAACGCAATTACTTTTAGAACGGTAAACGCGGTTCTCATACGGGTTTTCGAAAAAAAATACGACCTTGATTAGCCCGAAGTTCCTCTTTTGTTATTTCTGTTGGAATATTTTGATGGGTCATCCCGATTGATACCTTTTGCAATTTTTTAACATATGGCTTTAATACTCAGACAAGCGACAGACGATGAGATCGAATCGCTTATTCCTATTTTGGTGCTCGCCGACAACTCGGTGGCCGCGATCCGTTGGAGTTTGGAAAATCTCAGCGATACCGTCTACGCGGCCGAGAACGACGGGAAAACGGTAGCGGCGGTCAGCGTGAAATGGAATTCCGACCCGTGCGAGATCGTCGAACTGGCTGTCGCGGAAGAATTCCAGCGTCGAGGGATCGGAAAATTCCTGGTTGAGATGCTCGTCGCAGAGGCGCGAAAAAAAGGTAAAGAAAAGCTTCTTGTCGGGACCGCCAACTCGAGCATCGGCAATATAACCTTTTACCAGCGTTGTGGATTTCGAATGGACCACATCCGACGCGACTATTTCCGGTACCTAAAAACACCCGAGTTCGAATACGGCATCGAGGTCAAGGATATGATCGTCTTCAGCCTAGATCTAAAGGTCGCTCAAACTATTTGACGATCGGTTGACCCAGACCGTCGATCCATTGAAATCCACTTTGGTAACCGAGCATCGCGCAGTCGTGCGTGGAGCTTACTTCGGCGCCGGGGAGGGCGGAATTCGTCAGCAAGAACAATTTGCTCGCGAAATTGACGGCGTCGAGCGGCGTGGTCTTTTTCACATCGAAGATCGATTCGTCAAAGCGGCCAATTGCCGGGTCATGGACGAGTTCGGGATGAAGCGAGAGATAAGCCATTACTGATTTACCTTTGCCTGTAAGCTGCGGCGTTCGCACCTCTTCGGCGATGACTTCGGGGATATCAACCACAGGAGTTTGCGCCTTTTCATAAAACACGCGGACGCTATAGCTGCGGATACGGCGATCGGACCCGACGGAATAAAATACGAGATTAAAAAGCAATCGATTGTTCGCAGCGTCAGTCGCCGGCCAGTCGGCGTATTTGCGTTTATCGAGGTACGCCAGCATCTGCTTTTTGATCTCCGCCTTCAGGCCGTCCCAGAATATTTGTCCGCCGTTGAAGGCATGCTTCTTTGCGTAATTTGAGGTGATCTCGAATGCGTCAAATTCCATCTTGCCCGTCGATCTATTCAGAAAACCGATAGTGTTTGTCGCGACAAATAGTGTATCTGAATTGACCTTTCGGACCTTAATGAAAGTGTCGTCAAATGTCCCGGTCGCGTCGTTGAAGAGCCTTTTGTCGGCGCAGACCACCAGCCCATCGTTTACCGGAACCGCCACGACAAGCGTTCCGTGAACGCCTTGGGCAGGTGAAATTATCCAGTTTGTAAGTGACAGGGTCAGGAGCAGGCAAACACGCGAGCCGATCGTTTTGAATAACATAACACTCAAGCCCACTGCATTTTTCATTCCATAGAATGCAAATAAAATGAAATCCACTTAAGCATGAGTAGAATACTCCTGACCAATTCTTCGGTTTCACTCACGTGTTCTCGCGATCTTCTGGGTGTCATCGTAACGCTGTGTATGCGGTCTTCCCGCGAACTCCTCACAATTTCGCGGCAACGAAGCCATAAAACTTGTTAAGGAATTTCTCGTACGTCAACGGATTGCCTGGCGGCGTTTCGGGGACTTGGCGCAGCGTTCCCCAAGTGTATGCTTTGAACGAACAGAGGTCGCTATAGTTCATGGTACCGGCCTTATCGATAGTCGAAGCCAGGACGATCCAGTGGTCGGGGTAAAGTGACAATATGTCATCCTGATTAGAAGCCTTTAGAACATCGGAGTCGACCAGCATCGCAACATTGTACCCATCGGCCCAACGCTGGCTTGCCCGTTGTACGCACATCGACTTGACCGATGGTATATCTCCGCCAGTCAGTGACGTGTCGTTGATCACCTTGGTGTATCCCGCATCCTTGAACCATTTCTCGATCGTCGCAGGCACCGTGATCCCGGCAAGATTATTTCCGAACCATCCCCCCGGTGAAAGAAACCAGTTGCTCGAATCGCGAACACTGCATAGCATCAGCCAATCGGCCGGGTCCGTATTTGCCGGGACCGCCGAACGAAGTAGCTCAGCCCCCGGCGTTACAGTCAAATTATTGATCTTAGCTTGGGCCTTGGTGTAAATATCGATCGCAGCCTGGGCATAACCATCAGGATTGATCTGGGCAAGTGAACGGACAAGCGTCGCCGGACCGCACAGCGGTGTCCCGGATTGGTTGATCAGATTAGGATTTTCGATTCTGGCCAACAGCCCGCTGCCGAGGTCCAGCCGTTGGATTTGCGGCCACTTCGACACCATTACAGGATTTAAGACAAATTGATTGACCAGTGTGGTCGCGGTTTCTTTAGACATTAATTTTGCTCCGTGGACATAAATTTTTCCAAGAATCAAGACGTGAAGCCGGCCTCAATTTGCCGACTCGCGTGACAATTCTCCACTCAACGAACAAACTTCGATTCTGCTCGATAGCGATTCCAGAATTGTTAAAGTTGCGGCTTTTTCTCTGCTTAGCAAAAGCCGACCGAATATAATGCTTAATTATCCTCGACGATACCATAGAAATAGCGTTGAGGAGCATTTTTACCCTCTGGCTCGTGTTTTTTAGGTTGAGACGATCCCCTTCGCCTTTTAAAAAATAGAGGGATCGCCAGCCATACGCTTAATTTTGGTAATCTGCGGGCCGCTGAACGGACAAAGGGGAATTTAGTGTCGCTAAGCTATATATGTCCACCCGCGCGACGAGGATGATTTGAAGAGTCTGATGCACGGTGTCGGAGTTGTTTTAGAAGGCGTGTCTGTCGACTTTACGGCCCAAATCGCCCAATTTTGGGGTACAATTGTCCGACCGTAAGGCAAAGGTCGTAAACTGAGTTAGCGATCGAAGCAGGTATCGGGAAATCGAGGGTTTCATAGCGGCCGACAGAATTTAGTAGGCATACTATGAAACCCGCTTGAAAGATAGCGAAGCTCTGGCAGAGTCGGCTTTATATCGTCGATTCGCGTTTTTCCATCAGCCGGGCATAGGAAAGAGTATGTCGGATCGTCATTTCGACTCTTTAATAGACGTCCATTCTGTCCGATTCAAGCGTGAAAACTTCGGCAGTACCGTGTTTCACCATCTGAGTTCCGAGAATCGTGTGTTGAGTGACCTTAAAGCCTTGCATAGACAGACCCGCGAAATTGTCAAAAGTAAAGTTTCCTGATCTTGCACTGCCAAAGGTATCGCCTTCGGTGTCCGAACTGTAGCATTCAATGCGAATGAAATCGGATACGCGTCTCTTTTTCTTGAAAGAGTTTATGAGAATATTTGCCTCACTTCTGTAGGGTGTCCAGGGTGTCAAGATCGTTACCGCACCGCTCATTTTGGCTTTATTTAAGACATACTTACATTTATCTTTTCTATCGAGATTTAGGCTATCTCCAGTATTTGGAAACCATTCGCCTGGTTTCTGTAAATACATAGCATATTGAAGTCCAAGAATCTCTGGTTCGGGGCGATCTCCGGATGTAATGCCGGCGACCATGTAGCGTATAGTAATCATTTCGTTTCCTCTTTTATAAGGTTTATAAGGGCTTTGTTGCGGTCGATCAAGGTAATTTCTGTCCTCTGTCCGGCCGTCCTATCATTGAGACCATTCTCGGAAAATATTTCGTGCCGGACCGCGGCGATACTTCCTCCATGTGGAATTTCCCGTTGATTATTTTGAGTTTTGAGCCGATCTTTGTTTCTCTTCCGCGTAATGATCGAGGGATGAAAATATGAAGACATACAGGATCGGTTGGTGGTTGATCGTGGTTTGTGCACTGGCAGGATCGGGTTCTGCACAGCAGTTTACCCAGACAGTTACGAGACAAAACACGAACTGCAATTCGACGTGTTCCGTGATCGATGTACCAGAGCTGAACGGCAATCCGTCCGCGCTCCTTTTCATAACGCCGATCGGGAACACCAAAAATCTCAATCCGCATCCGATCGCCGCCTACTACATGTACCTGAAGAAATGGAGCGTTTTCAATATGGATTCGACGACCATTACCGAGGGGTCCAAATTTAATGTGGAATGGTACGCGAATCCCGATACAGATCGGTTCGTATTTGTCGTCCCGGGGCGAACGCACTTTAACGACCCTGCCTATATCGACAATGTCGCTCTCAACAATAATCCGAACGCCAAGATCCGGATCTTCGCGACGAATCCTCCGGGCCGGGGCGCGATCTTTAACAGGAACGAAGTGAAGGTCGAATACGATCCGGCCGTTTTTAAGTGGTTCGTGGTCAACGCGAACGGGACGCCGGTGGCGGCAGAAAACGCATATAACATATTCATCTCGGCTCCGACTGCGATCACGGATATCGATCCGAACATAGGAATTGGTTCAAACCGGCCGGGCCGACCGCCTGCTGGAATTCCGATCAATACGCCCGGCACGCCTCTCCCGGTTGGACCACAGCCGGCGCCGACGGTCACACCGGCTCCGCAGCCGCTGCCCTCTGACACCCCGATCCGACGGCCGCAGCCGAATAAAAAACGCTGGGTTCTGCGGCAGGAGGCCGAGCCGACGATCGAGCCGAATTCGGAGGTGCTTCTATTTATTCACGGCATGGATTCGCGAGCAGAAGAGGCGGACGATATAACCAAGGCTCTCTTCATGGCCAGGGACATGCCGTCAGCAATGCCCACACCCACACCGGCGCCCACACCAAATCCGATGGTGACCTTGTTAAATCAACTGCTGCAAAAATACAAAAGCTGCATTTTGGAAAAGTACGAAACCCAGCAGAACATGGTCAGCCGAGGTTTGCCCGCCAATGCGTCCGGCCTGACGAACACCAACGGCTTGCAGGCGCGGGACACTGTTATCTGCGTAGGCGGTAATCCGTGTTCGCTCGCGCAGAGGGCGTCGAGTTTTGTCTCGCTCCAGGCTCAGGCAAATCTAGGCAATCCGACGAATTTCGAAATGAGTCTCGAGCGGGCGATTCCAAAGGATTGCTTTATGTGCTCGAAGCACCAGGAGATGCATACGAAACACGTCCACTGCACCATGGAAGCCGGCGGAAACAGCGGATTTCAGGGCCCATATTTTGAAGGCTGTAAGGCGGGGGTGGATGTCGAAGCTCTGGCAAACTCGGTCATTCACGACATCAGCGGTTTTATCAACGATGTTACAGACAACCGTACGCCAGTGGGTGATGTCATCGGTGGGGCCAGCATCGCGACAAATCACATGACGTTCCGTTTTGCTTCGTGTGCAAACCCGGCGATGGGATGCCCTGAAACGTGCGATCACCCGGACGTAATTGTGAACGGCAAGCCAACTGCGATCACGCCTTTCGATATGGTGAATGGCCAGCAAACTAGAGTGTACTTTGCACCGGTAACGCCCGCTGGCATGCTCGATACTGATCCCGCACCGGGAACGATGATTGACGTGCCCGCGGCGCACAACATCGGACGTAACGAGGGACGCCTGAGTCAGCCGCTTCGGGATGCGGCAAAAACCAGGGACCCGCGCGCGATCCTGGGACTTGCCACCGGAGAATTTTTGGCCGGTCACTCGGCGATGGGCAGTGCATATGCCGACCTGAGCGTAACCGGGCGGGAGGCTTTCAGAAAGTTCAAGCTTGACCCTCCTCAGGAGGATTTTTGCCAATCGTTAGTGCCGCAGCCACCGCCCGCGAATGCGAACGAAATGGTGAAGGCTTGCGCGACGGCGCTCGACCGGGCGTATAGGGTCGCGAATTTCCTACGCACGGGCCAGCGGGGCGACACGCCCGCGCTGAAAACGGCAAAGACAACTGAAAGGAACGCTCTAGGGTGGATCGCAGTATCGGGCGAGGACGATCAGCCTCACCGGCCGGTAAATGTTCCGTCCAGCGATTTTCCGCAATACGATCTGAAGGTAGATGTCGAAGCCCCGATGGGCCAGGCACCAAAGTTGATCAGCGTTCACACGCGGTACACGATCGCGCAGGCAAAGCCAGCGGGCGGCGGAAAGAACCTCGTGATCATCAGCCTCGATCTTCCCACATCGGGGTATGCCGACAATATCGATTTCAACGATGTTTCACCGCTTTCCGATATCGGAAATCCAAAATGGACCCCGTTGCCGATCCCGATCATTGTTCCGGTCGGTATTGAATATTTGGTGCCGGGTTTGCCACCAGTGCTTCCGCCCGGCACGACGATCCCGCCAGGTACGCCGCTTCCTGATTTTCAGGCGACAGGAAAGACGCCAGTCCTCGATTTTATCGAAACCTTTGTCGTTCGTTTCGCCGAGACACTCGATCAAAAGGTGCCGTTCAAGAACGATATCAAGGCCGTGATGGGCGGGAGCCTCGGTGGAAACATGACGTTTCGACTAGGGCGTCGCCAAGGCGTGCCGTGGCTGCCGAAGTTCGTGGTCTGGTCGCCGGCTTCGATCTGGTCGTCGATGGGAGAGGGAGGCGATCTCTTCAAGCACTTTGCTGTTCGCACCGCTTGGGAAAATGCGAACAATACTCGAAACGGCCCAAGTGATGCCGACCGTGCCGGATTTTTTGGAGGTTGGGATAAGGCGATCGTTCCGGTGATCATTCCAATGGCCCAATCGGGTACATGGACAAGCAATTTTTATCCGTGCAAGAACTCATCCGTGGCCGGAGCCCGGCTGGAACGTCAGGAGACCTTTGATAAAAATTTCCTTGCCTGGCATTGGCGCCTCGGCGGCGAACAGCTTCTGTTTAGCCAATTGAATCGCGATCCGGCGACGAATCAGCCTCTTTACATGCTGAATCAAAAACCGATGCTGCTCGGGTGCGGGATCGAGGACCACGTTGCGTTTAATGACATCTGTCCTGCAACCCAGACCACGGCCGCACTAATGACGATGACCCCGGGCAAGGCGTTGTTCCTGGACAAAACGGGCCATTCGCTGGACAACGAACGACGCAATTTCTGGGCGACGCAAATAATCGGATTTCTGGGGCTTTAGTCCGGGCCACCGCTTTGAAAAAGAAGTGTATTGACATGGTGGTTGTCGAAACTTAGTATCGAAGTGGTCCTATTCTAACCCGAGCGATGAACATGCGTGACTGGTCAGCAAAGAGTCGAGGTCGTACGCCGTTGGCGCGGTGGATGGCGTGGAGACGAGCAGCAACAGATCGGCCTCTTTTGCGGGGATCAATTCGCTACCGTCGCGAATCCGCTGACTTCGTGCTCGTTGGCGAACAGCGTTGCATTAAGATTGCGGATCCCGGCGGACGGAACCGAGGACGACGTTACAAATCCACCGCGCATCACACCGCTGCATTTGTTCGATCTCAGTTTCGGCAGCGATAACGTGTTTCGGTCGGACAAGACCAAGCTGTCGGCGCGTCTGACATTTGTGAATATCACAAACAAAGAAGCTCTCTACAATCTTAATTCGACATTCGGCGATACGCACTTTGTAACACCGCGATCGGTTCGGGCGCAATTCGGCATTACGTTTTGATGATCGAAGAAATATTGAAATGCAGGAGGGCGGCCGGTCAAGCCGCCCTTTTTTTGTTTCGATCGACGAATGAGCCGGTAAATCATGTGTTTGACATAGGTTGTCGCCGAAACTTATAATTCGCTCACTCGTATCACATGCGTACGCTGCCAGTGAAATGAACATCAACGCCCGGTCAGCATCTCGTCGTAATCGCACGCCGCTATCGCGTGTGCTGGTCGGCGCCCTGTTGATAGGCATCGTTTATGCAGTGACTTTTGGGTCTGCACACAGCCACGTAAATGCTTCGATAAGCCTCGATGGAAGCCGGGTGGCGAGTTCTAAAGGCGAAGCCCGATTTGCATTTACCGCTCCGGTCAATTCGAACTCGCACAAGTACGAATGCCTTGTTTGCCTGTTTCACCAGCAGCTTTTTAGCAGCACCGTGTCCGAGCCGGTTTTTATCGCGAAGCCGGCGATATCGATCCAACCCGCTACCGCCGAGGCTGTTTTTCGTTACGCCGATCCCGTTACCTCCGCCCCGATCGCCCGTTTATCGGGCCGGGCTCCGCCTGTTGCCTAAAGGCAACGGTGCCCAAGGAGCTCGCCCCCAAAAAGCCAGCACAAATCCGATCACCGAAAGCCACGTAGCCTGTTTCCGGCGGGAGCGTCATTCCTGCCGATAACCTTCTGCCAGCGTCGCGCCCGTTCGCTCGGCTGGCCAATAACGATTTTGATCGGTCGACGATGCGAGGTAACCGGATGCATCAGGACTTTTACAATTCCGCAAACAATCAGAGATGGTTCAGCAGGCGAGGTAGTTCCGTTGCTTGGCTGTTTTTGCTTATTTTGACGGCTTATTCAATGCAGGCGCAGGATGTCGCCGTTCCGTCGGCATCGCCGATTCCGCCGCAGACGGCTCCACAAAAACGCAGCATCACGATCTCGGACGCAGTGACGATCTTTTTGCAGCAGAACCTTCAGCTGGTCGCTGCCAAATATGACGTTGCAACGGCGGACGCGGAAAAGTTGACCGCAAAGCTGCGTCCGAACCCGCAGGCGAGCGTAACGTTCGCCGATGTCCCGCTGGACTTTCGCAGAAATTTCGTCAAACCGCACACGTTCGATTACAGCATCTCGCAAACGCTGGAAATGGGCGGCAAGCGGCAAAAACGCATCGATGCGGCTAACGCCACTTCCGAGGTAGCGAAGGCACAATTCCAGACTGCCGTCTGGCAGATGACGAACGATCTGAAGAAGAAATTCTACGCTGTGCTGTTGGCGGAATCCCTGCTGAATCTGGCTAACGAAAACCAGAAAACGTTTGCCGAGATCGTTGCGCATACGACCGAGGTTTTTCAATCGGGGGAGATATCGGGCCTCGACTTGCAGCGGCTCGAGGTTGAAAAATTTAAGTTCGATACTGACCTGGCTAATTCGGAAAGGGATTATGAACTTGCTCTTCGCGATCTGCGGGTGGCGTTGGGCGGCGACTACCGAGTTATGAATGTGGACGTCGCGGGGTCGATGGATTATTACAAGACGTACGATTTCTCGCCGTCTGACCTGCGTGACAAAGCCTTGGCCGCGCGGCCCGATCTTAAAGCTTCGCAGCTGAATGAAAAAGCTGCCGACGCCGCGATCCGATTGCAGGAGGCGCAAAAGGTGCCCGACATTACCGTCGGAGCAGGTGTCGAGCAGGTTCCGGCGGAAGGGAACACCTATAACGTCGGTGTCAGCATTCCGATCCCGCTGACCGACCGAAATCAAGGTGAACGGGCAAAGGCTTTGATCCAGAAACAAAAGGCGCAGAACGATCAGGTGCTTATCACCAACCAGGTTTTAAGTGATGTGGACAAGGCTTGGGTTGCGTACGAGATCCAAAAAAAACGGGTCGAGCTTTATAAAACTGGTGTTCTAACAAAGGTCACAGATATACAGACGCTGACCGAGTTTTCGCTGAAGGCAGGCGAAAGCTCGACGCTCGAACTGTTGGACGCGATACGGACGCGGCGGGATACGCTCGCGGGGTTCTACCAGACAATTTTCGATTACCAGATGTCGCTTCTCGATCTGGAGCTTGCGACCGCAACGCCGCTGCCGCAATAGTCCGGCGGGCGTAAAGGATGCGCGATATGTTCACACGAAGTATAATTCGACCGCTTTTATTTTTATCGCTGCTCGTCGCGGTGATCTGCGGAGGCTGCTCAAGATCCGCGGCGTCCGACCCTTCTGCGTCGAATCCGCCGGCGAATGCTGCGGCGCGGCCGCCTGAAAATTCGGGCATCGAGGTCGAGATAGTGATGCCGCAGCCGATCGAAGGCGCGATATCCGCCACAGGAAAGATCCTTGTCACTGAGGACCGGACGGCGAGCATCGGGCCGGTGCACGAAGGCAGGATCGTGAATCTTTACGTCGGACAGGGAAGCGTCGTGAGGAAAGGGCAAAAGCTCGCCGATCTTGAATCCGCGGACATCGATCAGGCCGAGGCTGATTACCTCAAGGCACTCGCCGATCTCGAGAACGCAAATCGTACTTCGACGGCGGAGGTGAAATTTGCGCAATCTACCTACGACCGAACCAAGTTGCTTTACGAAAAGCAGATCACAGCGGGGAAAAATCTGCAGCAGGCCGAGCACGATCTTGAAGTGGCAAAGGCCGCAGCCACTAACTCAATGGCGAGCGCAAAGGTGGCCCTCTCAAACGCTCGCCGGCATCTGCTGATTTTGGGAATGAAAGATCAGGCCATCAACTCGTTGGCAAGTAAACAAAATCTGGCTTCTTCGCTATTTTCGCTAAACGCTCCGATCTCGGGGATCGTCGTCGAGCGTAACGGCACGTTGGGGGCCACGGTGGGAACGGACGCAAATCTCTTTAAGATCATTGATCTGTCAAGCGTTTGGATCGACGCAAATGTTTTTGAGAAGGATCTCGAACGCGTAAAGATCGGGCAACAGGTCAAAGTTACCGCGACCGCTTTTCCCGAATCGACATTCTCGGGCCGGGTCATTTTGGTTTCGAGCGTGGTCGATCCCGATACTCGAACCGTTAAGGTCCGCACCGAAGTTCCCAATCCCGATGGCAGGTTGAAACCAGACATGTTCGCCAATGTCGAGATCATTACGGCAGTTCACCGAACAGCGATCTCGATACCGCTCGCCGCCGTATTGGACGATGGAGGGAAATCGGTAGTGTTTGTTGCTGATGGCAATGAATACAAAAAGAAAGAGGTCAAGCTCGGCTTAAAAAGCGACGATCGAGTCGAGATCACCGACGGTTTGAGTGGCGGCGACAAGGTGGTTGTGAAGGGCAATTATTTGCTGATGGAGCAGAGCAAAC
>JBDTZW010000235.1:0-12798 GCA_040004905.1 Acidobacteriota bacterium
GCAAGATCGGGCGAATGCCAAACCATTGGCCGGGGCGATAGATGGCGTAGGCACCCTCGGTAAATTCGTCACGCTGCCAGGCATAGGAGACGATGCCGCGTGCAAGCTGCGGCGCACGCGGGTCGAGATCGGCGATGTCGTTTGTGATGATACGCATCCGACGCTGGTCGGATTGTGACGCGAGAACGTCAGCCTTTTCGCCGATCGCGTATGAGGTAAGAATGCCTTGTTTTCCCGCTTGATTCTGCGTGCTGTGAAAATAGTAGTGTGCCGTTGTGTCGGAAACCATCGAGAAGTTTTCCGCCTTCCAAAATCGTTCGTCATAGAGCACGCTGTTTTTGGTGATGCGGGCGTAGTTGAGTTTTCGAGCGGCTTCGACGGTGGCGGTCGGAAGCGGCGGATCGAATTTTATCTTTAGCAGGCTCGCGACCGGCGCCGTGCAGATAGCGGCGTCGGCCCTGAAAGATTCGGATGCGGTTTTTACAGTGACGATGCCGCGCGATTGTTTTATTTCTATCGCCGGTGAGTTGAGCTTGATATTTTCCGCGCCAATACGCTTTCCTAACTCTTCCGCGAGACGCGAATTGCCGCCCGTCATCTTGTAGTCCATCTCGTTATGCGGACTGGATTCGGCGTACTCGGCGAGGGCGGCGAACGCCGACACCTCTCGGATCGATTCGCCAAAATCCGTACTGTCCATCAGATCGCGGAGCCGGAGATCTTCCTGCGAAAAACCGCTGCGTTCAAGCAGATTCCACCAATCGTATTTATCGAGCGAGATCCGTTGCCGCTGGGTGAGCTTTCCGTAAGCTTTAACGATTTTGTTGAAACCTTGTTTTGCGGCGGGCGAAAATCCCCATTCGCCCGGCCGAGAAACTTTGCCGTCCTGCAGAAGATAATCGTCGAACTGATGTGGTTGCAGCGGGATGTTGAAATCGTGACAGAGACCTTTCAAACGCTCGTGGCTTTCGCCGACCCATTCGCCGCCGAGCTCGTAGATCAGCTCGGTGCCGGCAAATTTGTGAGAGAAAACGCGGCCGCCGATGCGATTGCGGGCTTCAAGAACCGTCACATTCCAACCGGCGGTCTTTAATTTGAAAGCGGCAGCGAGACCAGCGAAACCTGCTCCGACGACGACGACGTTGCGTTTCGCGCGCTGAGCTAAGACATGTGGGTTAAGAGCCGCCGCCGCTGATACTGTACCGAATATCTTTAGAAAATCGCGCCGACTTGAGTTCATTAAATAATAGTCGTCACGATCTCTCTGATACTTCGCTGGAGTTCGCGGTCGTCGGTGATCGGCGAGCAGATGGCGACCTCCGCGGCTGCGACAGGTGAGATGCCTTTAGCGATCATTTGCGCGGCGTAGATGAGCAGGCGTGTCGAGACGCCCTCCTCAAGCCCGTGGCCGCGCAGGTTTCGCACCTTCTGGCCGATCTTGACGAGGTCGGCAGCGGTTTCCTCGTCAATACCACCTTCTTTTGCGACGATCTCAGTTTCGGCTTCGGCGTTCGGGTAGTCGAACTCCATGGCGATAAAACGCTGGCGGGTCGATTGTTTGAGGTCCTTCAGGATCGATTGATAGCCGGGGTTATATGAGACGACGAGCATGAACTCCGGCGGCGCCTCGATCACCGTGCCGCGTTTTTCAATGGGCAGCCGGCGGCGGTCGTCGGTCAACGGGTGGATGATCACTACGGTGTCCTTTCTCGCCTCGACCACCTCGTCGAGATAACAGATCGCGCCATTGCGGACGGCCGTGGTGAGAGGGCCGTCGTGCCAGACGGTCTCTTCGCCTTCGAGCAGAAAGCGGCCAACAAGATCGGTGGACGATAGGTCTTCGTGACAAGCGACCGTGATCAGCGGGCGGTTCATGCGATGGGCCATGTATTCGACAAACCGCGTCTTGCCGCAGCCGGTCGGGCCTTTCAGCATTGCTGGCAGCCGCGCTGCGTATGCAGCCTCAAACAGTTCCACCTCCTGCCCGATAGGCAGATAAAACGGCTCGTTCGCCACCTTATACTTCTCAACCGCTAGTTCCATAAAAAGATAATGTTATAACAAAAAGCCCCGCCGGGTAACCAGCGAGGCAAAAACTGACCGGACTACTTGAAGTTCTAGTTCGTTAATCCGATGAAGAAATATCAATCCGTCCGATTCACCAATTACTCCATCTCGCTCTCGTCGATATCAAAATTCGCGTAGACCTTTTGGACGTCGTCGTTGTCGTCGAGGGCCTCGTATAGCTTCATCATCGTAATGGCATCGCCCCCTTCCAGCTTGATGTAGTTTTGCGGGATCATTGAGACTTCGGCGGCCTGGGGTTCGATACCGGCTTTTTTTATTGCGTCGCTGACCGCTTCGAAATTATCGGGCGTGGTAAATATCTCGAACACTTCACCTTGGTCCTGCATATCGTCGGCACCAGCCTCGATCGCTATCTCAAAGAGTTCGTCTTCGCTCTTAGCGGCTTTATCGACGACAATATATCCCTTTTTATCGAACATCCATGCGACCGAGCCCGCCTCGCCCATGTTGCCGCCGTTCTTTGAAAATACATGACGTATCTCGGCGACCGTGCGGTTACGGTTATCGGTCATTGTTTCGACCAGGATCGCGACACCGTTTGGTCCGTAGCCTTCGTAGGTGATCTCGTCATATGCGACACCCTCAAGTTGACCGGTTCCGCGTTTGATTGCGCGGTCGATAGTATCGTTGGGCATATTTAGCCCCTTGGCGTCATTGACCGCCTTTCTTAACCGCGCGTTCGAGTCAACGTCGCCACTTCCCCCGGTGCGGGCCGCCACGGTGATCTCCTTGATCAGCTTGGTAAAGATCTTGCCGCGTTTGGCGTCGAGAGCACCTTTTTTGTGCTTAATTGTATGCCACTTGGAGTGTCCTGACATTTAGTAATGTTCCTGGAAAGTTTAATGAATACTCAGTCGCTCGAGCTCCCGGTTTTACAAGGGCACACGTTGCTAGAGAGCGTGTGCCTGCCTTTTTGTCGAAGTTGCAATATATCACGGCAATTTTTGATTGGGCAAACCCGCAAAGTTTTCACAATTTGTTCACCTGGATTTCATTTCAGCTTTAGGCGGAAGAGATTTAATTGACGCGCAATGAAAAGAAATACAACTGTACTTGTTCTGTGCGGGCTTTTGTTCCTGGCCGACTGCACATGGCTGAGGCTTATGCTCGACCAACGGGAGAGCCTTGCAGAGCTGCAGGCATCGATCGCGTTTGGCGGGGAGGCGTTACTTGCCGCGACGCTTGCCACGGTGATCTTTCTCGTCCTCCGAAAAAAATACACGAGGCAAAAACGGCCGGCTAGACGCCAAGGAGCTTTCGGGCGGCTGCAGCCGTTACGCCGGTTATTCGTATCTGTTTGGTCTTAGAGGTTTGACCTGAAACGATACCGACCGCAGCTTTCGGGACGTCAAACTTTTTTGCGAGCAGCTTAACGACCTCCGCGTTGGCGGCTCCGTCAACCGGCGGAGAAGCGATCTTAACCTTTAACATTCCGTCGTGCTCGCCGACGATCTCGCTTCGCGCGGCCCTTGGAACGACACGAATTGTGATCTGAATAAAACCTTGCTTTTCGACGATCATGGGTTTAAATGCGCCGGCGTGAGATTTCGAAGTCCTTTTCGGTTATTATACCTGACACTACGCCTGCCGTTTTTGAGGAGGAATTCTTGAATGTCATCGATCATTTTGCGCCGCTTCTTGTCTTTTGCGGGAATAATTGTCGTGTGCGTGCTGGCGGTTTCTTATTTTGCCGCCAAACACAGCCTGAGAACTGAGGCATCGCCGATCGAGCCTGAAACCGTGGATTTCATTCCGGTCACCCCCGCAGGCCGGTTGTTGATCGATAACACGACCGGACTTCCCGCGGTCGCGCCGCTCACGATGAATTTTGTTCGAACGCCGGACAGCAGCGGGCCGGACGGAAAGGGCAGGTATCTCATTGGCGTCAACAGCGGGTATGGGATCGAGTTGACATCCAAAAGTAAACCGAACCAATCGCTCTCCGTTATCGACCTAAATGCCAAACCCGAGCCGCAAGTCATCCAAAACATTTACTTTCCTTCGCCGCAGAGCGCCAATTTTGGACTCGTCTTCGATCTAAAACCTCAGTCGGACGGCAAATATCGTCTATATCTTTCGGGCGGATTTGAAAACAAGATCTGGATGCTGAATTTCGACCCGGCGGCGACACGGCCCTTGCTGCCGGGCAGTGAACCTGATAAAAAATTCGATTCACCGTTTATCGATGTTTCCGCGTTTGCCGAGAATGCTCCGTCACCCAATTACAATAGCGAGACTCCCCCGGTCTATCCTACCGGTATCGCCCTTTCGCCTGACGGCAATTCTATTTACTCCGCGAACGATCTTAGCGACAATCTCGGGGTCGTCTCGGATCTCCGAGACACCCGGAAGATCGCCCGGGTCGCTCTTCAGCGTCCCGGTTCGTCGCAGTTTCTTTACCCATATGACGTCAGGCTTTTGACTAAAGGAAACTCGGTTTCCAAAGTGTATGTTTCGCTGTGGGGAGATGGAACGGTTGCCGTGGTCGATCCCGCTCATCAATATCGCTTGACGCACATTCAGGTCGAAAGGCATCCGACCTTGATGGTTCTGAACAAGACCCAGACACGGCTCTTCGTTGTAAATTCTGATGCCGATAGTATTTCGGTGATCGACACGGCGACCGACAAGGTAATCGAGACGATCAAGGTTCACCTGAGCGAAGCCGCAAAGAACGGCGTCAGCCCCGAAGGCCTCGCTCTAAGTGGCGATGAAAATACTATGTTCGTCGCCAATGCGCATGCAAATGCAGTCGCAGTGGTAAAACTCGAAGCCAACCCAGCTGCGAAACAACGCTCGAAGCTTCTCGGATTCATCCCGACCGGCAATTACGCCTCGGCTGTCGCCTGCGTTGGAAACCGTCTTTTTATCGCGAACGGTAAGGGAACGGGAATGGAAAATTCTTCGGTAAAGATAACCGATTCCGGCTTGTATCCGAATATGCCTAACAAAGATTTTCCGGGCGGCACTAGCAAACGCGGGATGTACAGCGCCGCGATCGTCTCGGGAAATATCAGCGTCATAAATGTCCCCGACGAAAAGCAGCTGTACGGTTTCACCCAGCAGACGATGAGAAATAATGGCCTCGTCGGTCAGCAAAAGCGTGACATCTTTCCGGACGGACGGTCGCCCTTTAAACACGTAATTTACATCATTCGCGAAAATCGAACTTACGATCAGGTGCTCGGTGATGTAACCGCAAGCGGCGATGGCCGAAAGGCTGACGGTGATGGTTCCGTTGCTATCTTTGGAGGCGCGGACGCCGCGCGATCGCCGAACGGCGAACCACAGGTCATCACCCCGAACGCCCATGCCATCGCTCAAAGATTCGGCCTACTCGACCGCTTTTTTGTGAACGCCGAAGCATCGCCCGACGGGCACAATTGGTCAACCGCCGCATTCTCGAGCGATTACGTCGATAAGGCTTTTCGATGGCATTATTCGAGACGCGGCCAGACCTACGATTACGAAGGATACAATCGCCTGCCTTCGTTCGACTCGCCCGCAAATCAACCGCAGGTAGCGATGCCGCCCGTTTTTGATCTTCCGGCAACGACGAACGATGTCGGCAACTATGTCAGGAAATACATTCCCTATTTGCACGGGGCCCGCGATATTGCGGAGCCGGAATCGCTGTACCTCTGGGACGCTGCGAAACGCGCGGGGCTTACATACCGGAACTATGGCGAGTTTATCACCAACGTCTCCGCCGACGATCTCAGATCGATAAACACGCAAAAACCGAAAAAGTATCCCGATGTTTCGCCAAACCTGACCGCCTTCGGCAACAAAAAAACGCTCGAAGGCCACGTCGCACCGCAGGCTCACAACTTCGATCTGCAAGCGCCTGATGCGTTGACGACCGATTCGTATCGAGCCGCAAAAGAATCAAAAGACGCGATCGATCCCGCGATCACGACCGACAACGCGAATCCCGCTTTTCAAGGGAATTCGCGATTCGGTTCCTGGAGAGATGAATTTCGCCGCTATGTAAGCGACCTGCAGGCGGGCAAAGGTGATAACATGCCCAGCCTCTCGATCGTTCGCATTTCCAACGATCATACCGACGGCCTGCATCGCGGCATTCCAACACCGCAGTTCTACGTTGCCGAGAATGATTACGCTGTCGGCCGGCTGGTTGAAGAGGTTTCCAAAAGTCCCTATTGGAAGGACACTGCGATCTTTGTAGTCGAGGATGACGCACAGGATGGGCCTGATCACGTCGATGCTCATCGTTCCCCGGCACTCGTGATTTCCGCATACAATCGCCCGGGCGCATTGGTGCATGAATTTCACAATACCGTCAGCCTGATCCGAACGATCGAACTCTGCCTTGGACTCGAACCGATGAATTTTCTCGATTCAAACGCAACACCTATCGCTATTTTCACCGACAAACCGGACCTTCGCCCATACAACGCCGCTCTGCCAAATATAGCTCTCAACAACCTCTATCCACCTGATAAACCGACGGGCAAAATGGCCTATTACATGCAGCTCACCGATAAACAGGACCTCACGCACGCAGACATGGCCGACCCGCAAGCGCTGAACGAGATCATCTGGTATTCGGTACGAGGCGACACACCAATGCCGGGAATCGCGAGACTTCCGGCATTCGACCTATTGACAACAGGCTTAAAGACCGACGAAAAAGAAGATAAAAAGGCTGATGACGACGATTGAAGCCGTGAGAAAAAATAATTATTGGGAAACAAAGATCCGCAGAATGACGGACTGCAGAAATCCGATCAGCAGCAAAACTATCATTGCTGAGATGTCGAACATTCCGATCGGCGGGATCAGCTTTTGAACCGGAACCATTATTGGGTTGGTCACCCGCATTACGAAAGCAAGAAATGTCTTTTGCGTGAAGACAAACCACGACGAGATGAATCGGATGAAGATGAACAGCACCAAAACACTGAGTAATCCGTAGAGCACATAACCTATGACCATCTTCGGATTACCTAGTATTACGCCCGCCATCAATCCATCGATCACGAAGAATGTATTTCCAATGATCTGCAAACCGAAATAGGTGAGCACGAGAGCTATAACAATAGTTAAGATCGGCGCGAGCCGCGTGTCTATCCGGTACATCGCGAAAAATCGGGCCGCAGGATAGACGAGCTTCTCCGTGAGTTTTCTGATCTTAAATCCAAATCGGCCGACCTTTCCAAAGGGATTTGGATCGGCGTAATTAAAGATCAGCCGCAACAGCAAAACAGCAAGAAAGGCCAGGAAGGCGGCCCAAACCACAAGACTGATCCACGGATAAACTAAAGTAGAAAGCATATTTTCGCGATCTCAGATTAACACAGGCATCCTACGCATTTTACCCTGCTGCTTTTTCCCTTTCGCCGAAGATCGCCGTTCCGACGCGCACTACCGTCGAGCCCTCTTCGATCGCGATCTCAAAATCGTGGCTCATGCCCATTGAAAGCTCGCCGCTGCCGTTCACGAAAGCATTTTCGCCCACCCGCTTGTCGCGAAGCTCACGCAGGCGTTTGAAATAAGGCCGTGTTTTTTCGGCATCTTCAAAAAAAGGCGGAAGCAGCATCAAGCCGTTAAATTTCAGATGTTTGCACGCTTTCAAAAAGTCGATCAGAGGCGAAAGATCCGCTTCGGGAATGCCGGACTTGCTGTCCTCACCGGCGAGATCGACCTCGACGAATACTGACAATTCCTCTCGTTTTTCCTCATCACAAATACGATCCAGCCTCGTCGCAAGTTCGATCGAGTCGACCGATTGGATGACATCAAATAGCTGGACGGCTTTGCGCGCCTTGTTCGACTGCAGATGCCCGATCAAGTGCCACTCGGCGGAGACGCGGCCGATCTCCGGGATCTTCGATTCAGCCTCCTGGACCTTGTTCTCTCCAAAAACGTTCGCACGCGCTTCTATAGCCTGTCGGATCGCAGCCGGAGGATGCGTTTTGCTGACGGCAACGAGCTTTATCTCGCTCGCGTCTCTGCCGGCCCTCGCCGCCGCAGCCGCGATGCGCGTCTGCACCACGATAAGATTTGCCCTGATGTCTGCTTCCACAGGTTTAGGATATAGAGAGACTGCGGTTTTGCGCAATACGTACGGTGAATGCCTTTGAACAGCACGAACACCTCGAACGCGTTCGAACGCTCGAACGGACTGAACGCCGTCGAACATCTGAACATTCGAACATGCGAATATTTGAACACAAGCGGCAATCTTGAATTTGTGCCGTCGAATTAGTATCCTCAATGTTCGCCCAGTGCGGACGTGGCGGAACTGGTAGACGCGCAGGTCTCAGAAGCCTGTTGCCGTGAGGCAGTGGAAGTTCGATTCTTCTCGTCCGCACCACAATTTCAGAAAGTTTCTGAAGAACAAAAGATCAAAAGTCTTTTGTTCTTTTTATTTTGCGGCCTCAAACCTTACAACGCGCGTTAGATATTGTGGAACGTTCCACATTTCGTGCCCGCTCCGCGAGATTTTGCCCTTCTGACCTCTTTGAGTGAAACTGTTTGCTGTGCGAAATGAATTTATTGCGGCGATCAGGGAATATCAGGAGCAGTTCGGTGTCGAGCTTCCGGATGAGAAGATCGAAAAGCTTGCCGATTACTACGAACTCGTTCTCGAAAGCAATTCATTGCTTCATCTGGTCGGGCCATGTTCGCCGACCGAATTCGCCACTCGGCATGTTTTGGAATCGTTGACCCTGTTCAGATCTTTACCCGCTAGAACGAGCTTCGCGGACATAGGCTCGGGCGCCGGGCTTCCGTCTATTCCCTGCTTGATCGCGCGCGATGACCTACGTGCGACGTTGATCGAATCTAAGGAGAAAAAAACGACTTTTCTTCACAGTGCGGCGGAGAGGCTGGGACTCGGCCGCCGGGTAACTATTACAAACAAACAGTTTGCGGAGGCGGTTAAAGGTCAGTTTTCGGCCGTCACCTGCCGGGCGCTGGATAAATTTGCCGAGAAACTTCCGGGGCTTGTAAAATGGGCGGGCAGGCGCGACCTGCTTCTATTCGGCGGGCCGACGCTGCGAACGGAGCTCGAAAAGCTAAAGATAGAGTTCGACGCGAAACTGATGCCGCTGTCGGAGAGGCGTTACTTATTCATTAGCCGAGCTCGGTGAAAAAATAGGATCTAATGTGCGGCGTCCAGAAGCTGCAGCATCTGCGTCTGCGATTCGATATCTAGTGAGCCGGTAAACGGTCCCAGCACCACTTCCGTTGTGCGGGCACCCGCGATCGCGTTCAAAGTGTTTCTCGTGACAATGTAGAAGAATATTTCCTGCGTATCGCTGTAATTTTGCCGAACGAATCGCCGTGCGGGGCCGAGCGTGAACAATTTGTCCTCGGCCGTGATCGAAGCGGGCATTGCCTGAGTCAATCGGGAGGTTTTTGCCACGGCCTGTAAGCCGATCACGAACATTTCGTCTTTGCCCTGCGCCAAGCCGCGACTCGCGTAGATGGCACGGATCGATAGCTTTTGCTTTAGCTTGCCCGAGGAAAGTTCGAGAACGGTCGCGTTTGTCGCGGTCATTCGGACGCCCGAATCATCGAGTTTTCTGCGGACCAGCCCGCCGGCGTCTCGACCGGCATTCATGATATCCGCCCAGAGGCTCAGGTCCGCGTCGCCATTCGCTCGGGCCTGCGGATTTCGCGGCCGCCCCGGGGACGGGTCGCCAAGCGGACTGTAACGGTAGGTGTCTCCCGGCCGCGTCGAAGATCTCTGTTCCGCACGAAATTCCCACGCGGGTTTAAGGCCGGGCACCGACCATACACCGAGTTTATCGGCCCTGGCTTGCGACTCGGCCACGGTGTACATATCGCGTTCGGGAGCCTCGGCATCGGTCATGTCAACGGGCAAAAGCCACGCACCGCCATCGCGAAGCATCTGTTGACCAATGTCGACGCCGTTGAGAAAAATAGTACCGACGGATCGGTCGCCTTCGGTGGTGCGGACCTTAAATTCAACTGTCTTCTTCGCGATCAGTGCCCGAAGATGCTCCGTTACCTCGCTGCTCAATTTCTGTCCGGGCTCGGGAACGTCGATCAACTGCAGCACAATGTCTAATCTTGTACCGCTAACGTCGATGACCGCAGTCCTGCCGTCTATCACATCGACAACCTGTCCGGTGAGACGGCTCTGTGAAAACGATGACTGCGCAAGAACCAACGCGCATAGAAACGCGCCGAAGAACCCGGTTCGTTGAATCAAAGCAAGAATTTTTGATCGAGTTAAAAACACTTTGACGGGATCAAGCGGCGCGCGTTATTTCGTGGCGTCGAGAAGGTTGAACACCAGCATCTGATAACCCGGCAGGAGTATGATCGAGTAACCGTTGATCGTAAGGATCACCTTCGAGCCGTTCGCCATTTTTTCGACGACCGACCGGCTGACGGTGTATTCCAAGGTCTCTTCGAGCGCGCTATCGGCTTTTTTCTCGGTGCGGCGTCCCCTGGAGACGGCTACCTGCTTTTCGTCGATCGTCACGGTCATATCACTCGACCGAAAGCGTGCGCTGCTCGCAGATGAAAGCATGAGAACCGAATAATATCCGTTGCGTTTCCCCTTTTCGTCTTCTTTGTAAAAATAACCGACGGCTGCCGCGGTTTTTCGCGACGGATCGGGGTCCATCACGCCAAGGATCGGTGTTCGCAGCGAACCGGACCTCCGCTCGTTGTCGTAATTGTTGATCAGGGCACCGGCGTTATTAATGCCTTTTGTCACCCTCGGTGAATTTCGCGATGGTCCGTAGCTCGTTCCGCTGCGGCTGGCTGTGATCGAGGCCTTTTGCCATTGGCGTTCTTCTTCGGCCCGCGCTTGTTTTTCCTTCTCGGCACGATATTCCCACGCGGGCTTCAAGTCCAGGATCGACCAAACGCCGCGTTTTTCAGTGCGGGCAAGGGCCTGATACGTTTCGTACGAATCGCTGTCGTTCTGGTTTTGCCCGGTCTTGACCGAGGGCGTGTGCCAGGCAGCACCGTCACGGACCATCTGCTGGCCGATGTCGACGCCGTTCAGATAAACCTGGGCAAGCGTCTTGGTCGGCAGGAGTCCGCGCGGTACGACCATCACGTTCTTTCCCACCACGAGATTGCTCAAGTGATCTTTGACCGTCTGGCTCAGCGCGGGCGACTGTCCCGGTTCCGGTATTTCGATATAGTGCAGGATCGTCGTGATCTTTCCCGTTGCCATTTCGACGACCAACGTTTTGCCGTCGATCACGTCAACAACCTTTCCGCCCATCTTTTGCTGGCCAAACGTAGAGGAGACCGACAGTGAGCCGAGCAGAAGGAAGGTCAAAGTAATAAGGATTTTCATATGGATTGGTTATCTACCGTGCTTCGAGGTCGTATTCGCGAAGGCGGCGATAGAGTGTTGAGGGTGAAATGCCAAGCATCTCGGCGGTCTTGCCGCGATGCCAGCCGGTCTTTTCGAGGGCGTGAACTATCTGCTGACGTTCTACATCGCGCAGGTTTGTCGAAGGAACATTCTGAAACGCTCCGACAGCGCCGGGCGATCCCGCATTGTAGCTGACGGACACATTCGGCTTCTCAGCCCGGTAGAGGACCTCGGGCGGAAGCTCGCGTATTGTAATTCGGCCATCGTCGGCAAGAAGAACAGCGCGCTCCAGACAGTTGCGCAGCTGACGAACATTACCCGACCAATCAAATGCGACGAGAGCATCGATGGCCGGCGGCGTAAGCTCCGGTGCGTTCGGTCCGCCGATCTTGTCCAGCAGATGCCGGGCAATCGGCTCGATGTCCTCTCGGCGTTCGCGCAGCGGCCGGATCTCGATCTCAAAACTGTTGATCCGGTACATCAGATCGGCCCGGAAGACGCCTTCGGCGAGGGCCTTTTCCTTGTCACGATTGGTGGCGGCAATGAGCCGGACATCGACGTCAACCTTTTTAACGCCGCCGACTCGAAAGAAAGAACGTGTTTCGAGAGCACGCAGCAGTTTTGATTGAAGCTGCGGCGGCATCTCCATTATCTCGTCGAGGAATAGCGTTCCGCCGTTTGCCAGCTCGAACAAGCCGAGCTTGCGACTGCGGGCACCGGAGAATGCTCCGGCCTCGTAGCCGAACAGCTCCGATTCGAGCAGGGTGTCCTGAAGTGCCGCACAGTTAAGATCGATAAATGCCTTGTCCTTTCGCTTGCTAAGGCGATGGATCGCCTGGGCAACAAGCTCCTTGCCGGTACCGGATTCGCCCGTGATGAGAACCGATGTGTCGGATGGAGCAACACGCTGGACGAGACGAAGGATCTCCCTAATATGACGCGAATCGCCGACGATGTCGGGCATGGATTTGGTTGACCGCTCGATCTGCGCACGCAGACGCTGGTTGTCGAGCTTTAATTCCTGCTTTTCCGCGGCCTGGGTGACGAGAGCGGACAGCTCTGAAATTCGGTAGGGTTTGGTCAGATAATCGTAGGCCCCGAGCTTCATCGCCTCGATCGCACTTTCAACAGTGGCCTGGCCCGTCAGCATAATGACCTCGGGACGAATGGCCGGCCGCTCGCAAAGGCGGCGGAGCAGTCCGATACCGTCAAGTCGCGGCATATTAATATCGCAAAGCAGGACATCGAAATCCTGTGATTCGAGCATTGACCAACCATCTTCCCCGTCACACGCGGTCTCGACGTCGTGACCCTGCCGGGTCAGTTCTTTTTGAACGACCAGCCGTAGATTCTTTTCGTCGTCAACCACTAAAAGT
>JBDTZW010000392.1:0-12700 GCA_040004905.1 Acidobacteriota bacterium
ATTTTACAAGCTCCTCAAAATCCGGAATAAAATCGCCCCGCATCGAAAGTCCCTGCAGTTGCGGCAAAGTGGAATGCTGCATGTCGCCGTCTTCGAAGCTCACATAACTCAGACGCTCGTTCGAATAGATATAAAACCCGCCCGCGAACCCGATCGCGATAGAAATAATTGCGGCGAGAATCGTTCCGGCCCGGGCCATCGGAGGAGCGGTGGCGTCTTCAAATAACGATCTGAGCAGCAAGGCTAAAAGAATGATAAGTAACGGCCAGATGCCGTAGGTCGAGCCCCACAGCTGCTGCGAAAGAAAAATGCCGTGCGTGGTCGCGATGATAACGAACACGAGAATCACCGCGACACCGGAAAGACGGCGGACAAAAAGCACGACGGCGATTGTGACAATAAAAACAAACGGCCATAGATTGTCCAGCCGTTCGGCTCGCTCGGACGGATCTGGCGTTACGATCAGATATATTACGGGCCAGAGAAACGGCACGGCCATCGCGATCGTTCCGAGAGTTGCATTAATGACCTTCCCTTCCGAATATTTTTTGAGCAGCAACGTGCCGAGCAGGAACAGGGCCGGAAAAACGAACAACATCCGGTCGTTGTAAACCGAAAGCATGTCGGTAAACGACGGAGTTCGCCGTGCTGTCGCGTACGTAATGGTCCACAGTTTGTAGTTGTCCAGGCCGACAGTTAAATGAATGACGCAGAGAGCCGCGAGAAACGCTGTCAGCAAACCTCCGATAAAATAAAGATGCGGCCGAACAGAACATTTCTTCCATAGGCTGATCGCGAGACTTATTAAAAGGCAGATCCCAATAATTCCGAGAAACGCGAGACCGATATTTTGTTTTACGAAGAGCGTTACCACGCAGAGCGAGCCGAGCAGGAATGTCTGAACGCGTGGAAATCCCTTGCGTTCCAGCGCGAGAGCCCACCAGATGCACAGTAGAATTATGAACGCTGCATCAGGATCATAAAACGGATGGGGAAAAATGCAGTAGATACCAAGGATAGCTGCGGGAACGACGAGAAAAAACGCTGTCAGCTCTGGCCGAGCGAGATGATCGCGAAATAGGCCGGCGACAATTCGCCATAGTAAAACGGTCGCCAAACCTGCGACCACACAGCAATAAACAATGTGGTGCCAATAGACCGCTCCAGTTAGTTTGATCACGGCAGCCTGAGTCAAAAAGGTCAGAGGTGCGTACGGGAAAGGAAAATCGCGATATGGCAGATCGCCCTGTGCGATGCGGGTCGCGTGTTCGAGCACGCCGCACAGATCGTAAAGCACGGTCAGCCGTGTGTTCTGCCACCAGACAATAGAGGCAGTCACGGCAAAAAGTACCGTTCCCGCCGCCAGGTTCACCACTCGCTCGAAATTTTTTGAGCTGGCGTCGGCCATCGGTTATTCCACTTTTGACGCGTTTGACGTTCGATAAGTCAGTTCGAGGAAGAGCGAGCCGGTCCGTTTTCGCAATCTAAATTTCGCGAGAGCGATCCCGCCAAGGATCGCCGCAAAGACAAATAGCTCGATCAGGTATCGCGGTTCAGGATTTTCCAGCGTTCCAAAGAAAATGATCCGCGGAAGGCTCATCAGCAAGATCAGTAGCAGGAAAAGCCGCGACTTCCAACGCCCGTCGAGAGCGAGCAAAATAGCTCCAGCGAAAGCAAGAAGCGTATAGATCCAAACCAGTCCGGCAAATCCCGCCAACCAAAGGTCCTGGTGAATATCCGTATCAAGATCTGTAAGTGGAAACAGCGTACCGCTGAACGAGTAGTAATCGGAATGAGCGTCGAACCACATCGACGCTGCCCGTTTCGCCGGAAGCCACGCATAGAATCGAAGCGGCTCTTTCGCGATCCGGTCGTGCGCGATCTGCGCAAAGGCGGCGTCTGATTCAGGAGATATTTTCAGATCAAGCTCGGCATCATCGGCCGTCTGATCGCCGTTATCGTCGGCTGCATCATCACCCTTGTCGAAATCGTCGTCTGACTGATCGTCCGAATTGTCGTCATCCGAATCATCTTTCTTGACTTGCGGCGGCGTCTGCGGATGATCCGGATCGGAGTTGTTGTATTGATCGATCAACGCAGCGACACGCTGTTTTTCCTCGTCCGATGAAAATGCATAGACCGGAATATCTTCGAACTTTATCGGATGAAGCTCCACGTTCCAGATCATCGGTGCTATGAATCGACCATCGTCTATCCATGTTCGCAGCCAAAGGTAGTAGCCAGTCGGAACAAACTCGCCGGGCATCTCGGCGTGCGTTGGCGCAAGCGGCTGGAAAACTCCGAAAACTCGCTCATTGCGTATCGTCCACGGCAATAGAACGAGCACGAAGGCCATCGAAAATATCGCGCCTTTAGCCACGACGCGCAGAAAACGGGCAGAGATTCCGCCCTCTGTCTTCCCTTTAAAGAACAACGAAACCAGCAATGTCAGTCCAAGACCCAGGGCGAACAATCCGCTGTCGGGCCGTAGGTACACCGACAATGAGACAATCACTCCCGCAGTCGCCCACCAGAAATAGCTTATTCGTCCGGCCGAGCGAAGCCCGTATGTCGCCGCCAAGGCCGCGGCCGTCATAAAAAACATCGTTAGGGTTTCAGTTAGAACGACCGACGAGAAAGTGATAATGAACGGGCAGAACGCACAGAGAACAAAGCTGAGGAAGGCCGCCCGTCGTCGACGGCGCTTATTTCCGGCAAACCAGCCGTACCCCAGCAAGCCTGCGAGGATAGCCGTTGAAACGCTAGCAAGTCCTTGCGCCACAAAGACGGCGGTGTTATTACCATTTCCGAACACCGCATAGATCGCTGCGATAAATAGTGGATATCCAGGCAGCCGAATTAACGTCGGAGAGAAAGGCTCCTGCGTGTCGTTGGAAAAAACTCCGTGGTCGAGCAAATTGCCTGCGAGCCGCACGTACATGGCGCTATCGCCGGGCTGATCACCGGAATAGGTCGTGGCGATCCAAAGGTTAAAAATTAGCGCGGCAAGAAGAGAAAGGACGACAAAACCAGTGCCGAATTTACGTCGAAACTTCGATCGGCGTTTTACCAGCCCAAATTTGCTTCCGGCATCATCAGCCATCTATTTCGACTTGATGATCTGCCGGATCGATCCAAGGTGATAGGCCGTGTGAGCAACGAGGCCGATTGCCATCCCCATCTGCACGCTCGTCCATCCCTCAACTCCGGCGAGGCATTTTAGGGTGCTTTCGTAAGTATTTCGGACGGACGACTGCAGTGCATCCCATTCTCCTTCATCGACGGTTTCGATCAGCCAACTGTCTTCCCAATTTACGCGTTCTGTTCGTCCGTTGATGAATTCGCAAAGGCGGTCGAGGTAAAATTTTGTATGCTCGGTATGCGCAGCGGCGGTCGTTCCACAGACCTCTAACGAGGCCTGCCCGGCGGTCAGGCCGCCGAGCGTAGTAAAGATCCCAATGCCCCGATCGAGATACGCGCTCGGCAGCCCTTCGGGCGAACCCTCGAAGGTTTCCCGCAGCAGATAGGCTACGGATTCGACAAAAGTCGTGGTTGAGATCGCATTCGAATCGTTTTCCATTTATGTTAACCTTTCCGTTTGATGTCAGATAACGTCCAAAAATTCCTTGACGATTTTGCCGAGAGTCTTCGCGCGCAAACCTTTGTAAAGATGACTTTAGGCAATTATAAGGGAGCCGACAGGCATCTGCAAAAAATACAGGTCCGTCTGATAGATACAAAAAAAGGTACGCGGCTTTTCGTGCTCTATCGAAGCGAAACTCGCGACACCGTAAAGAATTACGCATTTACCGAAGGACGCAAGATCATCGGCGAAACTCTTGGAAAGGATTTTTACAGTGGGCACCTGTTTACTACCGCAGGCGACCTTCAGCTTGAGATCGGTAAAAATGGAAGGTCAAGGCTTAATGCGGCCAAACCGACTTTTAAGACTCCGCCCCCGTTAAAACACGACCGCGAAAAACACGCCCAGATCGATAGCCAAAGCTTTTACCTTAAAGCATTAGGGATCACGGACGAGGAAGGCCGAGTGCGCGATAAACAGCAGGCAAAATGGCGGCAGATCAACAAATTTGTTGAGATCCTAGCGGACCTTGTCGACAAATCGGCGCTCAAGGATCGAACGAAAATCAAGATCGTCGATATGGGATCGGGAAAGGGTTACCTGACCTTTGCCGCGTACGACTACTTCACAACGATGCGAGGTATTGACGTAGAAATGACGGGCGTCGATACCAAACGGGACATCGTGGCCCTTTGCAGTGAGATCGCCGCAGCAGGCGGTTTTGACGGGCTGAAATTTGTCGAGGGAACGATCGCTGACTTTGAGGTCGGCCAGGCCGACATCCTTATCGCCCTTCACGCCTGCGACACGGCGACCGACGACGCTCTTTATAGAGCGATCAAGGCCAATGCCGAGATCGTCATCGCGGTTCCCTGCTGTCATAAAGAGATCCGGCGGCAGATGCAGCCCCCAGACGTGCTCAGTGACATTCTAAAACACGGAATAATGAGCGAACGCATGGCGGAAACTCTCACCGACGGCATTCGGTCGATGCTGCTCGAGAAAAGCGGATACTCGACAAGGCTCTTCGAATTTGTGGCGACCGAGCATACGCCGAAAAACAACATGCTCGTCGGAAGACGGCACGAAAACCCGGTTGAGGCTGCAGCGATAGAATCAAAGATCGCGCAGCTCGAGGATCTATTTGGGATCAAAACTCAACGTCTTCAGAACTTGCTTGAGACCAACCTCCCTGGGCTTGCTACGCTCGATGAAAAAGACTGAGATCGCAAAACTGCGTCTTCGGAATCAGCGGATCGCGCATAAAGGCTTTTCGCGGGCGAGTGAGGTCGTATCGTGGCTCGGCGCAGTACAGGCCCAGGACTACAACATGGCGAAATGGGCTCTCGGCCTCAGAATGTCCAGCGCAACAAGCGCCTCCATCGAAGACGAGATCGACTCGGGCTCTATTGTACGCACGCACGTTATGAGGCCGACATGGCATTTTGTGCCCGCCGCTGATGTTCGATGGCTTCTTGATCTTACCGCTCCGAGGATCGAGTCTGCGGCACGCTCACGTCAGCGGGTCCTCGAGCTCGACGCCAAAACCCTCAACCGGACAACTAAGATCATCGCACGGGCTCTTGAGGGCGAAGTTCATTTGACCCGTCAGGAATTGATGGCCGTCATCGCGAGGAAGGGAATTCTCACGAACCCACAGCGCGGCATCCACATTATGTTCAAGGCCGAGCTTGACGGCGTTGTCTGCAATGGCAAAAGGCGAGGCAAACAATTCACTTATGCGTTAATGGACGAGCGCGTGCCACAAAGTGCCCCGTTGCCGAAGGACGTGGCCTGTGCCAGACTTGCGACGCGATATTTTACCAGCCATGGCCCGGCAACGATCCGGGATTTTATCTGGTGGTCCGGCCTTAGTCCCGCAGATGCCCGGGAAGGACTAAACCTTGTCCGCTCAAACCTGGTCAGCGACGAGGTCGAAGGACATACCTACTGGTGGAACCCGGCCGAAACTGGCCCGACCCGAAAATCCGTCCATCTCCTGCCGGCATTCGATGAGTTTACTGTTAGTTACTGCGATCGCACTGCTTCGGTCCGTCCTGAGTTGATGAAGGACGTGACCGTCGGCCATGCCATCTTCCGCCCCATCGTGGTCGTTGACGGCCGCGTAGTCGGCATTTGGATACGAAAATTCGGAAAGAACGGACCGGAAATCGATTACACGTTCTTCGAGGACCTGACGAGATCACAACACGCAATGTTGCTCCGAGCAGAAAAACAATACCGTGCCTTTGAAACGCCTCTGGAGCGGTAGCGACTCGGTTCTTCGGTCTCATCTTTCGCCGAGCGGAAAAGCTGTGCTTTTCAGTCACGCCCTAAGAAATGGAGGCATATGGCCCTCGATGGCGATTTTGCTTAGTTCGGCGGTCATACGGACGTTGCTCTGGGTCATATCGAGACGCGTTTTGGTCATATATTTTGGGTCACTTACTTTTGCGGAAACGACATCAAAGGTGCGAATAGTTTGCCAAAATATCTGATCTCAGGTAGAATTATAGTTTGTCTTTATACAAGGGGAAAGAGTTAGTCATGAAACAAGAAATTCATCCGAAATACGACGAGATAACGGTTCAGTGTGCCTGCGGAAATTCGTTCAAAACGCGTTCCACGCTGGGCGAAGAGCTGCATATCGAAATTTGCTCGGAATGTCATCCGTTCTTTACCGGCAAGCAGAAGCTGGTCGATACTGCCGGACGCGTTGACCGCTTTAACAAGCGTTATCAGCGGGGCGGCGTTCAGGCTGCGAAATAAGGTATTTGATCCGTTGAGATTACTTACTGACAGATATTAGCTTTAGAAAACTAGACGCCGACGCTTTTGCGCCGCTTGATCGTGTTGTATCCAAAATACACGCGTAAAAGGTGAAAAAAGCTCGGCGTTGACTGTTTTTATCACGCTGTTGGCTGAGGATTCGGCAAGCATCTAAACAAGCGGTTTTGCAATCAAATCAGGCGTATGAAAAGGCACCTTTCACCCCGTAAACTCCAGTTTCTTCACACGGTTTTCGCAATGGAACGCGATCTGATAGTCGGCGGCCAGGCGGTTATGGAAGGCGTAATGATGAGAACGCCGTCCGCCTATGCGATCGCCTGCCGCAAGTCGGACGGCTCGATCGTCCATACAGCGGAATCGCTCCCGAAGTGGAGCGACACGTATAAATGGCTGGCCTGGCCGGTCCTTCGCGGCGGGGCGACCTTGATCCAATCGATGGCCTTGGGCGTCAAAGCCCTAAATTTTTCCGCCAAGGTTTACGAAGAGGATCTACTCGTGAAAGAAGAACTGGCGAAGCAGAAGAATCTCGTTACCGAACCTGCACTTGTCGAAGGAACAACCGACGAGAATTTCACAAAAGCCCCGGTAAAGGTCATCATGCCGGAGAATACAGTGAAGGCAAGGACTACCGGACAATCGGCTACGGCGGTCGGCTCGATCGTTTTCGCTCTGTTGTTCAACATTGTGCTCTTTGTGGCGGCTCCGCTTCTATTAACGAATCTAGGATTTATCGCCGCCCACTGGGCTGACGCACCGGCGATCGCCGCCGGTGCCGGGTGGCTTGAAACGATCAAGGCTTACGTGTGGGAGGTCAAACCGCATTCGTGGATCGCTTTTAACCTGGTTGACGGGCTCGTTCGGATGTTCTTCTTCGTCACGATGATCTTTACAATGTCGTATCTGAAGGACATCCGCCGCGTTTTCGAATATCACGGAGCTGAGCACAAAACTGTTTTCACGTGGGAAAAGGGGCTTGACCTAACACCGGACAACGCGACGCTCCAGCGACGGCAGCACCCGCGTTGTGGAACGTCGTTCCTTATGGTGGTCATGCTGGTGGCGATCATTTTATTTTCGGTCATCAGGTTTGACCTGCTCTGGCTTAACATTCTTGTCCGCATCGCCCTGATGCCGCTGGTTGCGGGTTTATCGTATGAGGTGATCCGGTATGCGGCTAAAAAAGAATCGAGCGCGATATTTAAGCTGATGACCAAACCGGGCCTCTGGCTGCAAAACATCACCACCCAAGAACCAGATGCGAGCCAGCTCGAAGTCGCGATCAAGGCCCTGGATGAATCATTAAAACTGGAACCCGCCGAAGTAGAAACGGCACCTGTGTACGAGAGGCATCTCGAGGTCGTGGTCTAATACGGAACCGCCGGCTACTGACTACTTTCAACTATGTTAGAAAAACTCGTACAGATCGAAAAAAATTACGATGAGCTAACGGCCCAGATCTCGTCGCCCGATATTACGTCGGACATGAAGGCGTATACCAAGGCGATGAAGCAGCACCGAGCGCTCGGCGAGATAGTTGAAAAATACCGTAACGTCAAAAAGATGCAGGAAGATCTCAAAGGGGCAAAGGACCTTGCTTCTTCTGCCGCGGACGATGACGAGATGCGGCAGATGGCCGAGCTTGAGATAGCCGACATTGAAGGGCGGCTGCCAAAAGCAGAAGACGATCTTAAGGTGCTGCTGCTGCCGAAAGACCCGAACGACGAGAAGAACGTAATTCTTGAAATTCGCGCCGGAACCGGCGGCGACGAAGCGACGCTATTCGCGGCTGAGATCCTGCGAATGTATGCCCGATACGCCGAGCGGCAGGGCTGGAAGATGGATATTTTGGAAACGTCGGATACGGGCGTCGGAGGAATAAAGGACGCTGTTGCAGTGATCGAGGGGGACAAGGTTTACTCGAAAATGCGTTATGAATCTGGCGTTCACCGCGTTCAGCGGGTGCCGCAGACCGAGACGAGCGGACGCATTCACACCTCCGCGATCACAGTCGCCGTTCTTCCCGAAGCAGAAGAGGTCGATGTGCAAATAAATCAGAACGATCTGCGTATCGACACGTTTTGCTCGTCCGGCCCTGGCGGGCAGTCGGTAAATACGACCTATTCCGCCGTTCGAATCACACATCTTCCCACGAACGTTGTGGTTTCAATGCAGGACGAAAAATCACAGATCAAGAATCGCGAAAAAGCGATGCGGGTTCTTCGCGCCCGGCTGCAGGAGCTTGAGGAGCAGAAGCAGCACGATGCCTTATCTGCCGAACGTAAAAGCATGGTCGGCAGCGGCGACCGGTCGGAGAAGATCCGTACCTACAATTTTAAGGAAAATCGCGTAAGCGATCATCGCATCGGCCTGACTGTCCACCAGCTCGACCTGGTAATGGAAGGCCAGCTAGATGAATTTGTCGACGCTCTGACGACGCATTACCAGACCGAAAAGCTTAAGGCCGAAGCCGTTTCGGCTTAAGGTTGGAAGGGTTCGGTCGATTATGCCGCTCCGGCCTTTTTCGTACTCTCGAAATGCCCATAACCAGACTCTTCCTGATCAGACACGGACAGTCCGACGGAAATGCCGAGGGGCGTTTTGGCGGCCATGGTCCGACGCCGCTCTCCAAGCTCGGCGAACGACAGGCGGAACTGACCGCAAAGGTTCTCTCAAGAGAAGGTATAACGGCCATCTACTCGAGCGATCTGCATCGAGCGGTGCAAACGGCGACTCCACTTTCGAAGCTCAGCGGCCTGCCCGTAAATCAAACAGAAGCTTTCCGCGAACGGCATGTCGGAGTGTTGGAAGGCCTTACTTTTGACGAATCTAAAGCGGAGTTTCCCAAGGACTATTACGCCCTTGTCAACCGCAATATCCATCACGTTATTACAGAAGGCGAAAGCTATCGCCAGCTTCTTCGCCGCACAACCTCAGAGCTGCAGTCGATCATCCTGCAAAATTTGGGCGGCAAGATCGCGATCTTTTCCCACACCGGCGCCATCTGCTTTATAACGCTCCACCTCATGGGAGCGATCCACCGCTCGACCAAACAGACCCCTTGGATAGTCACGTCCAACTGCGGCATCAACCGCTTCGAATTCCGCGGCCCCCGCAACATCCGCATCCTAGCCCTAAACGACACCCGCCACCTCGCCAACATCACCGGCAACGATTCATTCGGCTCAAAATAGATCATTCGATTGCGAACAAAAAAGCCTTCTGCTTTCGCAGAAGGCTCGAACGAACAATTAGTTCAATAATCAGTCGACCATTAGAAATCCCAGCGTACCGCGAACTGTAGTTCTCGGGGCGCATTGGACGACGTCGTGATCGCGCCAAACGGTGTGGATGTACTGTTGAAATTTCCATTCGGTAAGCCGAACATATTCACGTTGAAAAGATTGAACGCATCGGCACGAAGCTGTAGACGTTGTCCTTCCCACGGAAGTTTAAAGTTCTTGGCCATACCGAAATCAAGGTTCCAGAAATTAGGACCGCGAAGGTTATTACGCTGTCCGATCTCGCCGCCTTGCGGATTTCTAAACGCAGCCAACGCTCCGGCCTGATTTCCAAAGAACTGCACGTTGGCCTGAGTAGTATCAATATGCGACGCAAGCGCCGATTGATTACCGGTAAAAACGGCCGGGCTGTCAAAAACAAAACCGACCGGGAATGAACCCGTCGTAGTGCTGAACGGCAGGCCTGATCGATAGGTGAAGATTCCCGACATCTGAATACCTCCAACGATCGCGTTAGCCCAGCCAGGCATATTGCTGCCGAGCCACTTTCCGCGTCCAACTGGAAGCTCCCAAATACCGTTAACGTTCAACAGGTGATGAATATCGAAGTCCGAAGGACCGTAACATACGTCCAGGTTTCGAACATCGCAGATCAAGCCGCCAAAAACAGTGTTGGCGACACTTGAGTTGTTATCCTTCGAGTTTGAGAACGTGTAGTTAAAGTCGAACTTAAGGCCTTGCGAAAAGCGCTTTCGAACGCTGATCAAAAGACCGTCGTATCGCGAATGGCCCAAATTAGTAATAAAGGCATTTGTCGAGAACTGGCCGCTCAAACCAACGTTGGCTCGAAGCGCTCCGATCGCGTTCGCAAACTGGACCGTGTCAGACGCATCGCCCACGCGGAAAAGTGAGCCTACGTTACCGGCAAGGATTTGCGTACAAGAAGTACCAAAAGCCGCAGCGCAGGGTGCACCGATGGACAATGCCCCCTGATTTTCAAAGAAGGGCTGATCCGTCACCGCCGCCCCAGCGACAATTTGACCCTGGACAGCATTAAACGCCTGTAGAAGAGTCTGTCCCGAAGCAGGATCCTTAAAATCGACTATCTGTGCCGCATCGGCCTGAGTGAACAGCTTTCTTCCCAAACGTCCGACGTACGAAACATCGACGATCAGGTTGCCCGGCAACTCTCTCTGGAAACCGATACTGTACTGGTGATAATACGGAACCTGGAATTTATTCGAGATGGTGTAGTTCGTCTGGCCTTCCGCGTTTCCGAACGGAACTCCTCCGTCAACAAATGGGGTGAAGGGACGGGTCAGCGGTATAGGAGCATTGGTAACCGGCAAATTATTGATGCCCGTAAATCGCGGGGTCAATAGCAGGTCGTTGGTTGTGGCCGGCTGGAAGAAGTTGCTCGTCACCGTACTATCGAACAGGTAGGAGACCTGATCCTCGATAAAGGTCAAGGCCCCGCCGACACGCTCATACTGGAGAGAATATCCCCCGCGAATAACCGTTTTACGGTCACCGAAAAGCTTTCTGCCAAACCCGTCGGTAAAACTCGGCACGTATGCCAAACCTACGCGAGGGCTAAAATTGTTCTTGTCCGGCTTATAGAACGGTGCCGCGTTGTTTCCTTTACCGGCAAGATCGTAGGTCAGGAATGGTTCCGCACTGTCGCCGCCGATGCCGGCCGCTCCATTTGCAAGGCGTTTCGCAAACAACTCGTCAAAATCTACGTTATGCGATGCCTGGAAACCGTTGGCCTCATAAGGCGGTTGGTAGTACTGCCATCTTAGACCGGCATTAAGCGTAAGATCGCTTCTGATCTTCCAATTGTCCTGTCCATAAAATTCCAACTCATTGTACCGATAGTCACGCGCCTTTCCGTGGGCCAGCGGGAACGGAGTCTGATTTAGATCGTAATTGAACTGAGATGAAACGGAAGCAAATCGTCCGATCAAGAACGCAAAGGCTCGATCGTACGCCGCTTTCGCCGTTCCGTTCGGTGTCGCACCGCCCAGAAGTGGAGTGACTGTCGGATTAACCGAGTTGTTAAAACCCGATCGATTGCCATCCAAGCCGAGGGTAGCAAAATTAAAATCGTTCACTAAGCCCGAAACGGACTTGATAGGCTTGAACGAGCCACCGAATGTAAAGGTATGACTTCCCATGGTATACGTCGCGTCATCGCGAATTGTCGGTGTATCGACATTTCGGCTTTGGGTAGCGATGCTAGCGTACGGACCGCTGAGCTGAGCTCCTTGCGTCGTATTCATGAAAGTGAACGAAGTAGGCGAAAGGGGATGAAGCGAATTCGGAAAATCCAGTCCCGAATGACTGTTACCAATCGTCACGCGGTTGAAAAACCGGTTTGTGATCGCCCAGTCCCAACCGCCAGCGATGCTGTAATCCTTAACAACGATCTGTGAGGTCGTTCCGTCGCCGGGAAATTGCTCGGCAACTGAATTGACGATGTCATCCTGAGTGCGGCGAGCGATATTGAAGCGAACGAAGACCTTTTGTGTACTTGTAGCATTCCAATCGAAACGCGTCGTATAGGTCGAATCCTTTCGCTTTGACGTAGCATTAAATCGGAATCCGCCAGTGTTGAGACCATCGCCCAAACTCGGGTCATTAGCATGCGGATATCGTCCATTCAGGTACGCAAGCAGAGCCGAATTTGGCCCTTGATGCAGGGGATCGATCGTCGTCATCTGGGCTGGTGTCAAGAACGAAATGCAGCCCGGCGTAGTATTCTGACGGCTCGATGACAAGCAGCCTGCGTTATTATTGATGTATCCAATGCTTCCGTTTCGGAAATTATCCAGCGGAACGATTCGTGTCGAGGGGATTCCCTGTCTGTCGATTCGCCCTTCGTAATTGAAGAAAAAGAAAAGCTTGTCCTTCAGGATCGGGCCGCCTAGGCCGCCGCCGAACTGGTTACGAACGAGGTGCGGTCTCGGCTGTTTCTTGTCACCAGCCTGAAGGATACCGCCGCTATTGATCTGGTCCTGAGCAGTATAACTGCCGGCCCGATTCGCGAAAAAGCTGTTCGCCGCAAAGGTTTCACTCCGGTTGTATT
>JBDTZW010000134.1:0-3736 GCA_040004905.1 Acidobacteriota bacterium
AGTCTCCTGGGATCTGCATTTCCTTCGATCATTAGTGCAGTTCGCGAAAATGGCGGCCTCCGATTCCTCTCGCAGCCGATCCTGAAGACAAGGAACGCAGCCGGCGAGGGCGTAGTAACGCGAGAGCTCAAAGCCGAATCCGGATGCCGAACCAAAGCGCTGCGGGTATTACAGGCTTTCGAGGCGAACTTCCCGAAATCGCTTAACCTTCAGGAGATGGGCGCGAAAGAGTTGTTCGGGAATCTTTTTGTAAGCCATCGACGCGACTACGCTGCTGCCCCGATTGTTCCGAAGAAGGGGCGTGTCGATATAAGGAGATTCCTCGCGAGTACCAGGATCGAAGCCGGTGGAGAATTGTTCGTCCGGCACAACGGTACTCCCGCAAGCCTTGTGAGTCTCAAGAGTCTGCCGAACGGCTTCGTCACGGCCGACGTGATGCGTTATCTCACGGCGACTCGAAACTTATGCTTTCCGAATGAGATCGTTGTCGATCTGATGACGACCGAGAAACAGGCCGCAAAAAAAGATCTGCAAAAACGGATCGACCGGATCGAAGGCAGCCGCAACACCTGGCTTGGCTTCAGGAATCTCAAGAAGGACGCCGTCGTGATAAAAGGCGATCTCGAAGACCTGCTCGAACAGGTCGAAGCCGACAATGAAGAGATCTGCCGCCTTCGCCTCAACGTGATCGTTTTTTCCGATAGATCGAAAGGGGCTAAGGAGACCCGCCGTCAGCTGGAAATACTCGATGACCGTTGCGATTCGGTCATCTCCGCGATCCGCAAAAAAATCGGTGCCGATGCGATCCGCGAAGACGCTGTTCGGCAGCGTGCTCTGTATCCGCGGATGCTGGCCGGCGAACTTTCTCCGAAGCATACGGGCCAGGAACTCAACGAAACAGCGGATTCCGTCATTGCGTTTGTTCCGACCGAAACGAGCTGGCGAGGCAGCAAAAGACCACACAGTGTCTTTAGCACACCGAACGGACAGATGTTCGGTCTCGACCTTTACGACCGGGCTCTTATCAAATCTCCAACCGTTATCGTCACCGCCGCATCCGGCGAGGGAAAGTCGTTCCTCGCCTCGATGCTGATCACCGACATTCGTTCCCATAGGGGGAATGTAAAAGTACGGGTAATAGACTATCGTCATTCGTTCAAGCCTATCTGCAGACTTTTTGGCGGACGGCACATCGAGTTTACCGAGAAAGATCCGAAACCCATCAACATCTGGAACTATCCCGGCATTCAGAACGGCATCGTTCCCACAAAGCGGCAGCTTGCGATGGTCCTGACTGACATCCTGATCCTGAGCAAGACCCCCAAATCAGACGCGATCACGAGCGCCGTGGCCGCGACGGTCATAGACGAGGTTTACAAAATGGCCCTGGCTCGAAATGGGTATGGCCGCCCCAAGTTTCAGCCGACTCTGGGACACTTTCTCGACATTTTGAAGACCTATCACTGGAACGCCGGTGAAGAGCGACAAGCCAACGAACTATATCTGAAGCTCAACATTCACAGAAAAGATCCCTGGCTCAATGCCCCGACGCATCCCGAATATGATGAGCCGTCAATGTTCGATGTCTTTGAACTGTCGGGAATCAGCAGTCTCGATGAAAAGATCCGCGAGAGCGTCGGTTTTCGCATCAGCGCCCAGATCATGCAGGAGATCGGCGAGGAGAACGCTCAAAACCAGAAGACGCCGATCCTTTTTCTTTGCGATGAGATGCGCGAGATCAACCGGCATTTTCCGGCGATCCAGGAACTTATTGCCGAAGCGACCGTTACGGGCCGCAAGGAAGGTCTCGTCACTGTGCTTTTCTCGCAAGCCTATGAGCATTTCACCGGCACACGCGAACAGCCCAATGTGACCGGCATAGATCTCGTCAAGAATTCCGGGGTCAAGTTGATCGGCAAGCAAATAGGCGGTTTCGAGCGTCTTGCGGATGACTGTGAACTCGCCCCCGAAACCATTTCCGCGATTCGCGGAATACGAAACCAATACGGCCGATACACGCAGTGGGTATTCGTGATCGGAAGCGGTGCGGACAAGATCGTTCAAATGGCTGAGATACACCTGTCTCCCGCGATGCTTTGGGCGAACACGAACGATACGAACGAGGCCAACGCTCGAAGGCTTGTCGAAAATCTTCGGCCCGACCTGCCACTCGAGCTTGTCGTCACCTGGCTTGCGGCAAAGTATCCGAGCGGACTGACCGCCATAGGGCTTACCTCGCTGTCGGACGCCGACATGCAAGAACTAACCGGAGGTCAAATATCGTGATGAACAGACAAAGAATTGGTTTCATTCGGCAAGTCTTTTTCGCAGGCGTTCTTTCATCGCTGCTGATCGGCCTCGATGTTCGTCCTGCAAAGGCTCAGTTCACCGTCTTCGATCCGGCTCAATATGCGCTGCAGGTCGAAAAGAGAATCGAGGAGGCCACGCGATGGGTCGAAACCATAAACCACTACATCACTATGTACGAAAAGGCCGTCCAGCAGTACGAAAAGATGGTCGAAAGTGTCACGAACCTGCGAGGAATTCTTGATAAGGTCGACGAGCAGCTAATGCGGCACAAGCAACTCATCACAACGTACGCGACACTCGGGCGCTTAATACGTGGAACCTTCGAGCTCAAAAAAAGGATCGAAACGACGATAACCAGTCAGATCCATTCGGTCGTAAATATTGCCCGACGCCTGAAGAGCGGCATTTACGATATGGATGCCAATAAGCGCGACCTCGACGACTTCCTGCGTTTTTCGATCGGGCGAAGCGCGGATGCGGAAATGGCCAATCTTGAGCGCCTGGCAAAGCTCGACTCGGAACTTGAACGAATGCTATTCGATCGCGAAAACATCCTTCTCGACCTAGCAAAACTCTACGAGGAGCGGGAGAGAATCGCGGATGAGACAAGAGCGATGTCCGCTAACCCGGACGCCAATCAGGATGGCATTCAATCTCTCATCGACCAAATGCTTGCCGTAAATTTGCGCATAACGACAGTTGAAGGGCAGCTTCGGGAACTAGAAGCCAAGATCCAAGCCAAATTCGTGGCATACGGTCTGAAGATCGAACAAATGACCGAGTTCGGAAAAGAGATCCGCCGAACGAATGAAATGATGACCGGGATCACACAGGCGTCGGACTCATTTCTTCGCGAACTCGAAAAATATGAGATCTGGGACGATGACGTTTATAGCAACCCTCTCCCCTGATAACAACTCGGGCCAGACTGGTATTCAACGATTGAATCGATCGAACACTTGAAACGAACGACAGAGCTGATCAAGAAAGGACATGGAAGCAATGAAATTCAACAAAATATCGCGAAGCATGGCCGCTGCGCTCACGATCCTCCTGACGCCCCTCCTCTATGCCTGCCTCTTTACGACGATGGCGGTCGGTCAAAGGCCGCCTCGCCCGCCCCGCGCTCCTCGTGTCGAAGGGCAGACACCGATCGGGACGATGAACGGACAGCCGGTTACTGCAAACGATTTGATCTTGGGCGTCAATAGTGATTCGCCATTTATGCCCCCACTTGACGGAAGCCCAGCGCCGGTCCTGCAGCAGTTTGAGAATCAGTACCCGGTGAACCCCGTCGCCGCACCGTCGCCGGTTCTGCCGCCAAAACCCGCGGCACCCAACTTCAGCGCGCAGATCACAAATCTAATGCGAACGGGTCAGGAGTGGCTTTTCAAGTCCGTCCTCGACACGATCACCAGACCACTAA
>JBDTZW010000075.1:0-3735 GCA_040004905.1 Acidobacteriota bacterium
GGTAACCGGAATATACGCCGCGTTTCCCTCGATCATCGTCATAACAGACACCTCGCCTTATGACGTACTGACGGGCGGCAATGATCCTTTTTGCCGTCTACTTTCCGGTAAAAACCGGTTTGCGCTTTTCGAGGAACGCCGAAACGCCTTCTTTTTTGTCTTCGGTCGAAAAGCAGATCGCGAAAAGATCGACCTCGCGGCGGAGGCCTTCGTCGAGGTTCGAACGAGACGCGAACTTCACCGCTTCCTTGGAAAGCTGGAGCGCAATAGGTGCCTTTTCAGCGATCTTGTTTGCAAGATCGAGGGTTTTTTCTTCGAGTTCGGCGGCCGGATAGACGTGATTCACGAGGCCGAATTTTAAGGCCGTTTCAGCATCGATCATATCGCCGGTGAGAATGATCTCCATCGCCCGGCCCTCGCCGATCAGCCGCGTCAAACGTTGCGTTCCGCCGCCGCCGCAGATGATGCCCAAGTTTATCTCGGGCTGGGCAAACCGCGCATTCTCGCTGCAAACGCGAAGGTCGCACGCGAGCGCAAGCTCGTTGCCGCCGCCGAGGCAGAACCCGTTGACCATAGCGATCACCGGCTTTGGAAATGCGTCGATCGAATTGAAGAACGTCTCTTCGTGAAACAGGTCCCGCTGGGTGACCGGCGTCTGGCCTTCGAATTCGCTGACGTCGGCCCCGGCGATGAACGCTTTCGGGCCGGCACCGGTTATCACGAGGACGCGGACCCCAGCGTCGGCGCGAAGCTCCTTCATCGCGGCTACGCCTTCGACGTGGACAGTTTTATTCAACGCGTTTAGCTTGTCGGGACGATTGATCGTTAGGATCGCAACGGCGCCGCGTTTTTCGACGGCTATTGTTTCGTAGTTGGACATAAATAAATACGACAGGCGTCGGGCCTGTCGAAAGATACAATTCTAATTTTGCGTCGGTGCACCGTACCAGCGCTCGCTCGACTCTTATTCTTCGACGCCCTCGACGACGTTGTCGTCGGCGATCCACGCGACAAACAGCCGCAGCCAGTTGTCCTTCGATTCCGCGATCGAGACACCGACACGTGACATGCCGTAGTTGGCTGTCGTTACACGAACGACAGTTGCCTTGACCTCGACGGGTACGCCGTCCGGCCGGTGCGAGCGGATATAAAGACTGTCGCCGGTCGTGATCTTTTGATTGAGCTGAAACAGGGCGCCCAAGGTCGAAATATCGTCGGTTTCTGTCGGTTCGCTCCAAGCGGCGCCATCGTCCGATCGTCCGGAGACAACTACCGGAAGCCGAAGAGCCATTCGCAGAGCGAAGCGTTTTTCCTCAAATTGAGGCTGTGTTGGGGTTGGCATCACAAGAGCGCGTTACGTGAACAAGTAACCAATTGTGGATGAGTTTAACACGAAACATCACAAAAAATAAATGGGGTAAGCAAAGGCTGTGTGTGAGGTTAAATAGACTAAGCGGTTGGTTGCCGGATATAATATTGTCATAGGCGAAAAGCGGATTTGTTCCCCTTGGTTTCGGAAGAAGCTTATTGAGTTATGTCAGAAAAGGAAATTCATCGAAAAGTCGTGATATTGGGTTCGGGGCCCGCAGGCTTGACGGCTGCGATCTACGCCGGTCGCGCTCAGCTTGAACCTCTAGTGATCGACGGCCCGCAACCCGGCGGGCAATTGACGATCACGACAGAGGTGGAAAATTATCCCGGATTTAAGCAGGGCATCATGGGCCCGATCCTAATGGATGAGTTTCGCGAACAGGCGGAGCGTTTTGGGACCGAGATCATAAATATCTGGATCGATCACGTCGATCTGTCTGGCCTGCCGTTCCGGCTGTTTGGCAAGGAAAGCCAGGACAGCGAACATATTTCGACGGTCGTTTTGGCCGATTCGCTGATCATCTCTACGGGTGCGTCGGCGAAATGGCTCGGGATACCCGGCGAGGCTCCGGTGCCGGAAGGCCTCGGCGGAAATGGCGTTTCGGCGTGCGCCACCTGCGACGGATTTTTCTTTAGGAACCGGGATATCGTTGTGGTGGGCGGCGGTGATACGGCGATGGAAGAAGCCCTCTTCCTAACCAAGTTTGCGTCGAGCGTAACGCTGGTTCACCGGCGCAACGAGTTTCGCGCATCAAAGATAATGCAGGACCGCGTGCTGTCGCACCAAAAGATCAAGATCATGTGGGATACCGAAGTTCTGGAGATCAGCGGCTCAAAAGACACCGGTGTCGAGAGTGTTAGGATCAAGAACCACCTAACGAACGAGGAGTCGGTGCTGCCGACACAGGGCGTTTTTATCGCGATCGGCCATAAACCGAACACGGACCTGTTCAAGGGCGTGCTCGATATGGACACGGTCGGATATTTGAAGACCGAAGGCCGGACGATGAAGACGAATATCGCAGGCGTGTTCGCTTGCGGCGATGCCCAGGACGCGTATTATCGCCAAGCCGTGACCGCCGCCGGAACAGGCTGTATGGCGGCGATCGACGCGGAGCGTTTTTTGGCCGAGCATTCGCACGAAGCCGGCATGAACGCGGCCGCGGTGGAATAATCAGCTATTTGTTGGTTTTTATTTGTTAGTTTTTCGAGAATGCCAATTTACGAGTATAAATGTCAGCAGTGCGGTACTCATTACGAGAAACGCCAGAGTGTGTCCGACGAGCCGTTGACGACGTGCGAAAAGTGTCACGGAAAGCTGGAAAAGCAATGGTCGCTGTCCGGGTTTCAATTTAAAGGTGCTGGATGGTACGTGACCGATTACGCCGGCAAAAAGGCCGAAAGCGGTTCCGCGGCGAAATCTGAAGAAAAGGGCACATCTTCGTCCAACGAAAAAAGCACTTCCACCGAATCAACGGCTAAGACGGAAACTGCATCAAAGACAACGAGTGACTCGACCACCACAAAAAAGGACTAGTTGGGGTGACGCATCCAGAACGCGTCGGCGCCGATCTCTTCTTCTGTTTTCCGCAGCACTTTCTCTTATGCTGCCCACGATAGCCGCCGGCCAGTCTCACCATAACGCCACAGGCATCGACGCCGATGGGGCCATCATTAACGTCACCGCGTCGCGGACGGACGGCAAGAAAGATCCGGTAACGATAGATAACATCTCCTTCTTTGAGAACGGCATCGAGCAAAAGGTCAAAAATTTCGCATTTGATCCGTCGCCGTCGCGGATAGTTCTGCTGGTGGATAATTCACAGACGCTGCCTACCTCCGTCGAAAAGATGAAAGCCGCCGTGATGCAATTTGCGTACGAGATCTTTGACGGTGACCAGCTATTCACGATCGCTTACGACGAAAAGCCCGAGATCATTCAGGAATGGACCGACGACGCCAAGAAGATGGAGGCTTCGTTCGCCACGTTTCGAAAAAAGGGCAATCCCTATCTTTTCGACGCGATCGACGCTGCGGTTAAGAGCGTTCTGATCCCACTAATGCCTGGGACGAGGAAAACCGCGATCATCATCGTCGGAGACGGACTCGACCGAGGGAGCAAGATCCCGTATGACAAACTGCTCGGTGAATTGGAAAACGAGAATATCGTTGTATACGCCCTGCAGATACCGGACCGGACCGGCGGAGCATATCGCCGCGATCACCCAAAGGCAGCCGAGGTGCTCCAGCAATTGACCGAAAATACAGGCGGACAGTTATTTTCGTTCGACGAATCGCAGACGGCCGCGAAAACTATCTGCGACGAGCTTCGCAGCAGCCGCTATCTGCTCTCATACATGCCCG